>JAVBRE010000002.1:0-28544 GCA_031548325.1 Desulfovibrionaceae bacterium
CCAAGGCCGTGCCCATCGCGGACAAAGCCAGATTCCATCCCGTGGCCAACGACGCCCGGGACATGGCCGCCGTCAACGACCGCTCTCCGGGCTTTCGCATGTACGGCACCGCCCTGTCTCTGGACCAGAACCACTTCTACACCGGCACTCTGGCCACCCGGAACTATCAGGAAACCTTCTTTCCCGACATCAGCCGCCTCGGCGGCGAAGAGGCCGCCCGCACTTTCTGGCAACGCCATGTGGCTTGCACGGGCTGCCAGGTGCATTGCATGAAGTTCGGGGTCATTCGCGGCAGCGAAAAATATGAAGGCCTGGTTGCCGAAGGTCCCGAATACGAATCCGGGGTTATGGAAGGGTCCAACCTGGGCATCGCGGAAATGGACGAGATGATGCATCTCATCGAAAAATGCGACGCTCTGGGTCTGGACAACATCGGGGCCGGCAACGTGGTCGGCTTTGCCATGGAACTGGTGCAGCGCGGCATTCTGAAGCCCGAAGACCTCGACGGCATCGACGCCAAGTTCGGCGACGTCGAATCCGCCTCCAAACTTTTTGACGCGGCCGCTTCCAGAAAAGGCAAGGCCGGCGCCCTGCTCAGCCTGGGCGTCTACGAAATGGCCAAAAAGGTCGGCAAAGGCGCCGAACGCTACGCCGTGCTGACCAAAAAGCAGGGTTGGGCGGCCCACGACCCGCGCGGCAACCCGCCTCAGGTCTTTACTTACGCGCTGGGACCGCGCGGCGGCGTGCACACCGACGGCAACTCGCCCCAAGGGATCGTGGACCGGACCATCACCAGCGCCATGTGCCTGTGTTATTTCGTGCCCACCTGCTGGAGAAAGCGCGAAATGTCCATCATGATCGAAATGCTCAACCCCCTGTGCGGCTGGAACCTGACCATGGAAGAGTTCCAGACCGCGGGCAAGCGCATTCTGACCTTGCAGCGCGCCTACAGCCACCGCGAAGGCGGCATCTCCCGCAAGGATGATTCCGTGCCCCCGCGCATGCTGGAAGAAAAAGTTCCTTCCGGCCCCAAAAAGGGCAGCATCATCACCGCGGAACAATTGAAGAAAAACCAGGACGACTATTACGCCCTGCTCGGCTGGGATCAAAACGGCCTGCCTTCCGCCGACACGCTGAAAAAGTACGGCCTTGACTTCGCGGCGGACTACGCCAAGAAAAAGTAGGTCCGCTGCCTTGCGGCGGCATGCCCCGCCCTGCCGTCCTTGAATAAATGGGAAACGCAACACCGGGCGCGGGGGTCAAAAGACCACCGCGCCCGACAAAAAAGGAGCGCTGCATGAGCAAGGACAAGGACGAAAAGGCAACGTTGAGCCGGCGGAGCTTTTTGCAAAAAAGCGCCACAGCTGCCGTGGCCGTGCCCGTGGCCGGCACGGTTCTGACCTCGACCGCGGCCGAAGCCGCCCCGGCAATCGCGGCTCCCGCGCCTGCGCCCGCCAAACCGGCCGCCGCCCCCAAAAAATATCTTTTCGCCGAACGCGCCTCCTGTACCGGCTGCCGGGCCTGCGAATACGCCTGTTCCCGCTTTCACGAAGGCGGCGTGGTCCGGCCCTCAGTGGCGCGTCTGCATGTACGGCGCTACAAGGGCATTGCGGATGTGCCCGTCATCTGCTGGCACTGCGAGGACGCCCCCTGCGTCGCGGCCTGCCCCACCACGCCCAAGGCCATCGTCAAAGACAAGGCCACCAACATCATCAATTTCATTGACGACAAAACCTGTCTGGGCGCCAAGTGCAACAAGTGCATGGAAGCCTGCCCGGCCCAGTACCTGCGCCGAAACCCTGACACCGGCTGGCCCATGTTCTGCGACCTGTGCGGCGGCGATCCGGAGTGCGTGAAAGCCTGCGAGCGCATGGCCCAGAATGAACTGGCCCCCACCCTGGTGGCCAAAAAAACCGGCGGCGGCGTCAACCTGGCCTACCGCGAAGTGACACCCGACGAGGCGGCCGAGACGCTGATCATGAACTACTACTACCCCAACACCAAGGGCGACCGGAGGTAAATCATGGCAGCACCCAAAGGCGCATATTTCGGCAAGCTGCTGGAGGTCGACCTTACTTCCGGCAAGATAAGCACCCGGCAGATGGACGAAGCCGTCTATCAAAAATACGTCGGCGGCATCGGCCTCGGCGCGTACCTTATGTACACCGAAGTGCCGGCTAAAACCGACCCCCTTTCTCCGGCCAACATGCTCTGTGTGCTGCCCGGACCGCTGAACGGCACGGCCTGCCCTTCCACGCGGCTGAATTTTTCGTTCAAAAGCCCGCTCACGGGCATTTACGGGCACACCCAGGTGGGCGGCCCGGCGGGCAACGAGATCAAGTGGGCCGGCTGGGACGGTTTCATCATCAAGGGCAAGTCGCCCAAACCCGTCTACCTGTCGGTGATCGACGACAAGGCGGAATTGCGCGACGCGTCGAAAATGTGGGGCAAAGACACCTACGTCACCGACGAAATGATGAAAGAGGAACTGAAAAATCCGGACCTCAAAACTATGGTCATCGGCCCGGCGGCCGAGAACGGCGTGCTTTTTTCCGCCATCATCATCGACCGCTTCCGCGCGGCGGGCCGCAGCGGCGGCGGGGCGGTCATGGCCTCCAAGAACCTCAAGGGCATTGCGGTCGCGGGCACCAAAGCCGTTCCCCTGCTGAACCTTGAAGCCTTCAACAAGGCCGCCGACGAGGTGCTGCAAACCGCCATCGACGTCGAAGCCTGGGACGGCATCAAACGTATGGGCACGGCCGTGCTCATGGAAAACGCCCATTTCAATTCCGGCACCCTGACCACCAAAAACTTTCAGACTTCCTGGTTTCCCGACGTGACCCGCATCGGCGCGGAAGAGTCGTACCGCACCTTCTGGAAGCGCCACGTCTCCTGCCCCAACTGCCCCGTGCACTGCATGAAGGTGGGGGTGCTGCGCGCCACGGAATTCGAGGGCCTCATCGCCGAAGGGCCGGAATATGAGACCGGCACTTTGTTCGGCAGCAACACGGGCGTTTCCGACCTCGACTACATGATGAAAGCCGTGGAATACTGCGACGCCATGGGCCTGGATACCATCTCCAGCGGCGTGGTCATGAGTTTCGTCATGGAACTGGTGCAGCGCGGCATCCTGAAAGACACCGACGGCATCGACCTCAAATGGGGCAACGGCAAGGGCGTTCTGCAAGCCCTTGAAGCCATGGTTTACAAGAAAGGCAAGCTCGGCCCCCTGATGGCCATGGGCACCAAGCGCATGTCCGAAACAATCGGCGGCGACGCCCCCAAATACGCCATGCAGGTCAAGGGCCAGGAAATGGCCGCCCACGACCCGCGCGGCTTCAAGGGCCGGGGCGTCTCGTACGCCATGGGCCAGCGCGGCGGCTGCCACCACGAGGGCAACGACCCCGCGGGCCAGGCCGTGTGGGCCATGATCGGCTCCATGTGCATGTGCACCTTTGTGGGCGGGGTGCCGCTCATCGCCAGCAAAAAGAACCCCCAGGTCATCTGCGACATGCTCAATGCCGCCGCCGGCTGGAACTGGACGCCGGAAACTTACTGGACCACGGCCAAACGCGTCATCACCATCCAGCGTGCTTTCAACATCCGCGAAGCCGGCGTCTCGCGCAAGGACGACAAGCTGCCCGACCGTTTTCTCGAACCTCTGCCCGAAGGCCCCAAGAAGGGCCAGGCATTCACCGCCGAAGACACCAAGAAAATGCAGGACGCCTATTACGCCTACTTCGGCTGGGACGCCAACGGCATTCCCACCGAAGCCACGCTCAAGGCGCTTGGTCTGGACTTCACCATAGCCGCGGTGGTAAAGAAAGGCTGACTCGGTGATTCACGGTAGTATATCCGCAAAAACCGCTGCCGGGGCTTTCGGCCCCGGCGGCGCCGCGCCCGCCGAATGCGGGCGCAGGCAATTTGGGAGCCTTTCATGAAATTTTCGCGCAGAACGCTGTTGCAACTGGCCGCCAGCGGCGCGGTCACCGCCGCCCTTGTCGGCCCGGTGGCCATCGTCGGAGCGCGGGACCTGCCCCGCCCCCCCGGAGCTCTGGTTGAAGCGGACTTTCTGTCCCGCTGCTCGCGCTGCCTGCGCTGTCTTGACGTCTGCCAGCCGCTTGCCATCCGCCCCGGCCACTGGACCGACGGGCCGAGAAACCTGGGTACACCCGTCCTGGAAGCCGCCAAATGCATCATGTGCATGGAATGCATCCGCTTCTGCCCCACGGGCGCGTTGAGCAAGATCCCCAAGGACGAAGTGGTCATCGGCACCGTCAGTCTGGTCAAAGAGGTCTGCCTGGCCTGGCGGGGTGCAAAGCGCTGCGACGTCTGCTTCAAAGCCTGTCCCACCAAAGCCTTTACCATGCAGAACCGGCGCTACCCTGTGCTGGACGTCACAAAATGCGACGGCTGCGGCATCTGCCTGCGCCGTTGCCCCGAACCCGGCTCGCTCCTTCTGACCAGCGAAGGGGCCAAACGCTATCAGCCCCAGCCGGGCAGAATCATAACCCGCCTTGAAGACAGGGTCGGCCCCTACGAAATCGAACCCGCGCCGTACAGCGAATGGTTTTTGAATCGTCTGCGCTCTCTCGCCGGGCACTACGGCCTGGGTTCCAAGTGAGGTTCGTCATGCCCCAATCAGCATCATTACCGGGTCTGGTCGTCGGCGGCGGCGTCGCGGGCATGCAGGCCGCCCTTGATCTGGCAAACCTCGGCCTGCCCGTGCGCCTGGTGGAGCGGGACGGACACCTGGGCGGCCAGGCCATGCGCCTGGACAAGGTCTATCCCACGGACCACTGCGCCTTTTGCCCCACCTGGACACAGGCCAAGTCCTGCCGCGAACACCCGCTGATCCGTGTGCAAATCAATACGCGCTTTGAAGGGCTGGAAGGCCCCGAAGACGCGCGTGAAGCTGTTCTGACGCGCCTGCCCCGGCCCATTGACCCGGATCTTTGCGTGTTCTGCGGGCAATGCATGGCCGCCTGTCCGCAAAAAGCCCTTCGCGGCCGGCCGGACGACCTGCCCTGGGACCCTTCCGTTCCGCCCCTGCCCCATCTGGACGCGAAACATTGCGACAACTGCGGCAAATGCGCTTCAGCCTGTCCCACCGGGGCCATTGATCTCGCGCGGCCAGGCGAAACCTTTCGTCTTGCGGTCAGCGACTGTATTTTCGCCGGCGGCTTTTATGAGCCCGAGCCCGGCCCGGCCCCGGAATTCGGCGCGCACTCGCACCCGGACATCCTCACGGCCATGGCCTTTGAAGCCTGGAGCGCGGAGTTTCGCGCCAACCCGGCCGCCGCGCTGCTTTGCCCCTCGGACAAGCGCCCGGCCAAAAGCATTGCCTTTATCCAGTGCGCCGGCGCGCGCGACAAACGCTATCTGCCCCACTGTTCCGCCGTGTGCTGCATGCACGCGGCCAAGCAGGCCGCCTGGATGAAACGCCGCCGGCCGGAATTGGATCTGACCGTTTTTTACACCGATTTGCGCGCGCCCGGCAAAGGGCAAGAGGCGTACATGCGCGCCGCAGCCGATGCGGGCGTGCGCATGATCCGCCGACGGCCCGGCCTTGCGGCCCCGTTCAACGCGCCGGGCGGGCGCGGCATCGCCGTGCGCCACGAACACCTGGGCGATGTCACGACAACCCTGGCGGACATTGTGGTGCTGAACGGCGGACTGGCCCGCTGCCCCCGGCCGGACAGGACGGAAGCGGCTCCCGCCGCAGCTCTCGGCGCGGAACGCTTTTGCGGTTTCTGCTCCGAACCGACGGACATCGCCTATTCCGTGGTTCAGGCCGGACACGCCGCGGCCCTGCTTCAAAGGGATCACAAGAACGCGGAAAAGGGAGCGGGCTCATGAAAAAAGCCGTCATATACTGCACCTGCTGCGGCACCCTTGAAAGCGTCCTGCCGCCGGAAGAGCTGCGCGCCGCCCTGCTCTGCCGCGCGAATGCGCCCTTTATCGCCTGTTCGCGCCTGTGCCGCAAAGAAGAAGCGGAAGCGGCCCGCGAGGCAGCCCGCAAGACCGGAGCCGAAGGACTGGCCGTGGCGGCCTGTTCTCTGTCCGCCAGAGGGCGGGAAGCGGCGGCGCATCTGGGCGCCGATCTGCCCCTGGAATGGGCGGATGTACGCGAAGGCTGCGCCTGGATTCACGCCGGGGAACCCCGGACGGCTCTCGCCAAAGCGGCGGATCTTCTTTGCATGGGGCTTGCGGCCCTTGACCAATCTGCCCTTGTTGCGGGCCAAGGGAGCCAGGCCCCCTTGACGGAGAACGCGAGAGGTCAGAGCCCTCTCTCTGTCCTTCCTCTCCACGATCTTCCCGTCCTGGTCATCGGGGCCGGTCCGGCGGGTCTGACCTGCGCCGCGACTTTGGGCGGCATGGGGGTAAAAACCGTGCTGGCCGAACGCAGAGCGGCCGTCGGCGGCATGCTGCCGCAGTTGGGGCTGTTGTTTCCGCGGCTTACGCCCGGCGCGGACCTGTTGAAGGAACTGGCCCGCGATCTGGAAGCCGGCGGAGCCGAACTGCGCCTTGAAACTACGGTCAGCAATTTGCAGGTTCTGCCCGAAGGTTACAGCGCCACCCTGCGCGGCAAGAACGGCGCGGAAGAAGAACTGCCGGTCGCGGCCGTGGTTTTGGCCGCCGGCGCCATGCCCGTGCTGCCGCGCGGCTACTTCCGCTACGGGCAATTGCCCGGCGTCGGCAGCCAAATGGAACTTGAAGTCAGCCTGGGCAAGGTCGAACGCGGCGAGGAAAACGCCGGGACTCTGCCCAGGCGGGCGGTTTTTTTGCAGTGCGTGGCCGCCCGCGACCCGGGCAACCCCTATTGCAGCGCCATCTGCTGTCCCACGGCTCTGAAAAACGCCCTGCGCCTGCGCGCGCTGCTTCCCGGCGGATCCGTGACCGTGGTGCACCGCAATATCGTCACTCCCGGCATTCAGCTTGAGGAATTGTACCGCAAGGCCACGGAAGCGGGCGTCTTTTTTCGCAACCACGACCCCGCGATCCCGCCGGAACCCGTGGATACTGATGGAAAACTGCAAGGCCTGAAGTTTCGCGACGCCCTGGACGGCCGGGAAAGCGTGCTGCCCGCGGACATGCTGCTTTGCAGCACCCCGCTCAAGCCCGCGCCCGGCGTGAAGGGCCTGGCCGAAGGCCTGGGCCTGCGCCTGGACGACATGGGCTTTCCTTGCGGGCGCGAACCCGTGCTTCCCCTTTCCCCGCACCTGGCGGGCGTGTATCTGGCCGGATCGGCCCGCTGGCCCGCCACGGCGGAACAAAGCCTGCAACAGGGCCGCGCCGCCGCAGTGAAAGCCGCTGCCTACATGCGCGCTCTCGCCCGCCGGAACCCGGGACCCGCCTTTGCCTCCGGCCCCCTTGCCCTGGCCTGGACCCTGCGCGAGCAACTGCCCGAAGGAACTCCCGCCCCCAGGCCCGCATATGTACGCGAAGAGGCGTGCAGCCGTTGCGGCCGCTGCGTTGCGGCCTGCCCGTACCGGGCCTGTTCCCTGCCGGAGGAAGGCGCCATGCGCGTATCTTCCACCCGTTGCGGGCAGTGCGGTTCCTGCGCGGCGGTCTGCCCCACCGGAGCCGCGCGCCTTCCCGGCGAAAGCATCGGCATGCTGCGCTCCCGCATCAAAGAAGCTCTCGGAGGAACGGCTCTATGACGGCCACTCTGGCGACCCCCACTGAAACGGCGCGGCCGGGCAAAGCCCTCGTGTTTGCCTGCCGCTGGTGTTCCCTGCTCGGCGCGGAACGGGCCGGGCGCGAACGCCTTGCGCTGCCGCCCGATTTCCGCCTTATTCCCGTTGAATGCGCGGGTTCGGTTCCGCTGGACATCATTCTGCGGGCCTTTGCCGACGGCGCGGCCGGCGTCGCGGTCATGGGCTGCCACTTCGGCGGCTGCCGCCACAACGAATCAAACCGCGCGGCCCACGCCCGGCTTGAAATGCTCGCCGCCGCGCTGGCCGCTCTGGGCATGCGCAAAGAGCGTCTGCTCCTTTCCTGGGGCACGGCGCACGAAGCGCAGCAGTTCGCCGGGCTGCTCGGCGGCTTTATCGACACTTTGCGCGGCCTGGAAAAAGAACCTGACCTTCCCCTGCTGCGAGGCGATTTCAGCGGCCTGACGCACATTCTTGAAGCCGTCGACGATAGAGCGGGAACCCAACCGGAACAGGAGGCGCGGGCATGAGCGCGCATCACGCTGACGAGGCCCGCCGCCTGCTGGCGTCGGGCGAAGTGACGGCCCTGCTCGGCCTGACCGGGGGGGACGAGGGCGCATCGCCGTATCTCTTTACCCGGCCGGAAGAAGTGGACGCGCTCTGCGACGGTCCCAAGTACCCTCTGGGCAAAATCGCCTGGCGCACCCTGCGCGGCTTGCCGGCCGGATCCGGCCTGGCCGTGGTCTGCCGAACCTGCGACGCCAGGGCCATTCGCGAGCAGGAAAAAATGGGACAATTTTCCGGGCGGCGCGCCATCTGCCTGGTTACGCCCTGCGACGAGGCCCAGGCGCGGCGCTGTTCCTGCGCCCAGCCCGCCCTTGAAGGCGCGCCGGACGAACAGAGCCCGCTGCCCGCCTTGTCTCCGGACCTGCTCGCGCTGCTTGAAGCGCCGGACAAAGCCGAACGCTGGCGCGAACACTTGCAGCGCTGCATCAAATGTTACGGCTGCCGCAATATCTGTCCGGTCTGCATCTGCCCGGACTGCCGCCTGGAAGATTCATCCTTTGTACCGGCCACCATTCTGCCGCCTTCGCCCCTGCCCTGGCACCTGTGCCGCGCGACCCACGTGGCCGAAGCCTGCGTAGGCTGCGGCGCCTGCCAGGACGCCTGCCCGGCGGGCATTCCCCTGCTGGCTCTGCACAGTGCGATTTCCGGCCATCTGCATGCGCAATCCGGCTACCGTTCCGGCTCGGACGCCGTCTCGCCCCTGCGCCTTGCGGTCCAGGGCGGCCCCGCGGGCACGGCCGCCCCGGAATGGAAGAACTGCTCCGGCGTCTGCACCAGCGGCGCGGACAAGGAGGGCCTATGAACGCGTCCCCCGCTCTGACCCGCCAGAGCAAGGCCCAGGCCTGCGTGGAGTGCGGCAAATGTTCCGCAGCCTGCTCCATGGCCGCCATGTATCCCGACTTTTCAGCCGTCTATTCTCCCCGGGGTCTGGTGCAGCTTGCCCTGCGCCAGGCGGCCGGCCAGGCGGAAGACATCGAACCCGCCTATCTCTGGCGCTGCCTGCAGTGCGGCAACTGCCGCCTGAGCTGCCCGGAAGGGGTGGACCCCGCCGGGCTGATCGCCGCCCTGCGCGCGCAGGCCCTGGCCGCCAACCAGGGCGGCGAAGCCCTTGTCTGCGATTCCTGCGGCCGTGACATGCCCGCCCTGCCCGTGCGGCAATGGATTGAAGGCGTGCTGGAACCCGGCGCCGCGCCCGACGCGGACATCGACAGAGAAACGCCCGCGCGGCCCTCCGCATACCAGAGCCTGTGTCCCGTCTGCCGCAGACAGGCATATGCCGCCAACAACTCCGCCGGATGAGGGAGGAGATATGACCCAGACCCACCCCACGCCGCAAACTCCCCCCTCAGTTCCGCCCGCGCGGCCGCTGAAAGAGATCGTCTCCCCTTCCGCCGTGCGCCACCGGCCCGCCAAGCGACTGAACACCCTGCTCTTTCATCCGGAACGCTGTTCCGGCTGCGGGCTTTGCCAGAGCGTATGCGGCGGCCGTGAAAGCGGCCGCGCGTCTCCCGAGGCAAGCCGCGTACAGGTAACGGGCAATGCCGCACGGGGCGGCAGCTTTGCCGTCTTCTGCCAGCACTGCTTTTCTCCCCGCTGCCTTGCCGTCTGTCCCCAGGGCGCGGTTTCGCGCGACGGAGCGGGCATCGTGCGCATCAACAAAGCTCTTTGCGTCAACTGCGGCATATGCCAACAGGCCTGCACGGAAGCCGCCCCCCTGCGCGGCCCCGCGGGCGACATCCGCAAATGCGACCTCTGCGACGGGGACCCGAAATGCGCCAAAAACTGTCCCCAGCAGGCTCTTGAATATACCGGCGGCAAAAAGGCGCAATGGATCGCCTATCTGCGCTGGCCGGTCCAGATTCTGGCCTTTCTGCTGCTGGCCGTCGTGCTGGTGGGCAGCGTGTGCTCGCTCAGCATCGCGGCCCTC
This sequence comes from Desulfovibrionaceae bacterium, assembly GCA_031548325.1. Classification (GTDB taxonomy): domain Bacteria; phylum Desulfobacterota; class Desulfovibrionia; order Desulfovibrionales; family Desulfovibrionaceae; genus FLUQ01. The sequence continues at coordinate 10,153 of JAVBRE010000002.1, forward strand.
GACATATCCTGCCCCACCGGGGTGCTGCAGAACATCGTCTCTTCCAAGGTGCTGCTGCTGACATCCCTGGCCGCAGGCCTTGTGCTGGTCGCTCTCGCCTTTGTCGCCGGCCGGGCGTTCTGCGGCTGGGTCTGCCCCTTCGGCTTCGTGCTGGACCTGGCGGACAAGATCATTCCCCGCGGCAAGCTGCGCCTGCCTGCCCTTGTGGCCAACCGCCACAACAAATACGGGGTGCTTCTGGGCGCGGTGACCGCCAGCGCCATGACCGGCAACCAGTCGTTCTGCACGGTCTGTCCCATCGGCGTGGTCTGCCGCAGCTACGGGGTGCAGTCCACCCTCGGCGGAGCGGAACTGGCCGTCATTCCCCTTATCGCGGCCATGGATATTGGAGCCAAGCGCTCCTGGTGCCGCTATTTCTGCCCGGTGGGGGCATGCTTCGCGCTGGTCGCCCGTTTCGGCCTGCTGCATATAGAAATCGGCGCGGAACGCTGCAAGAAATTTTCGTGCAAGCGCTGCGCCGAAGTCTGCCCCGTGGGCATCATACCCGAACAGGCTTTGCAGGCGGGCGAACGGCCCGTCATCAGCAAGGCCGAATGCATCGCCTGTCTGCGCTGCGTGGATGTCTGCCCGCACAAAGCGGCCAAGCTTCGCTTCGGCCTGCCAGGGCGGGCCAAAACGGCCGACTCGGCCGTGTACGCGGCTTCCGCCGGCAACACGGCTTCCGCGGGAGGCGGATCATGAACGCCCTCAGCCCCTTTTATCACGGCCGTCTGGCCCTGATCGACCTGGACGCGGGCCGGGCCTGCGCCCAGCCCATGCCCCGCAAAGCTCTGGAACAGGGCCTGGGCGGTCCGGCCCTGGCCGAAGCCCTGGCCGAAGACTATCCCGGCGCGCTTATTTGTGCCGCCGGCCCCCTGACCGGGGGCTTCGCCCCGGCATCGGGCCTGCTTACGGCCATGCTGCCCCAAGAAGACGGCGACGCCGCGCATACGGTCCTGCCTCTGGGGCACGGAGCCTGGCTGCGCCAGAGCGGCTTTGACGCTCTGCTCATTGCGGGCGCTGCCGCCGCGCCCTGTCTCATCCGTTGCGCCGACGGCGACTGCGTCCTTGAAAAAGCCGGCAGCGACCTGACCCTGGCCTTCAACCGAGCCGCTCTGCGCGGCGCCCTTCTGCGCAGAACGGCCGACGGCCGGGCCGGGCTTATCCTGGCCGACAGTCACCGGGCCGAAACCGGCAGCCCGTTGGACCCGCCGCCCGCCGCCGGGGGCGAATACGGCCCGCTGCCGAACGGCGCGCCGATCGCCGCCGCCATGCGGCGCAAAAACATTCTGGCTCTCAGCCTGGAAGGCGGCGGCCCCCTGCCGCCCATGCCGCTGCCGCTGGACAATTTTCTGCGCCAAAGCCTGAAAGCTTCGAAATATTCGGGCAAAGACGCCCTGCTTCGGGAACTTGCCGCCGGAACAGGCGGACAAGCCGTCCTGCCCTCAGGCCTGTCCTACAAAATCGCAGCCTGCCACCACTGCCCTTCCCCCTGTCTGGCCTGGGTCGAGGCAGGCAAAGACCGCCATCTGCTGGCCGCGGACCATGCGGGCCTTGCCGCCGCGCTTGCCGCCTGCGGCGCGCAGACTGCGGCCTGCCTGGGCATAGCTGACGAACGGGGTCTTGACCTTGCCGGACTTGCTCCTCTGTATGCCGGGCGCAACGAAATCGGCGCGCAAAACGACGCGACACGCGCCGTTCCGGCGGAACTGCCGGAAGCCGCGCGCATCGGCCTGCTGCTGGGTCTTTGCCCGCGCCTCATCCTGCGCGAGGCAGCCCTCAGTCCGGAAGCCCTGGCCGCGGCCCTGGGCAAAGACATGCTCCCCCGGCTTTCCGAGGCCGCAAGCAGCGTGACGCGGAGGGTACTGATATGACCATGCGCTTTGTTCCTTCCATTTGTTCATACTGCGGCACGGGCTGCGGCGTTCTGTACCAGACCGACGGGGCGCGCCTTCTCTCTACCCTGCCCAATTTGGCTTCTCCGGTGAACAAGGGCGGACTGTGCATCAAAGGCTGGAGTTTACACGAGCACGTGCACGCCCCCGGCCGCCTGACCGCGCCCCTGTTCCGCCAGGGGGAAGGAGATGACGCGCGTTTCGCCCCGGCCGGCTGGGACGAAGCCCTGGACCGCGTGGCCGAAGGACTGAAACAAGCCGTCGCCGAATCCGGCCCGGACAGCGTGATGATGCTCTCTTCCGCCCGCATCACCAACGAAGAGAACTACCTGGCGCAAAAATTCATGCGTTCCGTCATCGGCAGCAACAACGTGGACCACTGCGCCCGGCTGTGCCACAGCGCCTCGGTTTCCGGCCTGGCCGCCACCCTGGGCAGCGGAGCCATGACCAATTCGCTCGACGACCTTGAAAAGTCGCGCTGCATCTTCATTATCGGGTCCAACACCACGGAAAGCCATCCCCTTGTCTCCAGCCGCATGATGCGGGCCAAGGCGAAGGGCGCAAAAATCATCGTGGCCGACCCCCGGCCGACCCAGATGGCCGGCATGGCCCACATGAGCGTCCGGCCCGAGCCGGGCACGGACGTGGCCCTGCTCAACGCCATGGCCGGACTTATCGTGCGCGAAAAGCTGTACGACCCGGCCCTTGCGGACAATACCGAGGATTTTGAGGCCTTCAAAGAACATGTGGCCGCCTTTTCGCTGAAAGAGGCCGCTGCCGCGACCGGCATCAAGGCCGAAGACATCGCCGCCTTCACCCGCCTGTACGCGGGCAATTCCCCGGCCGCCATCTGCTACGCCATGGGCATCACCCAGTACGCCAGCGGCACGCAACGGGTGCAGGCCTGTTCCAATCTGGCCCTGCTTTGCGGCAACATCGGCGTCCCCGGCGGAGGCATCAACCCCCTGCGCGGGCAAAACAACGTGCAGGGCGCCTGCGACATGGGTTCTTTGCCCAATGTGCTGCCCGGATATCGACCCGTCAGCGATCCCGCGGCCCGCGAAAGCGCGGGCAGCGTGTGGGGGTCTCCGGTGCCGGAACGGCCCGGCCTGACCCTGACGCAACTGCCCGAAGCCATCCTGGAAGGCAAAATCAAAGCGCTGTACATCATCGGCGAAAACCCCCTGCTCAGCGATCCGGACGCCACGCACGTGCGCGAAGCCCTGTCCCGGCTGCCCCTGCTCGTTGCCCAGGACATCTTTCTGACAGAAACAGCCAGGCTGGCCCATGTGATTTTGCCCGCCGCCGCCGCGCCGGAAAAAGAAGGCACTTTCACCAACACCGAACGCCGCGTATCCCGCCTGAACAAGGCCGTTTCCCCGCCGGGAGAAGCCTTGGACGACGCGGCCGTTCTCTGCCGTCTGGCGCGAAAAATGGGCCGGGACTGGAACTATGCGGGTGCCGAAGATATCTTCAATGAAATGCGGCAAGTCACCCCGTCGTATGCGGGCATGACCTACGCCCGCCTGGGCGTTGCCGGCCTGCAATGGCCCTGCCCCAACGAGGAGCACCCCGGCACGCCCATTCTGCACACGCAGGGATTCGCCAGGGGCAAGGCCAGATTCTGCGTGGTCGACGCCGCGCCGCACGCCGAGCCCACGGACGGGGATTTTCCCCTCATTCTGTCCACGGGCCGCAATTTCGCCCACTACCATACCGCCACCATGAGCGGTGTTTCCAAAACCCTGGTCCGTGAAGGGGGCGAGGTCTATGTGGAAATGCATCCCGATGACGCGGCCGCCATTTGCGTTGCGGAAGGCGAGATGGTCCGCCTGACCACCCGGCGCGGTTCCCTGGCCGCATGGTGCCGCATCCGGCCCGGCATACGCAAAGGGGTAGTGTTCATGCCTTTTCATTACGCGTCCGGCCCGGCCAATTTGCTGACCCAGGGCGCTTTCGATCCGGTCTGCGGCATTCCCGAATTCAAGCATTGCGCCGTGCGTTGCGAACGTTGCGACCCGTGCGAACAGTGCAAAGACGGCGACAGGGTGGCGCATGCCTGACCCGAGCATTTGCGCGCCCGCCGCGTGGGGTCCGGCCCGGTCGGAAGCGGAGCGCGAAGAAATCTACGCCTTTCGCCACAGGCATTATTTCAACGAGCTTGACGCGCCGGGCGTGGACCACGCGCAGGGGCGCGTCTATTCGCCTCACGACGACGAATCCGCGCACCTGACCGTGCGCAACGCGGCGGGCGACCTGCTGGTCGTGGGCACGGGCACGCCCGCTTCCGCGCCGAATCTGCCGTGGGAATGGAAAGAACTGTTCCGTCTCGACCGTCTCGCCCCTCTGGGCCTGGACAGCATTGTCATTTACTCCCGCCTGGTGGAACTGGAAGCCTGCCGGGGCAGTTCTCTGTTTCTCGAATTTTTCAAATATTCGGCCCGCTATTTCACCGAACGCGGCTACGCCTGCGCCGTGCACTACTGCGCGCCGGAACTGGCGCCCCTGTACGAGCGCCTGGGCTATCGGCGTTATGCCTCCGGCTACACCTTGCCTTCGGGCCTGCATCGTATTCCCATGATTCTGGTGGCCGCGGACGAGGCGCACCTCAAGCAGGCGCATCCCGCCTTTCTGCGGGCGATCGCGGGGCTGACTCCGGCCGGGGATGTGCAGAAAATCCTGGCCGTGCTGCCGGAACTGCAAACAAGGGCGGAAGGCCGCCCCGCGCCGGACCCCCAGGCGGCCGACATCAAGGAGTGAACCATGCCGCGCTCATATTGGGAAGCCCTGGTGAACAGGCAGGAAGGTTTCGTCAACTTCACTCCTGAGCTGCACGCGGCCCTGGCCGCAACCAGGGTGGCCGTCATCGGCGCTGGCGGCAACGGCGCCGTGCTCGACCTTCTGGCGCGCTCCGGCTTTACCCGTTTCGTCATCGTCGATCCGGACACGGTGGAAGACACCAATCTGAACCGTCTGCCCTTCAGCCGGCGCAGCCTGGGCTTGCCCAAGGTCATCGCCTGGGAGCGGCATCTGCGCGGCATCAACCCGGACTGCAAGGTGGCGGCCTACCAGCGAAACGTCACCCGCTTTGACGGCGTCTGGCTGAAACAGGTCCTGGCCGGAACCGGCCTGATCTTTCTGGGCACCACGGACGTGGAAGCCAATCTGGTCGTGGGCCGCACCGCCTCGGAAATGGGCATCCGCATGGTCGTGGGCCCGGCTTCGTCCGGCAGTTGCATCGTCAGCACCTTCACCCATGACGACGGCCTGGACGTGGAAAGTCTGGCCCGCTTCGGCACCAGAGACATTCCCCTGGAAGACATCGACTTTGAAGCGCTCAAGCCGCTTTATTTCAAAGCCATGACCTTTCCCGGACGCAAGGGCAACGTCACCGACGAAACCTGGGAAGGTCTGCGCAGCGGCGCTTTGCCCGCGCGTTCCTGCGGCATCTTCGTCCGGATGACCAACGCGGCCATGGCCTTTGAAGGCGTCAAAAACGCGGCCGAACTGGCAGGCCTGCCGCTCAGGCGCACGCGGGTGGTGGCCATGCCCCTGGTTCAGGTTTTTGACCCCTGGTCCGGCTGCTCCTATTTTTTCAACGTGCTCACAGGGCAAATCGGCATACCTGACTGGCTGAGCGGTTCCCTGCGCTGGGAAAGCCCGCCCCGGGGATGATGTGGAAAAAGAGAAATTGTTTGGGGTTCGGCCCGCAATCCGAACGATCAGGAGGTTCGCATGGCCGCGGCAAATTTTTTGACTCCCGCTGAAATATGCGCTTTCACCGAAGAATCCGGGGTGAAAAAAGCTCTGCTCCCTTCCGTCAAACAGTTCGTTCTCGGCATACTGGCCGGGGCCTTCATCGCCTTCGCCTCCGAGGGTTCCAACATGGCGGCCTTCAACTTGCTGGCAGAACCCGGCACCTACGGCCTGGGCCGTTGCGTGGCCGGGGTGGTCTTTCCCACCGGGCTCATGCTGGTGGTGCTGTGCGGGGGCGAACTGTTCACCGGCAACACGCTTATGGGCATCGCGCTGACGCAGCGGCGCATCAGTTGGTCCGGCATGCTGCGCAACTGGTTTTTCGTTTATCTGGGAAATTTTGTGGGGTCGGTGTTTCTGGCCCATATGATGGCCAATTCCGGATTGTTCAACCAGGGCGCGGGGCTGCTCGGCGGCGTGACCATCAAGATCGCGGCGGGCAAGGCTTCTTTGCCCTTCATTTCCGCCTTCTATCTCGGCATCATGTGCAACTGGCTGGTCTGCCTCGCGGTATGGATAGCCTCGGGCGCGAAAGACATGGGCGGCAAGATACTGGGCATTTTTTGCCCCATCTGGCTGTTCATCACCTCGGGATTCGAGCATTCCGTGGCCAACATGTACTATGTGCCCGCGGGGCTCATGGCCAAGTCCAATCCCGCCTGGGCAGCCGCTTCCAAACTGTCGCCGGAGGCTCTGGACGCCCTGACCTGGCCGGCCTTTTTTGTGAACAACCTCGTGCCCGTCACCCTGGGCAATATCGTGGGCGGCATGGGCTTCGTGGGCATGGCTTACTGGTTCTCCTACCTGCGCGCGGAAAAAAAGAGCCCTGTTGACGCAGAACAACACACTGTGGAACAATAGCGCGCATGAACGCGCACGATGTTGACGCCTTCGACCCGGAGACGAAAACAGGACGGGTCGAGCTGCCGCTTTTTCGCTTTCAGGGCGGCGAGTGGCGACCGGTCACCGACGCCGTGACCGAAGAGGTATCGTTGCGCCTCAATTGGCGCGACACGGCGGCCGGGCTTGCCGGCTCGACCCTTGTGCGGGCCTGGCCCCACAACCTTGAGCCCCTCGCTCTGGGGCACGCGTTGCTGGAACTCAGTCCCTCGCGCCCGGCTCTGCCCAGAGCGGCTTTTGTCGTATTCGACGACGCGTGCAGTTGCATCGTGACTCTGGGTCCCTCCGCAAAAAGCGCCGCCTTGCTTCCCCCCGCCCGACTGGACCCCGACCCGCTGCTGCGGGCCATGCGCAATTTTATCGACACGCCCGGCATGTGGGACGAAACGGGCTGTTTTCACCGGGCCGGCGTCTTTGATCCGCAAAAAGGCGCACTGCTCGGGCGGGCGGAGGATATCGGGCGGCACAACTGCCTGGACCGCCTTGCCGGCTGGAGCGCTCTGGGCGGCGTACCCCTTGGCGACAAAGTGCTGCTGACCTCGGCCCGCATCACCGCGAGCATGGCCGACAAGGCTCTGCGCGCGGGCTTTCGGGTATTGGTCAGCCGTTCCGCCGTGACCACCGCCGCCATAGCCGCCGCTGATGCGGCAAAGGCCACCCTGGTGGGTTTTGCCCGCGCAAGCGAAGACCGCTTTACCGTTTTTGCCGACGGCCCCGGGCGTCTGCGCCCCGGCCAACGCGGAGCCTGACGCGTGGAACGGCTGACGGGAGTGCTTCTCGCGGGCGGAAAAAGCTCGCGCCTGGGACGCGACAAGGCGCTGGTCCGCCTCGGCGGCGGCGAAAAAAGCCCCGACCTGCTCGAACGCACCGCAGGTCTGCTGCGCGAGGTCTGCGGGCGCGCCGTGGTCGTGGGGCACAAGCGGCCCGGCTACACCTGTCTGGAGGACATCGCCCCCGGCCACGGCCCGGTGGGCGGCATCGCCACCGCCCTTGAAGCCGCGGGCGGACCCTGCCTGGTTCTTTCCTGCGATCTGCCGTTCATGGACCGGGCTGTTCTGCGCCGGCTTGTCGAGGCGCGCGAAAAAAGGCCCGAAGGCACGCTGACCACCGCCTACATGGCGCTGGAAACAGGGCGAATCGAAGCCCTGGTCGCCGTTTACGAGCCGGGGGCTCTGCCCTTTTTTCAAGACTGCGTGGCGCGAAAGCTGCTCAAAATCAGCCTGGTGGTGCCCCGGCAACAGCAGCACTTCGTCCCTTATTCCGCCGAAGAATCCCTGCCCTTTTTCAACATCAACTATCCGGCCGATCTTGCAGCAGCCCTGGCTCTGGCCAAGAATCCCAATGAAAAATAGTCCCCTTGCCCTGCGGCTTTGCGGCGGCAAAAACGCCTCCATCGGCAACGCCATGGCCGTGGCGTCCGAGGCGCCGGCGCGGCCGGAGTTGCTTGAAGAATTGATCGGGCTTCTGGAGCACGAAAATTCGCTCATCCGCATGCGCGCGGCCTATGCGCTTTCCAAAACGGCGGACGAAAGACCGGAACCGCTCCAACTGTATAAAGAGCATCTTATCGACCGTCTGACCGATCCGGCCAACAGCCATCTTTGCCGCGCCTGCCTGCTTCAGGCTTTGGGCAAACTGGAACTGACGGAAGACGACATCAGCCTGCTTGGGGACATGCTGCGCGATTTCATGCACAGCGAAAGCAGCATAGTCAAAACCATCTCACTGAATATGCTGGTGAATTTCGCCGAGGCGGACGCGAGCCTGCGCCCGGAAATCATGCCCCTGCTCTGGGACGCCCTGGAACGCGGCACCCCGGCCATGCGCGCCAGAGCTCGCAAACTGTTGAAAAAATACGGACTGTAGAGTATTTCCAAAATGAAAATGCTCTGGCGCGGTCGCCCTGACGCTGCCAGGGCAAACCGCAAGCAGACCATGAAAAATCACCCCGTCGCAACACCAAAAAGGGTTCATGGAAATATTGTATACGCTTTTACCTTTGGATGATTGAAGCATTCGCTCAAAGCCCTCTTGGAAGCGGAATGCCGGAAAAGTTCCTTGCAAAAGACCAACAACGGAAGAACCCTTAGAGCACGGAGCTTCAGAAAAGCAGCGAAGCGTGAAAACAGATTCGTGATTAAATCATTTTTGCAAGGAAGCGCCTGAGACTGTCCCCTTGCCCGGCCGGCCTTGAAGCCGCTCTTGCGCTGGCCCAAAGTCCGACGGCGGCGCAAACGCGGCCCAGGACTGTTGACGCTGTGAGAATTAATGTATCTATCCGGAAAAATACCCGGATGGACCGAGCGAAGCGCAGCACACCTGCAAGTTTTCCGTAAGCGAGCGTGCTCGTCGTTAAGCCAAAAACTCAAGCGCAATTTCTCTAAGGGCAAAGTAACTTTCAATTTTCCCTAACGCATGGGTCCAAAAAACAAAACACAGTCTTGCCCCGAATGCGCGCAAGCCGAAGCGGCTTGCGCCAGAGCATTTTAACTTTGAAATTATACAATTGAAGTCTCGTAACGGCACATGATTAAGCACATAATAATGCTAAATTACAAAGATAAACGACACGCTTCACGGGCATCCGCTTCGCGTCTGCCGAGCAATTTCAAAGAGAAATTGCTCTAAAGGCGCGTTGCGCTGTTCGCTTGCGGGCGGATACGTCGCTGCGCTTCGTATTCGCCAGAGTATTTTCAAAATGAAAATGCACATCATTGCATCGAATATCGGGAGTAAACGTTTTATTTGTTGACACATAGAGCAAATCCTATTAAGCACGAGCATCTTCCGCACATGCAGCAATTGAACATATTTCAATAATAACGCCATTATATCGATAATTGCTTGAATAATATTAATTTAATTAATTTTATCGAAGAGTATACCCATGAAAACTACTTATATACCATCACTCTTCATATTTCTTATTTCCAGTATATTTTGCTTTAATTATTCTGCATCAGGTAGTGAAATGTCCACCATAAAAAAGCTCCGCTTTGCTGTCAGCGATGAGCAGCACGTTTCTATAGATGCAACAATGTATACAGCATTAAAACGAATTGGAATAGAATTATCTATATATCCCATGGGCAAAGTCGCCGCCATAGACGGGCTCACCTCCGGATTATACGACGGAATGTATGCTCAGCCAGCTGGAATTGAAGATGGCAATAAAGCAATCATTCGTATCAATTCACCAATAGCGCATATGAACTATTTAGTTTTTGCCATCAAGGGACTGAAAAAACGATTCACTACCTGGAATGATTTAAACGGACACCGCGTCGGCTTTCTTCAACAGCGTCCTTATATGGCTGAAAATTTGCCCCATAGATTGAAAGGTGTGATCAGAAAGCATACATGGCCCGAACTATTACAATCTTTACACAATGGAGAATGCGATGTCATACTAAGGCAAACCGTATTGGATAATGATTTTGTTGTTCCTGATTATATAGAAAATGTAGGCCGTGTGGACAGGGCACCGGCGTTTATTTATGTCAACGAACAACATGCCGGTCTTGCCGTGAAACTTGAAAATATTTTGAACTCCATGCGGACCGATGGAACAATAGAAAAAATATTACGCCATAAGATGCATGGCGAAAGAGATATAAAACTTGTTTTACATATATCATCATATTCATCAGAAGCTGTTTGGGAACAAAAAATAGTTGAAGGAATAAATTCTATTTTTTATAATGATAAAAATATCACATATTATTCTATTATGTTAAATTCAAGGCATATACTTGACGAAGAAAGAAGATATAATATTGCATTAAATATAATTCGAAACTATTTTATGAGCAATAATGTAGATGCAATAATCGTTTCAGACAATGATGCCTTACGATTTGTTTCATTATATTACAACATACTGTTTACCGGAGTTCCAATAGTTTTTTGCGGAGTAAACGACTTTGACAATTCCATGTTGGGCGGAATACGGACAAATATTTCAGGTATTGTAGAAAAAATATCCGCCCGGCAGAATGTTGAACAAATGCTGACGCTTTTCCCCAAAACAAAAAAGATCTTCATCGTCAACGATTATACGGAAACGGGAAGGCTGTGGCAACGCGATACCGAACAACAGCTTGCGCCGTATGCGGGCCGTGTTGACATTGCTTACAATGATGATGTGTCCTTTACGGAACTTTTCGCGCAGGTCGCCGCGTTGGGCGAAGACGCGCTTGTGCTGGCGGGCGCCTATTTTATTGATGCGGAAGAGCGTTACATGCCGCAGGAAGAATTTCAGCACAAGCTGACCACAGCCGCGCGCGGGCCGGTTTTCAGCTTTTTTGACGGGACGCAGGGGATGGGAAGTCTCGGCGGCAGGTATACGAACGGCATCCACCAGGGCAGGACAGCGGCGGGATTGGTGCAGCGCCTGTTGCGGGGCGAGGCCCTTCCCCCGATCATCCGGGACCCGGAAGAGAACAACAGGTGGATATTTGACTACCCGCTGCTTGAGAAATTCAACATTGAGATATCGCGCCTGCCTGAAGGCTCGATCATACTGAACAAGCCCCCGTCTCTGCGGGAAATGAACCCCCTTCTGTTCTGGCAGCTTGTCTGGGCCGGTGTGTCGTGCATCCTCATTATTGTGATAATGGCCTTCAGCATCACGTTGCTGCGAAGACAGAATAAAAAACTGCACGGGGCCGAACGGGCGGCCCAGGAAGTCAAGGACCGCATCCAAAAACTCATTGAGAGCGCTCCCATAACTTACGGCATGCTCGTGGACGGCGTTGTGGTTGAAAACAACACCTGCCACAGGGAACTCACCGGCACCAGAAGCGGCGATAACATCCACGGCAAATATGCGGGCCGCGGCTGGGATATGCGCGAATACGACGCCGCCGTGAGCGATGTTCTTCAAGGCAGAGAAACTGTTCGACGGTTCCCCTGGAAGGTCGTCAACAAAGAAGGCGAGCTTCGGCGCTATATATTCAATATGACGGCCGCCGAATATGAAGGCAAAAAGGCCACCGTGATCTGGGGCATGGATGTGGAAGAGATGGCGCAGCAAAGGGACGCGCTGGCCCTGGCCAATCAAAGCCTGCAACAGGTCATCGAATCGACTCCGATACCCATCGTCTTGTTCGAACCTGTGCAGCGGCTGGTGATTATGGCCAACGAGGCCTGGGCGAATCTGTACCGTTTCAAGAGCAAGGAAGAGACGACCGGCTTTGTTCTGAAAGAGAGTTTCGGCGTGCCTTCGATCGCCAAAGAGCTGCGGGATGCCCTGCTCAGCGACGAGATCCTGTCCTGGGACTGCAAGTTCAGGACATGGGAAGGCACCATGTTCGACGCCATAGTCTATACAAAAAAGATAGTCTACAATACCATGAATTGCCTGGTCGTCTGCGTGAGGGATCAGAGCGAAGAAAAGCTCAGGGCCAGGCTGCTGCAGAGCGCGACCGACAAGGAACGCGAGGCCAGCCGCCTGAAATCACAGTTTGTGATGAACATGAGTCATGAAATCCGCACGCCCATGAACGCGGTCATCGGCATGACGCGCATTGCGAAGCAGACGGACGATTTCGCTACAGTACGGAAATGCGTGGAAAGCATAGAAGAGGCCTCCTCGCACCTTATGGGCATTATTGACGATGTTCTGGACTTGTCCATGATCGAGGACGGCAAGCTGAAGCTGCGCCCGGAGGAAATTCCCCTGGCGCAGACCGTGGCGTCCGTTCTTGCCATGCTGCGCCCGGAAGCGGACGAACACGAAGTGACCCTCAGTTCCGACCTTGCCGCGCTGGGCGACGATGTCGTGATAGCGGACGCTTCGCGCCTGGGGCAGGTGCTTATCAATCTCGTGTCCAACAGCATCAAATTCAACCAGCGCGGCGGCAGCGTCAGCGTAACGGCGCAGACGCCCGCGCGGCAGGGCGGCCGTGCGAAATATCGCTTTTCCGTCACCGATACCGGGATCGGCATCCCCGCGGCCAAGCTGGACCGTCTGTTCACGCCCTTTGAACAGATGGACGGCGGCATGACGCGACGCCATGGAGGCACCGGGTTGGGTCTGGTGTTGGCCAAGAACATCGTCTCAATGATGGGCGGAACAATCAAGGTTACAAGCGAAGAAGGGGCCGGCAGCACCTTTTCGTTCACAATCGCTGTCCCGCTGGTCGAAAAAACGCTGCATCCCCACGAAAATATCGCGGCCGGAGAAGAACCCCCTCTCGATTTTTCCGCCATGCGCGCGCTCATTGTCGACGACGTGGAACTGAACAGGATCATCGCCGAAACATTGTTCAGCGATCTGGGTCTGAAGGTGGAACTGGCCGAGGACGGCCGCCAGGCCCTGGACATGGTCGCAGCCTCCACGCCCGGCTACTATGACTTTGTGCTCATGGACATGCAGATGCCCGAACTGGACGGGTGCAGCGCAACCAAAGCCATCCGCCAACTGGACCGCCCCGATGCCGCCGCTTTGCCGGTCATCGCCATGACAGCCAACGTGACGAAAGACGATATCGCCATGTGCCTGGAATCGGGCATGAACGGGCATATCGGCAAACCCATCAACCTGGACAACGCCATATCCGCCGTCACCGACATTCTTCGCGGCGCCGGAGGGCGTTCCTGACCGGACGGAAATGAGGCAACGGGGCGCGTGTCGCAACGACACGCGCCCCGTTGAATTTCAGGCCCGTTGCAGCAAAAAGTCCCGCAGCACAACAGCCTGGTTATGTTCCCCGTCTTTGGCGCCGTATACAAGCGTCACCGTTTCATGCCCGTCGACTGCATCGGCGAAGCGTTGCAGAGCCCGGGAATTCGCCCCCAGTTCCTCAAGATACCGTTCCCTGAACGCGGACCATTTTTCAGGTGCATGGTTGAACCATTTTCGCAACGGGGTGCTCGGGGCGATCTCCTTCAGCCACACGTCGAGGTGAAGATCGTTCTTTGAGACGCCGCGGGGCCAGATCCGGTCCACAAGGATGCGGAACCCGTCGCTTTCCGCCGCCGCCTCATAGGCGCGTTTGATGCATATGTTCATTGGCGGCGTCCGTACCTTGAAAAATTGATCTAGAGCATTTTAACTTTGAAATTATACAATTAAAGTCTCGTAACGGCACAGAATTTAGCACATAACAATGCTAAATTACAAAGACAAACGACACGCTTCGCGGGCATCCGCTTCGCGTCTGCCGAGCAATTTCAAAGAGAAATTGCTCTAAAAATTTGTTTTGCTAAAAAAATATGTCTGGCCGAAAATGGCGAGTAGTTCGCAAAAACAAAAGCTACTGTCCGCGAAAGGGGAGGCAACCCATGCCCATGGCGGAAAATCGCGCGTGGTACGCGGCATTTAAGGCAAAGGACGCCCGGTTCGACGGTCGCTTTTTCGTGGGAGTTTCGTCAACCGGCATTTACTGCCGCCCCGTATGCCCGGCCAAACTGCCAAAACAGGAAAACTGCACGTTTTATGAGACCGCCGCGGCCGCGGAACACGCCGGCTATCGGCCCTGTCTTATGTGCAGACCCGAACTTGCGCCCGGTTCAGCCCCCATCGACGCGGTTTCCGCACTGGCCCGCAAGGCGGCGAGGCTGCTTGAAGAAAACTGCGGAAGCGGTCAGAACATGGAAGAATACATTCACCGGCTCGGTTGTTCGGACCGGCATTTTCGGAGGGCTTTTACAAGCGCATTCAAGGTACCGCCCGTTCAGTATCTTCAGACCTGCAGATTGCTGCTGGCCAAAAACCTGCTGACGGATACGGATCTTTCAGTGACGGACGTCGCCATGGCGGCCGGTTTCGGCAGCCTGCGACGGTTCAATGCTCTGTTCAAGACGCAATACCGCTTGTCTCCCACGGCTTTACGCAAGCAGGCTGCAAACGCAAAAGGGAATGACGGCAAGGTTACGCTGGCCCTGGCTTACCGCCCGCCGTATCAGTGGCGGCAAATGATCGACTTTTTGGCGGAGCGGGCCATCCCCGGCGTAGAAAGCATCAACGATGACAGCTATATGCGGACTGTCCACTATCTGAACGGAGAACAAAAACGCGTCTACGGATGGGTACGGGTGGGGCACCGCCCCCAAAAGAATGCGCTGATCGTCACTGTCGGTTCGGCGTTGTTGCCCGCGCTGCCTCACCTGCTTGCCCGGGTCCGCAACCTGTTTGACCTGTATTGCTATCCGGACGCGGTTTACGAAACACTGTCGGTGATGAACGATATCCGCCCCGGCCTTTGCGTGCCGGGCGCGAGGCTCCCCGGCTGTTTCGAGCCTTTTGAGATGAGCGTTCGGGCGGTGCTGGGCCAGCAAATAACCGTAAAAGCGGCGGGCACTCTGGCCGGGAGACTCGCGAAAACTTATGGAACGCCTGTTGAAACGGGCGTGGAAGGCCTGACCCATACCTTTCCCTCCGCCCGCTGCATCGCGGCCCTGGACGGCGATATTGCGGATCATCTCGGCCCTCTCGGCATTACGCGCGCGCGCGCAAACACCATTTTGGCCCTGGCGCGAAAAATCGTGAACAACGAGATTGATTTCACGCTTTGCGTTCAGCCGGAAGAGGAAATGGAAAAACTGCTGTCCATTCCGGGCATCGGGGTCTGGACGGCGCAGTATATCGCCATGCGGGCGATGGGCTGGCCCGACGCCTTTCCGCACACGGATCTCGGCGTCAGAAAAGCTCTCGCGCCGCTATCCGACGAAGAAATTTTACAGAAGGCAAAAGCCTGGCGTCCGTGGCGCGGCTACGCGACGATAAATTTATGGAATTATTTAAAGCAATTAACGCTTCAAATAGTCGCTTGACGAAGAGCAAAGTTGATTCGGGCCATCCTGGCCCTCACCCTTCGGGGCGGCCTTGCCGTCCAATTCCGCCGTCCTGCGGAATTGTCGCCTGCGCCTGTTTGGCTGCAAGGATTTGACGACAAATCCTTGCAGAACGTTTCAAGTATGAAACGCTCTAAAGACGTAAGGAGAATACCATGATATACACCACCTGGTACACGTCTCCCCTGGGTTTGATCACCCTGGCAAGCGACGGCGAAAATCTTGTCGGCCTCTGGATCGAGGGGCAAAAATATTTTGCCGCAACAATAAAGGGCGGCGTTGCAGAAAAATCCGACCTGCCGGTCTTTGCCAAAACAAAAACGTGGCTGGACATGTATTTCGCCGGCAAAAAACCCGCGATTTCAGAATTGCCGCTGGCTCCTCCCGGCGGCGAGTTCAGAAAAGCCGTTTGGGATATCCTGTGTGAAATCCCCTACGGCCAATGCACGACATACGGGAAAATCGCAAAAAGCATGGCCGACCGCATGAATAAAAAAAGCATGTCCAGCCAGGCGGTAGGCGGCGCTGTCGGCCACAACCCCATTTCCATCATCATCCCCTGCCACAGGGTCGTCGGCGCGAGCGGCAGCTTGACGGGCTATGCCGGAGGCATCGACAGAAAAATAAGACTGTTGAAACTGGAAGGCGCGGATATGACCCGCTTCTTCATACCGGACAAGGGAACGGCCCTGTAAGTAGCGCGGCGCGAACGATGAATGAACGCCCGCTGTAAAATATTTACGAGCCTGGAGTGAAAAACATATGCGGGCCTCACGGCATTTTGAATACGGCGATGCGGAAATCGCCCATCTCAAGGCGAAAGATAGGGCGCTGGCCAGGGTCATCGAAGAGATCGGCCATGTGCGTCGGGCGATTATTCCGGACATTTTTATGGCGCTCGTTCACTCTGTTATCGGGCAGCAAATTTCGACAAAGGCGCACGCCACCGTTTGGGAACGCGCGCAGTCCATGTTCAAGCCCCTGACCCCGGAACGCATCGCGTCCATTCCGGTCGAAACGCTGCAAACCTGCGGCATTTCCATGCGAAAAGCCGGGTATATCAACGAAATCGCCGTGAGCGTCGTGGGCGGCAGTCTTGATCTGGCGGAATTGCGCGTCATGGACGATGACGCGGTCTGCCGGCGTCTGAGCGAATTGAAGGGCATCGGCGTTTGGACCGCGGAGATGCTGATGACTTTCTCCCTGCAGCGCAAGGACGTTTTAAGCTGGGGGGACCTCGCTATACAGCGCGGCCTCAGGATGCTTTACCGGCATCGCAAAATTACTCCGGCATTGTTCGCAAAATACAAAAAGCGCTATTCTCCGTACGCGTCGGTTGCCAGCATGTATCTTTGGGCGCTCGCGGGCGGAGCATGCGAAGGATATTCCGACCCCGCCCCGAAAACGGAAGCGCAAAAAAAGGCCACGGTTCAAAAACTTTAAAAAAAGACAGTACTCTGAAATAACGGCTAATGATGCGGCTATTCGCAAAGCATACAAACTTTTGGATGTTGATGGTAAAGCCTACATGTCTGAAGAGCCTGGCTTGTTTGGCGGCTATCGCCCCAAAAAAATCTACGGCACTTTGGATTGCGCGGGCGCTATCAGGTGGATAGCAAAAGGAAAATATGTCAAGCATCGCGTTTTTTCAAAGATGAAGAAACCGCAATACAAGCAGGTTATCGTCCCTGCGCCAGATGCCTGCCCTCTGAATACGCGGAATGGAAACAAAATGCGCAACGCAATTTTATGTTCGATGTAAAATAGAAATTCCATCGCACTATATTCTGGAGACAAAACCGAAGAGGGGTTGTAATGGTATTCATTTTATTTGAAGTAAAAGTAAAGGAAGAAGGGATTGAAGCCTATCTCGCGCTGGTGGCGGGCTTGAAGGAAGAACTTGAGCGAGCGGAAGGATTTATCCGATCGGAAAGATTTCAAAGCCTCGTCAATGAGGGTAAAATTCTCAGCCTGTCCGTTTGGGAAAACGAAGAGGCCGTTGAAAAATGGCGAAACACCGTGAAGCACCGTATGAGCCAGCGCCAAGGGCATGATTCGCTATTTGAAAGTTATACGCTTACTGTAGCGTCGAAAATCAGATCATACTCACTGACGGATCGAATTGAAGCCCCAAAAGATTCCGAAAAAATTTTTGCAAAACTCGCTTGAATGTATCCAATTGCTAAACACGGTAAAACCGGCTGGTTTTTTTGAAGCGCTATATTCTGCGGGCCTTGCGCCCCAGCCCAGCGCCGCCCATTCTGCACAGACGGCCTTCACTCACGAAGAGAATTCTTCTCTCAGGTGTAACAGGTAGGCGCTGACATTCGTATCATAGTCGGGATACGTGTAACCGAGCGTTTCGCTTACGACTTTTGATGAATGCCGGAACAACGCCAAACACAGGAATAATGCATTCCATAACTCCGCTAGGGATGCATTTTGAAAGGAGTCTTCCAATTGTCGCATAGTGTCTGGTGAAATGTATCTTGAGAGATACTTGTACGATTTGCCGGGAATAACATCTATTTGAGGGTTACGCGCTGCGGCCTCCCAACTAAGCATTCGCAGCAGGCTCGGGCGAACATGCATATTGAGGTGGTCTGCGGCATACATAAATTCGTTCCGGCAGAGTCCTTTAGCTACATACGTGGAAACCCACCAGAATTCGTTACAGCAGTCATCGAAATGTGCAGATGTGGGAGAGTGAACTACAAAGTCGCGGTTTGATGGCGTCACCGGCACAGTCAATTTTTGGTCTTTATCCAACAAGATAGTTAGACGTGACTCGCTTGCCAAGTACATGTCCAGTTGCTCAAGCGGTACGAGTTTCAGGTCAATTCGATTGCCGTCCGTAAAGAGCATCAAATAAGAAAACCAGCCTCCCAGTGAAAGAGGGAATAACGACATCGCTTCCGGTTTTTGCATGATGATGCGTTCGCCAAAGCTGTTGAGCCATTCGTCATCTGTTGTGAAAGACTCCATATCGGTCACAATATAGGT
>JAVBRE010000039.1:0-14249 GCA_031548325.1 Desulfovibrionaceae bacterium
CGCTGCTCATGGTGCATGCCCCGGAACACTGGCACGGCACGCTGTACTTTCTGGCCGGCTGGGGCGGGCTGGAACTGGTGGCCTGGGGCTATGAACAGGCCGTGCGCGTGGCCGAAGCCCGGATCAAAAAACGCCTCGGCGCCGGCCAGCCTTGGACCGGCGAGGAACGCCGGAAGTCCCCGCGATGACTCGGCAGAGGGGAACGCCGCCAGGGATGGCGGCGGCCGCGCGGCGGAGCAAGCGATTGTCGCGCCAATCGCGCAGCGAACAGCCCAGCCCGCACAGGACGTGCGGGGGGGCGTCATCTTGTGAAGCCAAGGATTGACCATGCCCGACCGTCACACCGCCCACGCGTCCTATACGACCGTCACCAACTTTGAGCAGCGCCGCGAATTGGCGCTCTCGGACTTGTTCTATCTGGCGGTGTACATCATGGGCCGGCAGGACATGGACAACGACTGGTGCTTTGCCCGCTGCCGCGAAGTGGCGGCCGCCCCTGACGGCTACCTCGATCTCTGGGCGCGCGAACACTACAAGTCCACAATCATCACTGTGGGCAAAACTATTCAGGATATTTTGAACAACCCGGAAATCACGGTCGGCATTTTCAGCCACACCCGCCCCATCGCAAAATCCTTTCTGCGCCAGATCAAGCGGGAGATGGAAATCAACGAGCCCCTGAAGGAACTCTTTCCCGACATCCTTTTCAGTGCGCCCAAACGCGAGGCCCCGCAGTGGTCGGAAGACGGCGGGCTGATCGTGAAGCGGGCCACCAACCCCAAAGAGGCCACCATTGAAGCCTGGGGCCTGGTGGACGGTGCGCCCATCGGCAAGCATTTTTCGCTGCTGGTCTACGACGACGTGGTCACGCGCGAATCGGTCTCAACACCGGAGATGATCGCCAAAACTACGGACGCTTGGGCGCTCAGCCTGAACCTGGGCGCGCACGGCGGGGTTCGCCGCATCATCGGCACCCGCTATCACTTCAATGACACCTACAAAACCGTGATGGACCGATGCGCCGCGACTCCCCGCATCTACCCGGCCACAAAAGACGGCACGGATACCGGGACCGGCGTGTTTCTGGACCGTGAAACCCTGGCCGCCAAGCGTCGGGACATGGGGCCCTATATCTTCGGCTGCCAGATGTTGCAAAATCCGCTGGCGGACGCGGCCATGGGTTTTAAACGCGAGTGGCTGCGTTTCTATACTCTCGGCAAACACCCGACTGTTTCCAATATTTACATCCTGGTGGATCCCGCCGGGGCGAAGAAACGCGATTCGGACTATACGGTGATGTGGGTCCTGGCGTTGGGCGACGATCACAACATTTATCTGCTGGACGGGGTGCGCGACCGGCTGAACCTGACGGACCGGGCAACGGCCCTTTTCCGACTGCACCGCAAATGGCGGCCTTTGAGTGTGGGCTATGAACAGTACGGCATGCAGGCGGATATCGAACACATCCGCTATGTCATGGACCAGGAAGGCTATCGCTTCACCATCACCGAGCTTTCCGGCTCCATGCCCAAAAACGACCGCATCCGCCGCCTGGTGCCGGTCTTTGAAAAGGGCCGCTTCTACCTGCCCGAGCGCTTAGCCCTGCTGGATTCCGAGCGCCGGTCCCGCGATCTGACCCACGAATTCGTGGAAAAGGAATACATCGCGTTTCCGGTTTCCGGTCACGACGACATGCTGGACTGCGCTTCCCGCATTCTGGATCCGAATTTTCCCGCGCGTTTTCCCTTGCGGGAGCGGCCCTACGAATCAACCAAACCGCGCATGGCAATCAACAACTTCAACCCGTACGACTGACGGAGGTCATCATGTGCATGGGAGGCGGTTCCAAACCCAAAACACCCAAAGCGGCCCCGGCCGCGCCGCCCATTGTGGCGCCGATGGAAGCGGACCAGACCGCGAAGTCCGCCGGGGATGACGAGCGCCGCCGGCGCATGGCCGCAAGCGGCAGGTCCGACACCATTCTGACCGGCGGCATGGGCGACGTGTCGGCCGCCGACACCGGCAAAAAAAAACTGCTGGGAGAATAGCCGTGACAAACAAAGCGGCGATAGCCGCTCGCGAAGCGGGGCAAGGGAGAGCATCTCTCCCGCAGCGATCCGAAGAGGACCGCAAAAAACACTATCTGCGCCGATTGAGCGCCCTGGAACAGGAGCGGCAAAGCTGGGACGGGCACTGGCAGGACTTGGCCAGGCATTTTCTGCCCCGGCGGTCCCGCTTTCTGAACAAGGGCGACCGCACCAACGACGGCGAAAAGCAGAACAAGGAACTGGTTGATTCTACCGGCATTTTATCCGTGCGCACCCTGTCCAGCGGCATGCAGAGCGGATTAACCTCCCCGGCGCGGCCCTGGTTTCGCCTTTCTTTGCAGGACGAGGGCGCGGCCGGGGCGGGCGACGCCAAGAACTGGCTGCACGACACGCAGATGCGCATGGCCAACGCCTTTGCCCGCTCCAACTTCTATGACCAGATCCACATGCTCTATCACGAGCTGGGCGTGTTCGGCACGGCCTGCATGGTCATTGAAGAGGACCCGATTTCCGTCATTCGCTGCCGCACGCTGACGGCCGGGGAATTTTGCATGTTTACCGACGCGGCCGGCCGGGCGGACACCCTGTACCGCCGTCTGCGCATGACCGCGCGCCAGATGGCGGACGCCTGGCCGGACACGGTTCCCGAGCGCGTCCGCAGGATGGCGGAACAGGATAACGGCCAATGGCTGGAAGTGCTGCACGCGGTGGAACCCAACCCGGACCATGCGCCGGACAGGCGCGACGGTAAAAGCCGCCCCTTTATCTCCGTATACATGCTGCTGGACGGGCAACGGGAGATTCTGGAGGACTCCGGCTATTACGAGTTTCCCGCGCTCTGCCCGCGCTGGGATGCGACCGGGTCTGACATTTACGGCCGGTCTCCGGCTATGGACGCGCTGGCCGACACCCGCATGCTGCAACGCATGCGCCGGGACGGGCTGGAATCCCTCGCCCGCGAAGTGCGCCCGCCGCTCGGCATGGCGGCCAGCACCAACGGGGTTATGCCCGATATCACCCCCGGCGCGGTCACCGTCTTCAGCCCTCTTGCCCAGGGGCAAAACAACATCTGGCCGCTGTACCAGGTGAAGGCCAACCTGCAAGGCCTTGAAGGCACCATAGCGGGCTATCAGAACCAGATCCGCAGGATATTTTTCAACGATCTCTTTGCCATGCTCTCCGACATATCCCGCCAGATGACGGCCACGGAAGTGGCGGAACGCAACGCGGAAAAGATGCTGCTGCTGGGCCCCGTGCTGGACCGGCTGCGCTCCGAACTTTTTCAGCCGCTCATAGAGCGGGTTTACGGCATCATGGAACGCCACGGCCTGATTGCGTTTCCGCCGGACAGTTTGCAGGGGCAGGAAATCAAAGTGGAGTTCGTCTCCATCCTGGCCCAGGCCCAGAAGGCGGCGGGCATATCCAGCGTACAGCAGGCCGCGGGCTTTGTGGGCCAGATGGCCCAGATGAACCCGGCCGCTCTGGACAAACTGGATACGGACGAAGCCGTGGACCAGGTGGCGGAAATGCTCGGCGTGCCGCCACGGCTTATCCGCGGCGGCGAGGAAGTGGCGGAACTGCGCGCGCAGCGCGAGGCGCAACAGGCGCAGATGCAGCAAATGGAAATGATGCGGGCCGGCGTCGACATGGCCGGCGGCGCGGCCAAAGCGGCAAAAGACGCGGGCATGTCGGAAATGATCGCGCGGAGCATGGGGCAGGCGCCCGCGGAGGGGGCGCCCGGTGGAGCATAACAGCACCATAACCCCCACCCCGGCCCGCCTGCAGGAACTTGAAGACATCGCCGCCGTGCTGCGCTTGCCAAGCGGCCTGCGCTTCATGCGCCGCCTGCTGACCCTTTCCGGCGCGCTGGCCCCGTCATACGCAGCCGGCGACCCCTACGCCACGGCATACAACGAGGGCCTGCGCCGTATGGGCCTGGTCCTGCTTGACGAAACACGCTCGGCCATTCGCGCCCGATCCATAGAGGCGGATATGCTGACCAGACTGCTCACCCAGGAGGAAACCCATGTCTCAAGAGATTGATTCCGCTTCGGCGGCCGGGACGAGCCCCGTCGCCGCGCCCGCATCCTCTGGTCCGCCCGCAGGGGGCACTCCGTCCGCCGCCCCTGCGGCTGCGGACAGCGAAACCCTGCTGACCGGCAAGACCGATCCCGCGGCCCCGCCCGCGAAAGTGCCGAACCCGGCCGCTCCGGCGGACCCGGCGGCCGCGGTGCCGGATAACCCGGAAGGCTACGCCCTGCAATTCGGCAAAGAAATCACCGTGGACACGGACCTGCTCGGCCAGTTCAAAACCACGGCCCACGAGATGGGGCTCACGCAGGGGCAGGCGGCGAAGCTGGCCGCCCTGTACGAAGGTCACATGGCCGGACTGGTCGCCGGGCAAGTTGAGACTGTGCGATCCGCCGAACAGGGATGGATAGCGGAACTGCAAGCGGACAAGGATTTTTCCGCGCAGGTGGCCCATGCCCGGCTTGCGCGGGAAGAATTCGGCACTCCGGAACTGACCGAGCTTTTTCTTGAAACGCGTCTCGGCTCCCATCCGGCCATGGTGCGCTGCTTCGCGAAAATCGGCAAGGCTCTGGCGGAATCGAAGTTCCGGGCCACGGACAGCCCCGGCGCGGCCAAAAGCGCCGCGGACACTTTGTACCCCAATCACGGCAAGTAACCATTTTACCCATACGGAGATACGATTATGGCAACTATCGGAGTGCAGGCCGTCACCCTTTCGGACGTGGCGAAACGCCTGGACGCGGACGGCAAGGTGGACAAGATCGTCGAAATTCTGACCCAGACCAACGAAGTGCTGGAAGACATGCTTTTTATCGAGGGCAACCTGCCCACCGGGCATAAGACCACTATTCGTTCGGGCCTGCCCGCCGCGGCCTGGCGCATGCTGAACTACGGCGTGCAGCCTTCCAAGTCCGCGACCACGCAGCAAACGGACACCTGCGGCATGCTTGAGGCCTATGCCGAAGTGGACAAGGCCCTTGCCGACCTTAACGGCAATACCGCCGCTTTTCGCCTGTCCGAGGACAAAGCTTTTCTCGAAGCCATGAACCAGGAAATGGCGAAAACCCTGTTTTACGGCAACACCGCCCAGACCCCCGAACGCTTTTTGGGGCTCTCGCCGCGCTATGCGGAAAAGGACAAGGCCAAAGCGGAAAACGCCGCCAACGTCATCGACGCCGGCGGAACCGGCGCGGCCTGCACGTCCGTCTGGCTGGTGGCCTGGGGCGACAATACCGTGCACGGCATTTACCCCAAGGGCAGCAAGGCGGGCTTTCAGCACAACGACCTGAGGGAAGTCACCCTGCAAGATCCGCAGGGCGGCCGCTATCAGGGCTACCGCACCCATTACAAATGGGATATCGGCCTGACCCTGCGCGACTGGCGCTATACAGTACGCATCGCCAACATCAACGCCGCGGACCTGTCCACGGCCAAGCTAATGGACCTGATGATCGAAGCGTCCGAAATTCTGCCCACCAAAAACCTGGGCCGGGCCGTGTTCTACATGAACCGCCAGGTGCGCACGGCGCTGCGTAAGCAGATGATCAACAAGGCCAACGTGCATCTGTCGCTGGCCGAAGTCGCGGGCAAGCAGGTGCTGAACTTTGACGAAATCCCCGTGCGGCGTTGCGATGCCATTCTCAACACCGAAACCGCCATTTAGGCAAAGGGGCGTCTTATCCGTTTTGGACCGCGTCAGGGGGCCGTTTTCACTCCGGTCACCTATGTCTGTATAGGCTCCCTTCGCAAAAACGGCCCCCTTTCTTGCCAAAACAAAAAATCCACCCCTTTGCAAGCCGGGGTGAAAAAGGAGCAACTGTATGATTTTCGATAAAGAGAACCTTTTTTCCGACAAACAGGCTGTTTCCGCAACCGCCGTATCCACCAACGTGGTGGACCTCGGGCCGGGGGATGCCGGCGCGGGGGAGCGCCCTTACCTCACCGTCAACGCCACCGGCTTTACCGCGGGCACACTGACCGTGGAACTGCAAAGCGCCGATGTCGCGGCCATGACCAATGCAAAGACCGTGGCCACCTTCCCCGTTGACGCGGCGACCCTGAAAAAGGGAGGCCAGATCGTGGCGGCGAAACTGCCGAAGGGCATGCTGCGCTATGCCCGTCTGAACTACGTCCCGGCCACGGCTTCCGGCACGATCACCGCCGGGCTGGTCTTTGACGTGTGAGGCGGCCATGAGCGCGAAAAAACAAACGCCGCAGACACAGGAGCCCGGAGATTTCGGGGGACACAATCAGAATTGTGTCCCCAAAATCTCCTTGGTTTGCGTCAAGGAATGCACGGTCGGCCCCAACCATTACCGTCCGGGCGATACCCTTGCCTGGGACGGTGAGGGCGAAGCTCCGGCCCATTTCGAAAAACAGTGACCGCGCGGGCGGGGCGGGACTGATCCGGCCCCGCCTGACGCGGCCAAAAGCAAAAAGGCGGCGCAGTCCCATGCAATCAATGGTCAGCATCTGCAACGTGGCCCTGGCCCGCCTCGGCGGCAACCAGCTTGAGCGCATCAATTCCCCGGATGAGGGCGGCGCTGCGGCAACACTGTGCCGCACGCTCTTTCCCCATGTGACGGCCCTGGCCCTGGCCTATCACCCTTGGGCTTTCGCCACAAAGCGCGCGACGCTCGCCCTGAAGGAAACGGATGTGGAAGGCAATTACCCGCTACGCTTCAGCCTGCCGGAAGATTGCCTGCTGCCTGTCCGCCTGACCGGCGAAATAGAAGACCATGCCCCGACCCCGCATGTGGTGGAAGGCGACGACCTTCTGACCTCGGCCAACCCGGCGGTATTGCTCTATGTCGCGCGGCAGGAAGATACGTCCGTCTGGCCCGTATTTTTTGCCGACGCCGTGGCCTGGGGCATGGCGGCGGAACTGGCGACTTCGCTCATCAACGATCCCCGGCGGCAGCAGTGGTACGGCGATGCGTTTCAGCGCGCCCTTGCGGACGCGTCCGGCCGCGACCTGGCGGGCCAGCGCATGCGCCGCAACAGATGCCCCTGGCTGGAGTCAAGGGAATGAAAAAGACGCGCGCCGCCCCGGCGCTCATTCGGCCGTGGGCCAGGGCAGGATGGACACAATCAACACCGCGTGAACCAGCGGCCCGGCCGACGGCACGGACTGAGCAAAACACACGGGCAGCAGGAGCGACAAAAGCAGGGGCAGACGCAGCCAGGGCTGCCAGAGTCCGGCATCGTGCATTCGCTTGATGCAGATGCAGGCCAGGGGGACAAGATATGCAAACAGCGCGGGCAAGAGCAAAACGCATTGCAGCAGCAATGCAGCGTTGGA
The DNA here is from genome assembly GCA_031548325.1 of Desulfovibrionaceae bacterium. Classification (GTDB taxonomy): domain Bacteria; phylum Desulfobacterota; class Desulfovibrionia; order Desulfovibrionales; family Desulfovibrionaceae; genus FLUQ01. Next base: position 7,381 of record JAVBRE010000039.1, read on the forward strand.
ATCCGCCATATTTTCACTCTGCGCGTCGGCTATCAGAGACAGGATCTGTAGCGCTCCCCCCGCGCCCAAAAAAACCAGCAGCACGGCCAGACAAAAATCCCTGCGCGAAAGACGGCCGCAAGGCGAAAGAAAAACATGGCCCCAAGAACCAAAACGCCCGGCGAAACGCTCAAAGCCGATTCCCGCATAGGGCCATGCCTCGCCGGATTTCGGCGGCAGAAAGGCCGAGGGAAAAAGGCGCTGGGCAGGATGCGGACCGGCGGCGGGTTGCATGGTTACAATAATACCGGCGCAGAAGGAAAAAAGCAATGTCGGCGGAGAACGCGCGTCATAAAGAGATGAGTGATCATGTTGCTGATAACCCGGCCGTCAGATTCGCCGGGCAAAGAATCGCCGGAGCGACTGGAAGCGCTGCCGGAAAAATAGCCGGCAGCGGCCTCGGCGCCTTGGCGAAAATTATCACCGGCGGTTTGATAGGGTCTTCTTTCGGTCCGGCGGGCGCGATTGTCGGCGGCATCATGGCGGGCATCATGGCGGACCCCAAAGAACTGGGCGACGCCACCCCCGAAGGATACGCCCGGCACGTCAAAAAGATGGAAGAAGAAGAGCGCCGCAGAAAAAAAGGGAACAGGACCGCCGCGACGCCTTTGAGCGCTGGGAGGGTCTGCCAAATTCGCGAAAGGACGAAGACGCAGCCCACATTCTGTATCCGGAACACCCGTAACCGATGAATGCCCGACAGGCCGTGTCGCGCATCCTGCGCGACCGGCCGGCATCTGAGAGGTTAAGCCATGCCCATACACGGATTGCAAGGCGCGTTCACGTCCGGGGAACTATCCCCCTCGCTTATCGCGCGAATTGACCTCGCCAAATACCAGCAGGGCTGCAAAACCCTGCGCAACATGTACGTGCAGCCCCACGGCGGCGCGGTGAAGCGCCCCGGTTTTCTGCTGCTGGATTCGCTGCCGGGGGATGCCGCGCTGATCCCTTTTGTTTTCAATGTGGACCAGGCCTACTGTCTCGCCTTCGGCAACAAATGGCTGCGCGTGGCCATGAACGGCGGCATGGTCAACAAAGACGGCGCGATCTATCAGATCGCCAGCCCCTACACCCTGGCGCAGGCAAAAAAACTTTCCATCGCCCAGTCCGGAGACGTGCTGTTCATCGCCTGCGCGGGGGTGGTCCCGTACCGGCTTATGCGCTATGGGCATGCGGACTGGCGTTTTGAGGCCATGAGTTTCGCCTGTCCCATCAATCCGCCCGCCACCGTTTCCGGTGAGTTCGTCAACGGCGCCCAAAAGGACGACGGCAGCGCGCAGGTCGCCCAATGCACCACGCCCTATACCTACTCCGTCGCCTCCGTCAACGCGGCCGGCAAGGAAAGCGTCATATCATCCGGCTGGGACGTGACGGGACCGGCTTCCAACAACTGGCGATCCGGCGACTACATCGACGTGACCTGGTCCGCTGTTGCCGGCGCCGTGGAATATCGGGTCTATAAGGCGGAGTTCGGCGGCCGGCCCGGCTACGTGGCCACGGCCGGGGGCACGACCTTTCGCGACTATAACGTTTCGCCGGTCTTTTCGGACGGCCCGCCAGCCTGGGAAAACCCCTTTCCGAACGGCGACTATCCTTCCGTGGTCTGTTTTTTCGAGCAACGCCTCATCTTCGCTTCATCCGCCAAAAGGCCGCAGACTATCTGGATGAGCCGATCCGGCGACTACGACAACTTTTCGCGCTCCAGCCCCATCAAGGCCGATGACGGGGTGGAGCTTACTCTTGCCTCCAACGAAGTATCCAGCATGTGCTGGATGACGGCCCTGCGCTCTCTGGTCATGGGCTCAACCGGCATGGAATGGGAAATGGCAAGTTCCGAAGGCGCTCTGACCGCCAAAACGGTCAAGGTCACGCCGCAGAGTTACCGGGGCAGCGCGGCCCTGCGCGCGCTCATCATCGGCAACACCATTTTGCACATCACCCGGTCCGGCCGCGAAGTGCGCGACCTGAAGTACGATTTCGGCGCGGACAGCTACGGCGGCACCGACAGAACAATCCTGGCCGCGCATCTGCTGGCGGACAGGCGCATCGTCGCCTGGACCTATCAGCCCGCGCCGGAAGGGATAATCTGGGCCGTGCGCGACGACGGCGTTCTCTTGGGCATGACCTTTCAGCAGGAACACGAGGTCTTTGCCTGGCATCGCCATGACACGCAAGGCTCGTTTTTGAATGTGTGTTCCGTTCCATCGGGCCAGGACGACACGCTGTACGCCGTGATCAAGCGGAACAAGGTCTTTTACCTTGAAGCCATGGCCCAGCGCTTTGACGGCGTTGATACGGCCCGCTGCGTCTACCTTGACTCTGCCCTGCAATATGAGGGGGAGCCCGCCAAGATCATTTCCGGGCTGGACCACCTGGAAGGCAAAAAGGTGGGCGTTCTGGCGGACGGCGCGGTGCAGGCGGAGCGACTGGTTGCAAACGGCCGGGTGGAACTGGATTCCAAAGCGATCGCCGCGACCATCGGCCTGCCCTATGACGCGGAACTTGAAACCATGCCCTGCGAGATCCAGGGACAGGACGGAACAAGCGTCTCGCGCAAAAAATACATCAACGCGGTCGACGTATTTTTCAAAGACACGGTCACGGCAAAAGTGGGCGCATCAACCGGCAGGATGGAAAACATCCGCTGGCGCACGAACGAGCCGCACGGCTCCCCCCTGCGGCCACGCACGGGCACATTCCGGGCCATGCTGCCCTCTCTGGCGGAAAACGCGGCCACCGTGCGCGTGCTCTCAGACGAGCCTTTGCCCATGACCGTGTTGGCCATCGTACCCGAAATGGAGGTCAAATGAGCGCCGTTTTGTTTGATACCGCGTCAGGCTTCGATTTCGGCGCGGGTCATGTACGAGAAGAGTACACTCCCCTTGCCGAAATCTCCCCTTTCTTGTCTGAAACAAAACGGCGCTCATTTGGAAAGGCGAAAACCGGCGGTGTTTTTTGGACCATCGTCCCGGCCCGGCCGGAGCATATTCCGCACATCGCCGCGAACATGCGCGAGGCGGACGTGCGCGAACTGGCCGCCGGCCACGGAAAAAACCCGATTGATGCATTGCGCGTGTCCCTGGAGGATTCGCCCCTGGCCTGGACCGGCTTTGTGCAAGACGAGCCGGTCTGCATGTTCGGGGCCGCATTGGAACCCGACGGGACGGGTTCGCCCTGGCTGCTGGCCACGGGCGGCATTTATGCCGTGGAGCGCACCCTTGCCCGGCAGAGCCGCAAATACGTCCGGGCCATGCTGGACCGCTTTCCCTATCTCGAAAACTACGTTGCCGCCGACAATGTCCGTTCCCGCCGCTGGCTTGCCTGGTGCGGTTTTCAGATCGCGCCGGATCCGGAAGTTTACGGCGTGAATGGGGGCCTGTTTCACCGCTTTTGGATGGGGGCGGACCATGTCTGAGCCGGTAAGTATCCGCCCGATCGGCGTTGCCGAGGCCTTTGTTACGCCGGGATTTAACGCCTTGTGCCGGGAATATGCGGCGGAATCGGCCCTGGCCGGACTGCCTGACCCGCAAGAAAAGCTGTCGGCGTATCAAGCGCTGGAGGCAGGCGGAAGCTCCGCGTTTTGCGCGTACGGCGCGTTTCTCGGAGAAAGGCTGATCGGCTTCGTCGCGCTGTTGACGCCGATACTGCCCCACTACGGGGTCGCCGTCGCCGTGGCCGAAAGCCTGTTTGTCGGCGGCGAATACAGAAAAAGCGGCGCGGGCATGCTGCTGATCCGGCGGGCGGAAAAGCGGGCAAAAGAAATGCGTTCGCCGGGGCTCTTGTTCAGCGCGCCGTCCGGCGGGCGGCTCGCCCTGCTTCTTCCCCGCATCGGCTACCGGGAAACGAACCGCGTTTTCCTGAAGGGGTTCAGCCCTTCGCAAATGCCGGCCGGTCCGCCGTCCTGGCGGACACGACCTGTCGGGCCGGAACGTTGCGTCGACGCAGAGGCCGCCGGAGCAAAGCTCCGACTCGCTCCTTCGGGTGAAGGTTCCGATAAGATCCCGGCCCTCACAGGCCCGCATCCTGCGGGCCAGGTTGCGCCTGGGCCGGGGACTGCCGCCGGCGGCACAACAGCCCATCTCCCCACTATGGGACAGAACGAGGTTGACGCCGTGCGGCGGCTTGAACAGGCGGCCCTTGCCCTGCCCCAGGTGCCCATTCCGACGGACCATGTCTTTCACGCCGGGATGTACGCCAGAACGATCAAGATCCCCGCCGGGGTCGCCTTGACCGGCGCCGAGATCAAGATAGCCACCATCCTGATTATCAGCGGCGATGTGCTGATTTACGGGGAAAAGGGGCCGGTGCGCTATGCCGGCTACCATGTCGCCCTGGGGCAGGCCGGGCGGAAGCAGGCCTTTTATGCGTTGCAGGATACCTATCTGACAATGCTTTTCCCGACCGGCGCGACAACGGTTGACGCGGCGGAACGGGAATTTACCGACGAATACGAAAAGTTATTTTCCCGCAAGGAAGGTGCATGATGTCCGGCGGAACGACAGCGGTGTCTTTGGCCATTACCGCCATATCCACGGTTGCAAGCATGGTGGCCCAGCAACAGCAGGCGAAACAGCAAAACCGCGCGGCCCAGGCGCAGGCCGAATACCAGCAAGCCCAGCTCGACAACGAAAAGGCCCTGCAGGAACAACAGGCGCAGGACGCCATCGCTCGCGGCTCCGAAGAGAAGAACCAGCAGCAGCGTAACGCCGCCCGCATCATGGGCGAACAGCGCTCCATGCTGGCCGCAAGCGGAGTTGAGATGGATTCGGGTTCCGCGCTCGGCATGCTGACGGAAAGCGCGATTGAAGCCCAACACGATTCCGCCATCATCGGGCAGAACGCCGCCCGCGAAGCCTGGGGCCACCAGGTAGGCGCGAACAACGCCGAAAACCAGAAATCCCTGGTCGCGGCAACAGCGGAAAACACCATAGCGGCCAACAAGTCCGCCGCCGCCTGGGGCATGGGCACGACCCTGCTGGGCGGCCTCGGCACGGGCATGGACCAATACAGCAAGTGGAAAAAGACACAAACAGCTACAGGACAGGTCATCCCGACGACGAACGTGCTGTCTTCGGGTGCGTCGTCAAAGTTGCGCGGGTTTTAACGGAGTCCGTCATGCGCGTAAAAAACTACAGCAGCAACGGCTATATCTCTCAGGAACAACAACGCCCCATCCCTTCCGTATCGGGCGGCCCCCTTGCAAACGACATCCGCGCCTTCGGCGGCGGCAGCGGACTCCGGCGGCGATTGATCAGTTCGCCAAAGCGGCTCAGGGTTTAAATCTGCAATTGTATGGCGATGCGCTGAAAGAGCGGGAGGAACAGCTTGCGGCGGACCTTGTCCGCGACGTGCAGGAGTGGCGCAGTTAAGCGTTGATTTGCCCACCTGGTGGGGGGCTTATGAAAAGGGGATCAAAGACTTCGCCGGCGATGAAACGAAAGCGGCCCGCTATGCCGATTCCATGGTCAGGGTCTCGCAGGGTTCCGGCTCCACCAAAGACCTGGCCCGTATACAGCGAGGGTCTGAACTCGCCCGGGCCTTCACCATGTTCTATTCCTACTTCAACACCTTCTACAACCTGGGGGCCTTGCGCATAGACGCCCTGAAAAAGGACCATTCCGCGCCGGCCGTGTTCGCGGCGACCAACACGGCGCTGCTGCTCTGGTTCATTCCTGCCGTGCTGACGGAAATCGCCGCCGGGCGCGGCCCGGACGACATTGTGGGCAACCTGTGGGACTACCTGACCGGCGACGACCCGGACATGCACGTGCGCGACCTGTTCTTTAACAAGCCCAAAAGCCGCAGGAAATAGGGTTATTTCCAGATTTACGCAACCAGGAGGCCTCTACCCCATGACCATCGAAACCACCATCACCAAGACAAAATTCATCGGCAACGGCGCGGCCACGGTCTTTCCGCTGCCGTATCCTGTGCTCAAGCCGGAGCACGTCTACCTTGTGACCACCAACGCCAAGACCGGCAAGGACACGGCCATTGCTGCGAACAAGTACACGGTCACAGGCTGCAACACATCCGACGTGGCCGTGACCTACGCGCCAAACGGCAGACCGCTTGACCCGGGCGTGAAGCTGACCATCTACCGTCTCTTGCCGCATATTCAGGAAACAGACCTGGAAAACGGCGGGGCTTTCGACGCGGAAGTCATTGAGGACGAATTCGACAACCTGGTCATGCAGATCCAGCAGTTGCGCGAAATGCTTTCCCGCGCCATTCTTGTTCCCATCGGTTCGGACAAGACGCCGGAAGAGCTGCTGGCGGAACTTCTGGCCGCGGCGGATGCGGCGGCAAAAGCCATTGACGCGGCGGAACGGGCGGAAAAAGCGGCCGAACTGGTGGAACTGGCAAGCTTTGTCAAAAACATCCGGCGGTCCTGGATCGCGCAAAGCGCGGTTGCGGAGGGCGGAATTTTGGACCTGCCGTCCATTTACTACCCCGGCCGCAACATGCTGCTCTTGGTGCACGAAGGCGCGGTCTGCGACCCCGCTCGCGGTTTCGCGCCCGGTTACGCCCCGCAGTATGAAGAGATCGGCGACCCCAGTCAGGATATTCCCAGCAGCCAGGTGCGGGTCTATTTTCCCATCAAGGCCGGGGACGAGCTGTCCATGTGGGTCATCGCCTCCAACGCCTGGCGGGTTTCGGAAGAAGTGGCGGTCATGCGCGACGAGGCTAGAAGCGAAGCCGACCGGTCAAAGGCCGAAGCCGACCGCTCGGCCTCCGCGGCCAATACAGCCGGCGGCGCCGCCGACCGGGCGGAAGCGGCGGCGGAACGGACCGATTTGCTCTCCGCCGTGGACAACATCCGCAAAACC
>JAVBRE010000233.1:0-3752 GCA_031548325.1 Desulfovibrionaceae bacterium
GGCGAACGCTTTTTCGTATCCGGCGGCAAGGGTTTCTTTCGCCGGGAAGAAACCCGCGACCAGCACCGCGAGGCGGCCCTGAGCGTTCTGGCCTGGGCGGAAGGAATGCTGGGTTCGGTGGATATGCTGGTGCTGGACGAAAGCATTTACGCTTTGGGCAGCAAACTGTTGCTGGAAAGTGAACTGAAGGCTATCATCGCCGTTGCGCGCGAAAAGAATTTTCACCTGGTGCTCGCCGGACGCAACGCGCCGCAATGGCTGGTCTCCGAAGCGGATCTGGTCACCGAAATGGGCGAAATAAAACACCCTTACGCCGAAGGGCACACGGCGATGAAGGGCATAGAATTCTAAGGGCAAGGCCCTCCTTTTAACCGCATGAGGAAAGACATGGCAAAGAAAACACTTGTTACCGGAGTCATCGGAGCGGACGTGCACGCTGTGGGCAACAGGATTCTGGCCATGGCGCTGGAAGAAGCGGGGTTCACCGTGGTAAACCTCGGCGTCATGGTATCGCAGGAAGAATACATCGAGGCGGCTATCGAAACGAACGCGGACGCCATCGTGGTTTCTTCTTTGTACGGGCACGGCGAGATTGACTGCCGGGGCCTGCGTGAGAAGTGCGACGAAGCGGGTCTGAAGGGCGTGCGTCTGCTGGCCGGCGGCAACCTGGTGGTGGGCAAGCAGGACTTCGCCGAAGTGGAAAAGCGCTACAAAGCCATGGGTTTTGACCGGGCCTATCCTCCCGGCACGTCGGTTGAGACTTGCGTCGCCGATCTGCGTGAATTGCTGGGGAGTTAGCATGCGTTATCTTGCGGTGGATTTCGGCAGCACATACACGAAACTGACGGCCGTGGACGGCGATAAGGCCGAGATACTGGCCACGTCCAGCGCGTTCACGACCATCGCGAGCAACGTGATGGAAGGGTTCGAGTCGGCGCGAGAGCGTCTGCGCGAACACATCGGAGAATTCGCCTACGACGAGATGTTGTGTTGCAGCAGCGCCGCCGGGGGGCTGGCCATGATTTCGGTGGGCCTGGTGCCCGAGCTGACGGCCAAAGCCGCGCGCATGGCCGCAGAGAGCGCCGGGGCCAAGGTCATCCGGACCTATGCCTATGAACTCTCGGAAAAAGAGCAGGCCGAGATTGACGCCATCAACCCGGATATCGTTCTGCTCAGCGGCGGCACGGACGGCGGCAACAAAGAAGTCATCTGCAACAACGCGCGGCTGCTTGCGACCATTGAGCGCAATTTTTCCATTATCGTGGCGGGCAACAAAAGCGCCGGGCGGGAACTGGAAAGTATCCTTCAAGCTTCGGGCAAGCGGTACGTATTGACGGACAACGTCATGCCCGTGTTCGGCAAATTGAACATCGAGCCGGCCCGCGCCTGTATCCGCGACATTTTTATTGAACGGATCATCGACGCCAAGGGTTTGTCGCAAGTTCAGAGCATGACGAAACAGGCCATCATTCCGACGCCGCTGGCCGTGCTCAAGGGCTGCGAGCTTTTAAGCCGGGGCACGAAAGAGACGCCGGGCATAGGCGAGTTTCTGGCCGTCGACCTGGGCGGGGCCACTACTGACGTGTATTCCATGTCCGACGGGATGCCGAGCCTTGACAACGTTCTGCTCAAGGGCTTGCCGGAACCGTACAGCAAACGGACCGTGGAAGGCGACCTGGGCATGCGCTACAGTCTGCCTTTTTTACTGGAAGCGGCGGGTCTGGAAGCGGTGGCGGAAGCGGCAAAGGTCAGCCAGGACGCTGTTCTGGCCTGGGTGGCGCGTTGCAGGGCCAACCCGGAAACCGTGGCGGCCTGCGATTCCGCGGAACTGGCCATTGACGAAACCCTGGCGCGTTTCGCCATCGCCCGCGCGGTTGAACGGCACTGCGGGATCATGGAACGGTCGTACACGCCGCTTGGCGAAGTGTTCACGCTTTCGGGCAAGGATCTGAGCGAGGTGCGCGGCGTAATCGGCATCGGCGGCGCATTGAAGAACAGTTGCAACCCGGCCTCCATTCTGGGCGGGGCGCGAATCAGCCCTTCGGCCATTGCCGAGGGCAGAACGATGCCGCGCGATCCCGCCTATTTTCTTGACGCCAATTACATTTTCAGCGCCATGGGTCTGGTAAGTCTCGTTGATGCGGAACTGGCGCTCGCCATTCTGAAAAAAGACGTAAAACCTCTTCCGGAGAAGTGATATGGAGCTGCACAATAAAAAACTGTCCGACGACGCTTTTTTTAAAGAACGCAAAGAAGTGCTGAGTCACTGGCCCACCGGCCAGGGCGTCAATTTTGACGAAGCCGTGGAGTACCAGAAAAAGATCGCAACAGAAAAACGCTTCGGCAACAAACTGGCCATGGCCCAGGAAAAGGGTCTGACCCTGACCCAGCCCCGGGCCGGGGTGGCGTTGCCTTCGGAACACATCAAGCTGTTGCAGTTTCTGGAAAACGAAGGCGAAGCGGACCTCTTGCCCACGACCATCGACAGCTACACCCGTCTCAACCGCTATGAAGAAGCGGAAAAGGGCATCGAGCAGAGCAAGGAAAGCAACCGCTCCATGCTCAACGGTTTTCCCGCGGTCAACTACGGCGTGAGCATTTGCCGCACGGTGACCAGCGCGCTCAAAAACCCGGTGCAGATCCGCCACGGCACCCCGGACGCCCGCCTGCTGACGGAAATATCCGTGGCCGGCGGCTTCACTTCGTATGAAGGGGGCGCGATTTCCTATACCATTCCCTATTCCAAGACGCATTTGATGGAAAACACCATTTCATACTGGCAGTATACGGACAGGCTCATCGGTCTGTACGAGGAAGCAGGGGTTTCCATCAACCGCGAACCCTTCGGCCCCCTGACCGGCACCCTGGTGCCGCCCTGCATATCCAACTCCGTGGCCGTGATCGAGGCGCTTCTGGCCGCGACGCCGGGCGTCAAGGACATCACCGTGGGCTACGGCCAGTGCGGCAACCTGGTTCAGGACGTGGCCGCGGTCCGCTCCCTTGAAGAGATGACCAAAGCCTATCTGGCCCGCTACGGGTACCCCGACGTGCGGGTCACCACGGTGTTTCACCAGTGGATGGGCGGCTTTCCTCAGGACGAACCCCGGGCTTTCGGGGTCATTTCCTGGGGCGCGGCCACGGCGGTTCTGGCCAAAGCCACGAAGGTCATCGTCAAGTCGCCGCACGAAGCCATGGGCATTCCCACCAAAGAAGCCAACGCCGCGGGCCTGCGCGCCTCGAAACAACTGACCTCCATGCTGCGCGACCAGAGCATGCGCGACAGCCCCGAAGTCGTTGCGGAAAGTGAGATTATCAAACAGGAAACGGACTGCATCCTGAACCGGGTGGAAGAACTGGGCAAGGGCGACTGGGCCCAGGGCACGGTGGCGGCTTTTGCCGCGGGCGTCATTGACGTGCCTTTCGCGCCCAACCGCTGCAACATGGGTAAAGCCATGCCCGCCCGCGACAACAACGGCGCCATCCGTTTTCTGGAAACCGGCAATTTGCCGCTGACCCAGAGCCTGAAGGACTTTCACCGGCAAAAGCTGGAAGAGCGCGGCAAAATAGAACAGCGTTCTGTGAACTTCCAGATGATCGTTGACGACGTGTACGCCATATCCAAAGGCGTTCTGGTCGGCAGACCCGCCGGGACGAAATAGACGGGATCCGGGGAGGCGACGCCGTGGGGCGAGCCTCCCCCTGCCCCCCTCCGGGGCAGGGGGGCGGGCCCCGAGGAACCCCCCCGAGGGGCG
>JAVBRE010000036.1:0-12900 GCA_031548325.1 Desulfovibrionaceae bacterium
ACCTACAATTACTGGGGGGGGCCAGGGGGGGGTCCGCCCCTCAAAAACCCATCGGGGGTTTTGGCCGCGCAACCCCGCCCCCCCCCCCGGGGCCCGCCTGTCGACAATAAAGAAAAGCATGGTTATTTTGTTTCGGCAAGGAGGTGAGTCATGCTTGCTGTCCAAAATTCCTTTCCCGATTTCGCCTTGTCCGACCAGGACGGGGCCGTCCGCTCGCTGAAACGGTACGCCGGCAAATGGCTGGTTGTCTATTTTTATCCCAAGGACAACACCAGCGGCTGCTCAAACGAAGCCACGGACTTCGCTGCCCTGAACGACGATTTCAACACAAAAAAGACGGCCGTGCTCGGCGTCAGCGCCGATTCGGTCAAAAGCCACAAAAATTTCGCCGTAAAATTGAACCTGCCCTTTCGCCTGCTCAGCGACCCGGAACACCGTCTGCTTGAAAAATGCGGCGTGTGGCAGAAAAAGAAAATGGCCGGCCGCGAATACATGGGCATTGTGCGCAGCACCTTTCTGGTGGACCCGCAGGGCGTCGTGCGCGCGGCATGGTCCAAGGTTTCCGTGGCCGGGCACGCCAGGGACGTGCTTTCCACCCTGACGGATTTGCAAAGGAGCGCCGGGTAATGTCCCGCAGGGTGCGGGGCGGCCACGCGGCGGAGCGCGCCGCAGGCAAATCGGAATTCACTCCCGACACAGCGGCTCCGGGCGGCATCCGGCACGACAAGCTGGCCCTGACCGTTCCCTGGGAAAGCATCGACCTTGCCGCGCAACAACAGATCATCAAGGTGCTGCATATGCCCGAACTCCTTCGTCTGGCTGTCATGCCCGACGTGCATGCCGGGTACGACCTGTGCATCGGCGGCGTGGCGCTGCTGCGCGATGCCGTGTCCCCATCCTTCGTGGGCTATGACATCGGCTGCGGCATGTGCCATGTGAACACCTGCAAGACCCCGGCTGAACTGGACCTGGACAACGCCAAGGCCAGGGAAGCCCTGTTCGTCGACTTGCAGCGCCGTATCCCCGCCGGGGTGGGCAAGGGGCACAAGCTGGATACGGCGATCGATTTTGCCAGCGCCGGCGGTGATAAAAACCTGACCGCCAAGGTCAGGGAAAACATCCCCCGCCAACTGGCTACCCTGGGCAGCGGCAACCATTTTCTGGAAATCGGGGTCAACGCCCTAAACCAGGTGGGCGTGACCATCCATTCCGGCTCGCGCCGCTGCGGCTACGACATCGCCTCGCACTACATGAAAAAACGCCGGGTCATGCCGCTGTCTTCCGAACTGGGGCAGGCTTACCTCGAAGACATGGACTGGGCTCTCGCTTTTGCTCTGGAAAACCGCCGCCTGATGCTGGGCGAGACGCTGGCGGGCCTCGGGCTGCCCGCCCATGCCGGCCGCAAACTGCTGGCGCCGGGCGCGTTCATCAACGAGACCCACAACCACGCCACGGTCACGTCCGGGGGCGTGCTGCACCGCAAAGGGGCCGCAGCGGCAGAAGCCGGGCAGACGGGGATCATTCCCGCCAACCAGAAAGACGGGGTTTGGATCACCAGGGGGCTCGGCAACAAAAATTTTCTGGCCTCCGCTTCTCATGGCGCGGGGCGCTCGCTCGCCCGCAAGCAGGCCGCCAGGGTCGGAGACGTCAAGTTGCTGGAAAAAACCATGCAAGGCATCATCTGCCGTACGGACGCCGCCATTCTGGATGAAGCGCCGTGGGCGTACAAGGATATCGGGCCGGTGCTGGCGGCCCAGGACGGCATTCTGGTAGACATGCTGGACCACTTCACGCCGCTGATCGTATTAAAAGGCTGATAAGGTCACAAGGTCATGACCTTTTCCCCGTCTTGCAGCAGCTTGGTCACATGCTGGCCCACATAGAACAGGTCGATGTCGCCGAAGGCTTCCATCTGTTCCACAACGCCCAGTTCTTCCGCACAACGGCGGCAGGCTGAAACGTCGCCCCCGGCCGCCTGAAATTCGCGAACCCTGGCCTGAATCTCGGGGTCTTCGGCGAAGAGTTTCATGGCCCCGCCCCAAACTATCATGTGCACATGCTTCCACCAGCCCTTGCGCAGGGAATTGACGGCGTACATGAATACCATCAGCTTCACGGTCACCGGGTCACTGTTGATCCAGATGATGTGCAGGGTATCGTCCTTGGACATACAAACTCCTGATAAAATGGTTCACCGGTTGCTCTGCCCTCACGTCTTTGTTATACATATAATGGCAAAGAAGCCTCGCCTTCACAAGCGGCGCCGTTTTCCCGCTCCGGCGCATCGCAACGCCTCTAACCAAAGACCAAGCAAAGGGGGTCATATGAGCAGGACATTGCTGGAACTCATGCTCTCCCGGATCAAGAACCACAACTTCACCGTGCAGTACTGGGACGGCACGCACGTTTCTTACGGTTCGGGCACGCCCGACTTTCACATCATTTTTCATCGGGAACCGGCCGCCGCTTCGGAAAAAGATTTTTCCATTTACCTGGGCGAAGCATACATGCGCGGGGACCTTGATCTTGACGGCAGCTTTGAAGCCATGGCCAAAGCGCTGAACGAAGGGCTGGAACAGGAGTCGGGCGTCGGCAAGCTCGCCCGCGGCATTCTGGCCAAGGCCCTGACCGGCCTGGTGCCCTCGCAGGAACTGGCCCGACAGCAAAAGGACGTGCAGGCCCATTACGACCTGGGAAACGAGTTTTTCGAGATCTGGCTGGACAAGGAGATGAACTATTCCTGCGCGTATTTCAAAACGCCGGAAGACAGCCTGGAACAGGCCCAGGAACAGAAAATCGACCTGACCCTGCGCAAGCTGAACCTGAAGCCGGGCATGCGATTGCTGGACATCGGCTGCGGCTGGGGCGCGCTGGCGGTCAGGGCAGCGCAGCGGCACGGAGTCAGAGTCACGGCCATCACCCTGAGCCGGGAACAGTTTGATGCCGCGTCCCGCCGCGTGCAGAAAGAAGGTCTTGAAGCTTCCGTGAGCGTGCGCTTGCAGAATTTTCTGGATCTGGATCAAACAGAGCACTTCGAGCGCATCGTCAGCGTGGGCATGTTCGAGCATCTGGGGCAGGAGCACCTGCACCGGTATTTTGAAACCGCGCGCGCCCTGCTGATGCCCGGCGGCCTGTCTTTGCTGCACACCCTGACCAAGCAGACGGAAGCGCCCACCAACGCCTGGATTCGCAAATACATCTTCCCCGGCGGCTATATTCCGGCCCTGCGCGAGATCGTGAACCTGCTGCCGGAATCGGACCTGCGCCTGACGCAGACCGAGAGCCTGCGCCGCCATTACGTCAAAACCCTGGAAATCTGGCATGAACGCTTTTTCCGGCCGGAAGCCCTGGAAAAAATACACGCGCTGTTCGACGAACAGTTCGCGCGCATGTGGTCCCTGTACCTGCGCATGTCCGCGGCGTACCTGCGTTCCGGCGGATTGGACCTGCATCAGATTGTGTTCACCAGGGGCGTGAACAACGCGTTGCCCATGACATTGCACGACGTTTACCGCGATTGAAAAAAGCCCGCCGGCCGGCCACTGGACGCCGCTGCCCGCATACGCTACAGCATGCCCATGAGTGAAGCCCGCTCCCCTCTCCTGCTGGTCGAAGACCTGGCCGTGGCCTTTGAAACCGACGAAGGCGACGCCTTTGCCGTTGACGGGGTCAGTTTCACCCTGCCCAGAGGCGAAAGCTTCTGTCTGGTGGGCGAATCCGGTTGCGGCAAAAGCGCCACGGCCATGTCCATCCTGCGGCTTATTCCCAGCCCTCCGGGTCGGCTGGATCGGGGACGCGTCCTGTTCGAAGGCCGAAACCTTGCCGCCATGCGGGAAGAAGATCTGGAAGAGATCCGCGGCAACCGCATCGGCATGATTTTTCAGGAACCCATGACCGCCCTCAATCCGGTGTTCCGCATCGGCGAGCAGATCGCGGAACCTTTGCTGCGCCACCGGGGCCTTTCGCGCAAAGAGGCTTTGCAAAAAGCCGTGGACCTGCTGGCCGAGGTGGGCCTGCCTTCTCCGGAACTGCGAGTGCGGGATTTCCCCCACCAGCTCAGCGGCGGCATGCGCCAACGGGTGATGATCGCCATGGCCATCGCCTGCGAGCCGGCCCTGGTCATAGCCGACGAGCCTACAACGGCCCTGGACGTGACCATCCAGAGCCAGGTGCTGGCGCTTTTGAACCGCCTGACCCGCGAGCGGGGCAATTCTCTGCTGCTCATCACCCACGACCTTGGCGTGGTGCGCGACGTGGCGGACAGGGTGGCCGTGATGTACGCGGGAAAAATTGTGGAACATGCTCCGGTACGGGAACTTTTCGCCCGGCCGGGGCACCCGTACACCCGGGGACTGATGCGTTCCCGCCCCCGGCTTGACCCCGCAAGCCGCCACGAACGGCTGCCGGTCATACCCGGCACGGTTCCCGGTCCCCTGTCCCGCCCGACGGGCTGCACCTTTCGCGACCGCTGTTCCGAAGCTTTTGAACGCTGCCTTGAGGCGCCGCCCCTGTTCGATCTGGGGGACGGCCGGTCTTGTCGTTGCTGGCTGTCGAAAACTTCACCTGTCGTGCAGGAAAACCCGCAAGAACCGCCCGTCCCCAGGGCAGATTAATTTCAGGACGCCCGCTCCGGAGCTCAGAGCAGATTAGCTTTGAGCCAAGCGCGAAGCCAAGGCCGCGGCGGCGGAAGCGGCCCGTAATTCTTTTGAAGTAGTCGCGCGTGAATGGTCGACAGGTATTCGGCCTCATGGACACTACCACACCGGGTAGTGTCCAGAGTTTTTTGCACATTTTGCAGCAGCCGGTCGGCGAGGCATGGGCAATCGTCAGGAACCGGCGCTGTCCTTACGAGCGGGACGCGAAACAGCCTGTGCTAACGGCGCGCATGTACTACTGTCATGATGTTTCTTGACATTTCATGATAAAAACATACTTTCGGGAAAAGGGGTGCATTATGCAAACCGCCGCTGAAAATAAAAAAGTCAAATTCGCTACCCAGGCGGATCCGGAAGTCTTGGCCGCACTTCGCAAGATCGCCGGGGATGAAGGCAGGCAGTTGCAGGCTCTGGTGGATGAAGCCCTGCGCGAGTATATTGAGCAGAAACAGGGCAGCGCCCCGCGCAAACGTGTCATGCGGGCTCTGCGTGACAGCATGGTCCAGTATGACTCTCTGTACCGGGAGCTTTCCAAGTGAGGGAATACCTTACCGCTTTGGAAATATTGGCCTTGCATCAAACGCTTCTGGACCGCTACGGCGGCGCCCCCGGCATCCGCGACATGGGCGCGGTGGAAGCGGCGGCTTTTCGTCCCCAGTGCGGCTACTACAACGATATTGTCGAAGAAGCCGCCGCCTTGCTGGAAAGCCTGCTCATCAACCATCCCTTTATGGACGGCAACAAACGGACGGCCTTTGCCGCCTGCGACGTTTTCCTGCGCATTAACGGCCGGAGTATGCAAGCCGATCCAATGTGGCTTTTTCAGCGCATGACGATTTGGGTCGATTGCCGCGAAGATCGTTTTGAGCGCATCATTCAAGATTTGACAGCCTGCACGGCGGAACAGGATAAAAAGTGCTAAAAACGCCGCCCGGCAAAGCCGGACGGCGTTTTTAGTCAGACTGATGACAAACCCGCCTTCGGCAGAGTTTGTAAAGGCACGCTCGCTTCGGCGTTTAACGGCGGCAATGAATGCCGCCTGCGCCTGGGCGGCGGGCTGATGACAAAGCGGACTTTGTCATCAGCCTCAATAAAAACGCCGCCCGGCAAAGCCGGACGGCGTTTTTATCATCGACTCGGCGGATTACACTTCTTCCACGGTGATGGCGCTTGAAGGGCACACTTCCACACAGGAATCACAGCCAAGGCATTCTTCGGCTTTCGTGGGAACGGCCTTGCCGTTCTCCATCTCATACACTTCAACGGGGCAGACGTCGACGCATTCCGCGTCGCCCGTGCATTTGTCCGCGTCAACAATAACGTTCCAGCCCATGTTTTCCTCCAGGGTTTATTGACTATGCGCCATTGCTTTGATTCTGCAAACAAAGAATAAAACCAGGCAGCCGGCGCTCATTTGAGCAGATAGCCGCGCGAGAGTTACATGTCAACCAGACAGTGCCGGCGCAAGGGCTTTTCTGCTGTCGGTTGTGCCAATTTTTATCTTTTATTTCAGTGCGATACAACAAGAGAATTCTCCCTTCACAAAAGATAAAAATCCGGCGCGGCCAGATTGTGGACAGCGGGGCCGAAGGCATGCCATATGTAGCCGGTCAGGACAGGGTATGAGCGATACGAACGATTCTTCCTTTTTCGCCTTTCGCGGCGTCTGCCGCTCTTTCCGCCAGGGCGGGGGGCTGCTGCACACGCCGCACACGGTGCGGGCCGTGCGCGATGTGACGCTTTTCGTACGCAAAGGAGAAACCCTGGGCCTGGTCGGAGAGTCGGGCTGCGGCAAATCGACCCTGGCCCGCATGGCTGTGCGCTTGCTTGTTCCCGATTCCGGCGACGTCCTGCTGGAAGGGCGTTCCATTTTCGATTCCGACCCCGCCTGGCAAAAAGGCCTGCCCCGGCGGCTGCAAATGATTTTTCAGGACCCTTTTTCCTCCCTCAATCCGCGCATGACAGTGGGCGCCGCCGTGGGCGAGGCCCTGGTCTGCGCCGGCGTTTCCACCCACGAGCGGCTGGAGCGCGTTGCGGAGATGTTTCACCTGGTGGGGCTGGCGCCCGAACAGATGAGCCGGTATCCGCACGAATTTTCCGGCGGCCAGCGCCAGCGCGTGGCCATTGCCCGCGCCCTGATCACCCGGCCGGACTTCGTGGTCTGCGACGACCCGGTTTCTTCGCTGGACGCCTCCGTGCAGGCTCAGGTGCTGACCCTGCTTAAAGATCTGCAAGACGCGCTGGCCTTGACCTACCTTTTCATTTCCCACGACCTTGCGGTTATCAGCCACATGAGCGACCGGGTGGCCGTCATGAAAGAGGGCCGGGTGGTGGAAGAGGCAGGCGCGGCGGAACTTTTCGCTTCCCCCGGGCATCCTTACACCCGCAGCCTGCTTGAGGCCGCGCCCGACCGCGACGGCCGCGTCGTCGCGGGCACGGCGGAACGCACAGCATGACAGGCCGGCTGGACAGCCTGGCCGGACTCGCCCGGCGCGCGCTCTTTGCCGCCTTTTCCGGCATTGAAGATGCCTGCCCTCTGGCAGTAGACGCCACCGCCGGCAACGGACACGATACGCTGCTTCTGGCCCGTCTGGCGGGACAAAACGGCCGGGTCTGGGCTTTTGACGTGCAGGAAGCGGCTCTGGTCGCGGCTCGCGAACGCCTGGCCCGCGCGGAAGAGGGCGACCTGACCGCCAGGGTGTGCTTCGTGCGCGAAGGGCACGAGCGTCTGGCTCGCGTTTTGCCGCCCGAGGCAGCCGGCAGGGTCCGCGCGGCCACTTTCAATCTGGGCTTTCTGCCCGGCAGCGACAAACAAATCGTCACCCGGCCGGCAGCCACCCTGCGGGCCCTGGCGGATCTGGCTTCTTTCACGGCCCCCGGCGGAATAGTCAGCGTGCACTGCTATGCCGGACATGAAGGCGGCCGCGAAGAACTGGACGCGGTAGGCGTCTTTTGCGCCGACTTGCCCTGGCCGGCCTGGCGGTCCGCGCGCTATGAGATGGTCAACAAAAACCGCAACCGTGAAGCGCTCTTTCTGCTGGAGAAAACGGCGCCGGCCTGATGTCGGCGGCAGTTCGGCGTCAGCCGGGAAAGACGAGGATTTTTATGAAGGGAGTGGACTCTTTTGGTCCATGACCGAAACAAAAGCAAGCCTGACGCAGGACCACGCCAAACCGCCGTCGATATCGCCCTGTTGCGGGATCGGAAAAGAGAGGGTATGATTCTTCCGGTTTTGCATAGGTGCAACGCTAAGGAGACAATATGAGGTCATTCATAAGGGCCGTCAGCCTGGCCTTGATTCTTGTGTTTGCGGGCGCCGGATCGGCGCAGGCCGCCGCGAAAACCTTCACGGTGCTGCCCTTCGCGGTGAACGGCCCAAGCGCCTATAGATATCTGGAACAATCCGTTCCCCAGATGTTCACTTCCCGCCTGTTCTGGGCGGGCCAGTTTGAACCCAAAAACCAGCCCGACGCCAAAAAGGCTTCCGCTCCCGCCAATGAAGCCGCAGCGGAAACGGCCCGCGCCGCCATCGGGGCGGATTATGTGGTCTGGGGCAGCGTCACCATCGTGGGCGAAAACAGCAGCCTGGACGTGCATGTCCGCGACAAGAACGGCAAAAGCTGGCCCATTTCGCGCGAAACCACGGTGGCGCAGTTGATTCCCGTTCTGAAGCAGGTCGCGGAATCCATCAACGGCGATGTGTTCCAGCGCCCGCGGCAGGGTTCGCAGGTCCGGGCGGAAGCGGCCAAGCAGCGGGTCAACCAGATGAACCCGGGCCTTGTGCGCAACCAGAATACCCCGGCGGAAGTGTATATGAACCCGCAGTTCCGCTATTCCGGCCACAACCCGGACGACAGCCGCCTGCGCTCGCAAATTCTGCCCTTTACCGCGTTCGGCATGGAAATCTGCGATGCCGACGGCGACGGCAGAAACGAGGTGTTCATCCTCACGGACAACACGATCATGGCCTACCGCTTTGAGACCGACCGTCTCGTGCCTCTGGGCCACTTCGACATGCCCGTGTCCCCGTACGGGCTGAGCATCCGCTCCATCGACTTGAACAATAGCGGCCGGCCCAAGCTGGTAGTCAACTCCAAGGCCGAAAAAGAGGATCCCTACGTCCGCATTTTTTCATTCGACGGCAAACGGTTTAAAGAAGAATTCCGGGGCGTGGCCCTGTACGCCAACGTGGTCTACCTGCCTCCCCTGTTCCGGCCGCAGCTTGTGGTGCAGCGCACCAACCCCCCGCACCTCTTTCTGGCCGGCCTCTATGAAGCCGTGCTGCGAAACGGCAAAATATCCATGGGCACCAAACTGGCCAACCTGCCCGAAAAATGCAACCTGTTCAATTTCGCATATATCCCGACGGGCCCCAACCCCGCGGACACCATGAAAGTCGTCATGCTGACCGAGGACGAAAACCTGAGGGTTTACTCCGAAAAAGGCGCGCGTCTGGCGCAGACCTCCGAGACTTTTTCCGGTTCCTTCCAGGGCATCTATGTGGACGCGGGCATGCCGGGCATGGGCGAGGAACACGTCACCCGGGGCCAGACCTACTACATCCCCATGCGCATCCTTGTGGTGGACATGGACAGGGACGGCAAACACGAAATCATCGTCAACAAGCCCATCAGCACGGCTTCGGCCATTTTTAGCGGATACCGCGCCTTTCCCCAATCGGAAATCCATGCCCTGCAGTGGGACGGCGTGGGTCTGGGCCTGGTCTGGAAGACCCGGCGCATCAAGGGCGGCACGGCCGACTACGCCATCGCCGATCTCAACAACGACGGCATACCCGACCTGGTGGTCTGCGTGAACACGCACCCCGGCGCTTTGGGCGCCACCGCGCGCAAAACCATCGTTCTGGCATATCCCCTGGATCTGTCGCAGACCGACCCCAGAACACTGCCCTCGGGGACCGAGTAACACGCCGCGGCGGAAAGCGCGTTTCACGCTTTCCGCCGCGCCTGCCTTCGGAATACACGGCCCGCCGCCAATCCTCGCCCGCGGACATGACGCCTATGCCTATTCTGAAAGTGGACACAGCGGAACAGGGCATGAAGCTGATCCGTTTTCTCGCCCGCCGCCTCGAAAGCGCGGACGAAGCCGTTCTGCACCGCTGGATCAGAACCGGCCAGGTGCGGGTCAACAGCGGCCGGGCAAAACCTTTTGCCCGGATCAAAGCCGGCGACGCCGTACGCCTGCCCCCTTTCGCCGCTTTGGCGACCGATGCCGCCGCCCCCCCCGCGCCCGCCCCTTGCGCCGGGCAATATCTGGGCGACGGCCTGCGCGTGCTTGCCCTCACAAAAGATATTCTGGCTCTTGAAAAAACGGGGGGACTGCCCACCCAGCCGGGCTCCGGGCACGATGATTCCGTGGTCGACCGCCTGCGAAAACTGTTCACAGGGCAAGCCTACGTGCCCGCTCCGGCCCATCGTCTGGACAAGGATTGCTCGGGCGTCCTGCTCGCCGGTCGCACTCACGAGGCCCAGATGCGCCTGCACGCGCTTTTCGCCGCGAAGACGGATCAGAAAAGTCCCGAAAAGGGCCTGGAAAAAATCTATCTGGCCTGGGTCGCGGGGGCATGGCCGCATGAAGGACCCCTCGTCCTGCGCGACAATCTGTCCAAGATCCCGCATGCGGCGCGGCACGGCGCGGAACGCGTGCGAGCCGTCGCTTCCGGCGAAGGCCGCGCGGCCCTGGCGGAAGCGACCCTGTGCGCCGCGCTGCCGCAAACCGGCCTTGGTCCGGCATCAATGCTGCGGATCAGGCTGTGCACGGGCAGAACGCATCAAATCCGGGCGCAGTTGGCGGAACGAGGCTACCCCATCATCGGCGACGCCAAGTACGGAGGCCCCGCCTTTCCCCAGCTTCTGCTGCATGCGCACCGTCTGGCCGTTCCGCCGGACGGCGAGGCCTTTTCCGGCCTGACGGCCGTCTCCTGGCCGACACACTGGCCTCAACCCTACCGCGCCTTTACAATTTCCCCCGAGAGTGGCAAGGGATAGTAAGTCAGGTATGCCACAACGCGCTTGAGGACCGTATGCATATTCTCATTACCAAAGATCGGGAAGTGGCCAGAGTCATTCTGGCGACGCACCTGCGCAGTTGGGGACACCAGGTGACGGAAGCCGTCGACGGCCCCGAGGCGCTGGAACTTGCGGCGAACAGCCCGGACAATGTGGACATGTTGATCGCCGACTGGGATCTGCCGGACATGAACGGGGCGGAACTGGCCGCTCGGATGCATGCGCTGTCCCCGGCCTTGCGCCATCTGTACGTCATTTTGCTGGCGGGGCGGGAAGCCTTTGCCCCCATGACCGAAAAAATGGACCAGGGCGTCTTTGACGACTATATCATCAAGCCTTTTGAGACCGCGGAATTGCAACTGCGCGTCCAGGTGGGCAGCCGCATCGTCCGGGCCGAACGCGCCGAACGCCAGCAAGACGAGATTCTGGAAATGGCCGTGTCGCGACGGACGGCGGCCGTTCGCGAAACGCAGAACGAGGTGCTCAGCCGCCTCTTCAGCGCGCTGGAATCGCGCGGCGAAGAAACCGCGGGCCATGTGCGGCGGATCGGCCTTATCTGCGCCTGTCTGGGCCGACTTATGGGATGGGACGCGCGCCGCGTCGAAACAATCAAGGCCGCCGCGGCCCTGCACGATATCGGCAAAATCAGCATATCCGACATGGTGCTGCGCAAATCCGCCCCGTTGACTCCGGGCGAATTCAAACTCATCGCCCAGCACGCGCCCATCGGCGGGCGCATCCTTGCCGGTTCGGACAACCCGGTCATCCGCATGGCGGAAACCATCGCCCGGGCGCACCACGAGAACTGGGACGGGTCCGGCTACCCCGACGGCCTCGCGCGTGAGGCCATCCCGCTGGAAGCGAGAATCGCCGCCGTGGCCGACGTGTATGATTCTCTGCTCTGCGACCGCGTGTACAGGTCAAGCCTGCCGGAAGAAGATGTGCTGCGCATTCTGCGCCATGAAAGCGGCCGCAAGTTCGATCCCGCCGTCTGCGCGTTGTTCATCGAGCACATTGACGACATACGCCGCAACTGCGCCGAGGCCGGTTACGCCGAGACGCAGCCGACGGAGGAACCCGCCCCATGATCCCCACTTATCTGGTCACCGGCGGGGCCGGGTTCATCGGCTCCTGCTTTGTGCTGCACTGCCGGAGCGAACGCATCGCCCGCATTGTCACCCTTGACGCCCTGACCTATGCGGGCAACCCGGAAAACCTGTCCTCTCTGACCGCCGACCCCGACCATGTTTTTGTACGCGGCGACATCGGCAACAGCGAACTGGTCGCATATCTGCTGCGCGCGCACCGCCCTTCCGCCGTCGTGCATTTCGCGGCGGAAAGCCACGTGGACCGCTCCATCCATGACCCCGACGCCTTTGTGCGCACCAACGTGCTGGGCGCCTGCGCGCTTCTGCGCGAGTCTCTGCGCTACTGGCGGGGGTTGAGCGGGGCGGAAAAAGACGCGTTCCGCTTTCTTCATGTATCCACGGACGAAGTTTTCGGATCCCTTGAGCCCGGCGATCCGCCTTTCACGGAAACAACCCCCTACGCGCCGAACAGCCCCTATTCGGCCAGCAAGGCCGCGTCCGACCATCTGGCCCGCTCCTTTCACGCCACCTACGGCCTGCCTCTTCTGGTCACCAACTGTTCCAATAATTACGGCCCGCGGCAGTTTCCGGAAAAGCTCATCCCCCTGACGATTCTGAACGCTCTGGCGGGCAAGCCCCTGCCCGTATACGGATCCGGCGAAAACATCCGCGACTGGCTGCATGTGGAAGACCACTGCCGGGCGGTGCTGGCGGTGCTGCAAAAGGGCCGCTCCGGCGAAACCTACCTGATCGGCGGCCGTTCGGAAGCGCGCAACCTGGATTTGGTGCGCCGGCTCTGCGCCGTGCTGGACAAGCTGGCCCCCGCCCCCAGGCCCCACGCGGACGCCGTGACCTTTGTGGCCGACAGGCCCGACCACGACCTGCGTTATGCCGTAGATTGCTCCAAAATGGAGCGGGAGCTGGGCTGGAAAGCGCTGCACACCCTGGACAGGGGTCTGGAACAGACCGTGGCCTGGTATCTGGCCAACCGGGCCTGGGTCGACCGCGTGCAGAGCGGCGAATACCAAAAATGGCTGGACGTGAACTATGGGCAGCGATCCAGTTTGGCGTGATGCGTCGTCCGGTATAGGTGTCGGCGACGGGCAGGTTCAAAAGTGTAACATCCCG
>JAVBRE010000007.1:0-5215 GCA_031548325.1 Desulfovibrionaceae bacterium
GCCCCAAATAGACTTTTTTTACGGCAAATCCTGTCTGACCATGGACGTGCCCGATGCCCGCCTGCAAGGGGTGCTGCTCTCTCGCGCCCATGATTTCAAGCCCGCCGGCACGGAAACGGAAATCGTGCGCAGGGCCATAGAAAATCCCGTCGCCAGCGAGCGCCTGAGCTTTTTGGCCAAAGGCAAAAAGAACATCATCCTGCTGGCCAGCGACCATACCCGGCCGGTACCCAGCAAAATCGTCTTTCCGCTGATGGTGGAAGAGATCAAGCGCGGCAACCCCGACGCGAAGATCACCATCCTTATCTCCACGGGCTGCCACCGCGAGACGAGCAGGGCGGAACTGGAAAACAAGTTCGGCAAGGACATCTGCGCCGGCTACCCCATCGTCATTCATGACTGCGACAAGTCCGAGGTGGTGACCCTTGGCAAGCTGCCCTCGGGCGGCGACCTGATTGTGAACAAGATGGCGGCGGAAGCGGACCTGCTTGTCGCCGAAGGTTTCATTGAGCCGCACTTTTTTGCGGGTTTTTCCGGCGGCAGAAAGAGCGTGTTCCCCGGCGTGACCAACCGGATCAGCGTGATGGGCAACCACTGCTCGGCCTTTATTGACGACCCCCATGCGCGCACCGGCATTCTTGAAAACAACCCCATTCACAAAGACATGGTCTTTGCCGCGGGCGCGGCGAAACTGGCCTTTATCGTCAACGTGGTCATCGATTCGGAGAAAAAGGTCATCAACTGCTTTGCCGGGCATTACGACAAGGCGCACCTGGCCGGCGCGGAATTCGTGAAAGCTCTTTCGGGCGTGAAAGCCAAGATGGCGGACATCGTCATCACCACCAACGGCGGCTATCCCCTTGACCAGAACCTGTACCAGGCGGTCAAAGGCATGACCGCCGCCGAAGCAACCTGCAACAAGGGCGGGGTGATCATCATCGCCGCCAACTGCGAGGACGGGCACGGGGGCGAGGTCTTTTATGAAACCTTCAAGAACGAGAAAGACCTGAAGCGGATGATGAAGAAGTTCATGGACACCGCCATGTTCGACACCATCCCCGACCAGTGGCAGTCGCAGATTTTCGCCCGCGTGCTGCTTGATTACAAGATTATCATGGTCACTGAAGCGGACCCGCAGATGGTCGAGAATTTACACATGCGATACGCCCCGACCCTGGAAGAAGCCCTGAAAATGGCCGACGCCATGCTGGGGCACGACAAGGGGACCATTACGGCCATACCCGACGGCATCGGAGTGACGGTGCTGGCGTAAGCCCGTTTTTTGAACCAGCCGCTATGCATAAAGCGGTCCCCCGGCTTTGACCGGAGGGCCGCTTATTTTTGTCTGGAGGGATTGGCAGATAAGGAAAAATGCGGTATCCGGCAAATAGGTGGATATTGTATATCGATTACTCTGATATAAAAATATGGACAACAACCAGTGGAGGATACCATGACCCATGACGCAAAGTCCAAAGACGGTCTGGACCGGCGAGATTTCATCAAAAGCGGCATGGCTGTGGGGGTAGGCACGCTGCTTGGCTCTTTGGCGCCAAGCGAAGCGAAAGCGGCGGCTCCGGCCGGCAACGCGACCGCTCCCGCTCCGGCGGCTCCGGCCGCGCCCTCC
The DNA here is from genome assembly GCA_031548325.1 of Desulfovibrionaceae bacterium. Taxonomy (GTDB): domain Bacteria; phylum Desulfobacterota; class Desulfovibrionia; order Desulfovibrionales; family Desulfovibrionaceae; genus FLUQ01. Next base: position 1,628 of record JAVBRE010000007.1, read on the forward strand.
GCCCCGGCGCTGAAAATGGGCGATGTGCTGCGTATCGCCCGCGAAAAGCTGTATCCTCTCTGTCGGGTCTGCCCTGAATGCGACGGCGTGGCCTGCGCGGGCGAGGTGCCGGGTTTCGGCGGCATCGGATCAGGCAAGGCTTTTAAAAACAACTACAATGAGCTGGCCAAGATCGAACTGGTCATGCGCACTTTTCACGACATGAAAAAGCCGGACCTGTCCGTGGACATATTCGGCCACAAGCTGGATTTTCCCTGCATGTCGGCGGCCACGGGCGGCGTTACCTACAACATGGGCAATAAAATGTCCGAGGACGATTACATCACCTCAATTCTCGGCGGCTGCCTTGACGCCGGCAGTATCGGCTGGGCCGCCGACGGCATCGGCGACAAACTGGAGGTGTACCGGAAACGCATCGACATTCTGAAAAGCTTCGGCGGCAAGGGCATCGCCACGATCAAACCCAAGGCTCAGGATGAAATTATCAAACGTTTCCACATGATAGAAGAAGCCGGCGGCCTTGCGGTGGCCATAGACATCGACTCCGCCGGCCGGGCCGCCCGTGCGGTGCCGGGGCAGATCGTTGAACCCAAGAGCCCGAAACAGCTCGCGGAACTGGTGAAAGCAACCAGGCTGCCCTTCATCATCAAGGGCGTGATGACGGTGGAAGAGGCCAGAATCGCCGTTGACGTGGGCGCGAAAGGCATCGTGGTTTCCAACCACGGCGGGCGGGTGCTCGACTATACCCCGGCTTCCTGTACTGTGCTGCCGGCCATCGCCGACGCGGTCAAGGGCAATATACTTATTCTGGTCGACGGCGCCGTGCGCCGCGGCGCCGACGTTCTCAAACTTCTGGCCCTCGGCGCGGACGCGGCCCTGATCGGGCGTCCTCTTATCCGGGGAGCGCACGGCGGCGGCAGGCAGGGGGTGGCCATGATGATGCGCGCGGTCAAGACGGAAATGACCGACGCCATGGTGCTGACGGGTGTCGCGTCCGCGCGCAATGTTCCGCGTTCGATCATCGCCGGGGCAAAAGCATGAAACGGATACGGGGTATTCTGACCCTGGTCCTGCTGCTGTGCCTGCCGGGCGTTGCTTTAGCCACCCACGAGACAACGTTGCGTTATGGCGGCGCGGGCCAGGGGATCGTGGTCTTTGACGGCAGGCTGCATGCCGGCAAGGGCTATGTCTGTAACGACTGCCACCTGGATTTTTTCACAACCCAGAAAAAGGCGCGGATCACGATCCGCGAGCATTTTTCGAAAGCGAGCTGCTTCACGTGCCACGACAACAAAACAGCCAGCCGGGACTGCGCGACCTGTCACCGCAAGTTTGCGTCGGAACCCATGAGTTCGACGGGAGCCATGGCGCTTATGCAGGTTCATCCTCTGGCTTCCGACGCGGATACCAAACCTTTGCTGGAAGGAAAATTCGGCGCGTCGGAGCAAAGCCGGGCCTGTCTTTCCTGCCACGGCAAGGGCGGTCTGGCTCCGGTCAGCGATCGCGGCAGGACGCTGCGCATCAATCTTGACGTCAAAGCTCTGGTCGCGGGCACGCACGGCACTCTGGCCTGCGCCACCTGCCACATGGGCGGCGCGGGCAAGGACAGCTTCACCCAGTTGCCGCACAAGATCGACCGCGAGGCAAGCCCCGGTTGTCTTTCTTGCCACAAGGAGAGCATGGCTTTGCGCATCGCGAGTTTTCAGCAGAGCGCGCATTACGCGCGGGTGCAGGAAAAAGTCGCCTGCGCCGACTGTCACGACGCGCACGCCATGCCGAAAAAGGGCGCGAAGAAGGCGAGCTACCCGCAGGCCGCGACCCGGCTGAACGCCGACTGTCTTGCCTGCCACGCGGACAATTCCAGGTTGAAGAGCCTTTCCGGCAAGGACATGCGGCCGGTCGCAACGGCGCACGCCTTTTTGGACAGTTGGGACACCCACGCCAAAACGGTGATGTGCGTCGAGTGTCACACCGCGTCGGACCGGGGCCATGACGGTACGGGCAAGGAGCACGTCATTCTGAAAAAGGAAGACTCCCTGCGCGACTGCGCGGCCTGTCATACGGATTCGGGTTCATTGATAGTCAAGCGGGCCGCCGCCTATGCCGACGGAAGCACGGCTTTCAGCAAAGGCTACATGCCCGGTCTGCCCAAAGCGGGCGGGTTTGACGCTTTCGCCAGGTACGCCCTGGTTCTGCTTCTGGCGCTGATCGCGGCCCATGTAGCGGGACGTCTCATGGGCGCCAAGGCGGCTGCCGGGGCTGAAGCATCCGCCAGACGGGTTTTCGTGTATCCTGCCTTCGTGCGGGCATCGCACTGGCTGAATGCGCTTCTCTTCATCGTGTTGCTGGTTACCGGCCTTTCCGTGCATTTCACGGGAGCTTCTCGGGAAATCGGGCTGGGTACGGCCGTCCGGGTGCACGATGCGGCCGGGGTGCTGTTGATTGTGAACTTCGCGCTGTTTTTGATCGCGGGCATAGCCACGGGTGACATCAGGCAGTACCTGCCCCGCTGCGAAGGGCTCGCGGGCGGGCTGGCCGCGCAGGCGCGCTACTATCTGTACGGTATCTTCAAAGGAGAGCCGCACCCCTTTGCCGTGACGCGTGAAGCGCGCTTCAATCCCTTGCAGCAGGTGACTTATCTGCTGGTGTTCATCCTCGGCATGCCGTTGCTGATCCTTTCCGGCCTTGTTCTGCTCGTTCCCGGCCTGGCCGGCGGAATCGACAGAGCCTGCCTGGCCTGGATCCATTACGCCCTGGCCGTGTTCTACGGCCTGTTCCTGGTGGGGCATGCCTATCTCGCCACCACGGGCAAAAAGCCCGGAAGCCTGATCAAAGGGATGATCGACGGGTATCACGAAAGCGACGATGCGGCGGAACAAGCGGAAAAGAAACCCGAATAGCGCGATCGCGCGTCAAAACGTCCCCCGCGCCGGCCATACCGGCGCGGGGGACTCATGTTTGCATAAGCGGGCGAAGGCTTGCCCGATGCGCCATCCGAACCCGGACAGCCGGGCGCGCGGCAGCGCAAGGTAAATTGAAACCGGAATCAGGTGTTGCCGTCAACAATCCCGCCCTTGCTGGAAACAATGGCGGCGAGCGGCGGCTGCGCCTGTTTTTTGGCGTCCAGCATTTCCGCCACGACGGATTTCGCCGTTTGGACAGGGGCCGCGTACTCGGCGCCCTGCTCCAGGGTTTTGCTGATCAGCTCTCGGGACAATCGCGGCCCCGTGTATACCGGGGCGGTCAATATTTTTGCCAGAGGATCCGCGTTCGACGCCATGGCTGTTCTCCTTCGGGTCTGTCCCTTTAGGGCAGTTTCGCTTTGAGATTGTCGCTTAACGGCGAGCCAAGCTCGCCCACGCCAATCTCGCGGGCCTTGTCACGCTTCGCTTCACAAGGCCAGAGCATTTTTCCTGTATGTATAATTTCAAAGTTAAAATGCTCTAAGTGTAGAGTGTCAACACGTTGTTCACCCTCCGAGTAATTGAGAGGCCGGAGGTTTTCTGCCAAGAGCCGTGTGAGGACGCTGGAAATTATAGCGTTGCGTCCACACGGGCAGGTAAGCCGTTCTTTTCCATGAGTGGGTAT
>JAVBRE010000084.1:0-10098 GCA_031548325.1 Desulfovibrionaceae bacterium
ATACCCACTCATGGAAAAGAACGGCTTACCTGCCCGTGTGGACGCAACGCTATAATTTCCAGCGTCCTCACACGGCTCTTGGCAGAAAACCTCCGGCCTCTCAATTACTCGGAGGGTGAACAACGTGTTGACACTCTACACCTAGAGCAGTTTCTCTTTGAAATTGCTCGGCAGACGCGAAACGGATGCCTGCCAAGCGTGGCGTTTGGTTTGTGTGACTTCATTCTGTTATATGCATTCGACGGCATGCTTGGCGAAGTTCGAATTATACAATCTCAAGGTTAAAATGCCCTAAAGTATATATCGGGACAGATCCGCATTCACCCGCACGTCGGCCAGGCGTTCGCGCACATAGTCGCTGTCGATGCTCAGGCTTTCGCCGGATTTTTCCGGCGCGTCAAAAGAAAGGTCCGTCAGGATTTTTTCCATAATGGTGTACAGCCGGCGCGCGCCGATATTTTCGGTCTGCCGGTTGACCTCTTCGGCAAAGGACGCGATTTCTTCCAGCGCGTCGGGCATGAAGCTGATGCTGATGTTTTCCGTGCCCAGCAGGGCTTCATACTGCCGGGTCAGGGCATTGTGCGGCTCTTGCAGAATGCGCAAAAATTCTTCTTTGCCGAGCGCGGTCAGTTCCACCCGCAGGGGAAAGCGCCCCTGCAGTTCGGGGATGAGGTCCGAAGGCTTCGCAAAATGAAAAGCCCCGGCCGCGATGAACAGGATGTGGTCGGTTTTGACCGTGCCGTACTTGGTGGAAACGACGCTGCCTTCAACGATGGGCAGAAGATCGCGCTGCACGCCTTCGCGTGAAACGTCGACGCCCTGGCGCCCCTGAGTGGGCACGGCCACCTTGTCGATTTCATCCATAAAGATGATGCCGCTCTGTTCCACCCGCTCGCGGGCTTTTTCCGCCACCTTGTCCGGGTCCACCAGCCTCTGGGTTTCCTCCTGCACCAGGATGGCGTAAGCGTCCTTGATTTTCAGGCGGCGGCGCTTCTTGCGGGCCGGAAACATTTTGCCGAACATGTCCTTGAACTGGTTGCCCATTTGTTCCATGCCGGGCATGGAGAGAACCTCCATCTGGGGGGCGCTTTCCTCGACTTCCATTTCAAGTTCACGCTCCAGCAGCTTGCCGTCGCGGAACAGGCCGCGCATTTTTTCGCGAGTGCCCCCGGCGGAAGCAACGGGCACCGGCGGCTGCCCGTCGGCATACGCGGCGTAATCGGCCTTGGACCCGGTGAAAGGCGAGGAGGGCAAAAGCAGGTCGAGCAGCCGCTCTTCCGCCTGTTGTTCGGCTTTGCCCAGGACGGCGTCCGTCTCTTCTTCGCGAATGAGTGCGATGCCGATTTCCATCAGGTCGCGGACCATGGATTCCACATCCCGACCCACGTACCCGACCTCGGTATACTTGGTGGCTTCGACCTTGATGAAGGGCGAGGCGCACAGCTTCGCCAGGCGGCGGGCTATTTCGGTTTTGCCCACGCCGGTGGGACCCATCATGATGATGTTTTTGGGCGCGACCTCGTCGCGTAACGCCGGGTCAAGCTGCTGCCGCCGCCAGCGGTTGCGGATGGCGATGGCCACCATGCGTTTGGCCTCGCTCTGGCCGATGATGTATTTGTCCAGTTCCGCGACGATTTCGCGGGGCGTGAGGGTTGTGCTCATGAATTTCCCGTGAGGTTGAGACGGCTGTTATGAAAACCGGGACCGGATCGGACAGATTCGGTCCCGGTTGGATGGACGTTCTGTAGCGTTATTTTTTCGCCACTTCAAGGGTGCGGAAAAACTTCTGGCCCTGGCGGGAGATATAGAGCATCACCGCTCCGCGTTCTTTGCCCTGGGTTTCCAGAACCTTGTCCAGGTCGGCCGGGCTGTTGACCGGATGGCCGCTGGCGGCGAGGATGACGTCGCCTCTGCGGATTCCCGCGTCGTCCGCGGGTTTGCCGCTTTCAACCTCGGTGATCAGCAGGCCCTGGGCCTTGTCCAGGCGCAGGCGGTTCAGGTCTTCGCCGGTCACCTTGCGCAGGGAAATACCCAGCAGTTCAACGACCGGCGCTGTTTTGGCGGACTCTTTTTCCTTGTCGGCGGTTTCCGTGCCCCGTTCGCCCAAGGTCAGCGAAAGTTCCTTTTCCGCGCCGTTTCGCCAGACTGTCACCGTAGCATGGCTGCCGGGTTTGAGGTCGGAGATTTTGCGCACAAGATCGCTGGAATCGTCAACTGCAACACCGTTGATTTTGAGAACCACGTCGCCGGGCTTCATGCCCGCTTTGGCCGCCGGGTTGCCGGGTTGCACGTCGCCCACCAGCGCGCCCTTGGCGTCGGGCAGGCCCAAGGCTTTGGCGCCGTTTTCGTCCAGGCTCTGGATGGTCACGCCTATCCAGCCGCGGGTGACCTTGCGGTCGGTGCGCAGCTTGGCGATGATGTCTTTGGCCATATTGCTGGGAATGGCAAAGCCGATACCCTGGCCGCCGGCGATGATGGCCGCGTTGATGCCGATGACGTCGCCGTTCATGTTCAGCAGGGGGCCGCCGCTGTTGCCGGGGTTGATGGAAGCGTCCGTCTGCAGAAAACTGTCAAAGGCCCCGGAGCGGATATTGCGGCCCTTGGCGGAAACGATGCCGGAGGTCACGGTGTGGTCCAGGCCGAAGGGGTTGCCGATGGCCAGCACCCATTCGCCCACCTGCAGGGCGTCGGAATCGCCGAACTTCAAAAAAGGCAGGTTCTTGGCGTCGATTTTGAGCAGGGCCAGATCGGTTTCCTTGTCGCTGCCGATGAGGGTAGCTTTGTAGGACCGTTCCTTGCCGCCTTTTTCGCCGAAAGAAACTTGGATACTGTCCGCGCCGCTGATCACATGATGATTGGTCACAATGTATCCGTCAGCGGAAATGACAAAACCCGAGCCCAAAGAATGCTGCTTGCGCTGGCGCGGGGCCTGCCGCTCGCCCTTGTCAAAGGGGCCGCCCGGCATGTCGCGGAAAAAGTCGTCAAACGGCGAAGGAAAGGGAAAAGGCCCTTTCTGAGGCCTTGAAGTCACCACTTTTTCGGTGTTGATGTTGACTACAGCCGGGCCGGCCGATTTGACCAGTGCGGTAAAATCGCCCGGAACAGCCGCCGGCGCCGAAGCGGCGGCGAGAAATACGATAAGAAAGGCAAAAAGTATGGATTTGCGAACCATGCCGGTCTCCTTGAGTGCGCCGACGCTCACGGAACATTGCATCGGCAATGCGGCCGTGTGGACGAAAAGCCCTTGCGCCGGAATTACGTACCTGCATATCATAGGCACGACCCAGGCAAAGTAAAGCGGCTGGAGGGTATTTTTATTTGGGCAGGGACGCCAGGTGCGGCTTCAGCGCATTTCCCAGCCAGGCGATCATCTCTCCCAAGTGGCGCATGTTGTTCAGACCCTCGGCGTCATTTTCCACTTCTTTGGGTTTCAGGCCGTATCCGATGTTCCAGTATACGGATCCGGGGATGACCATGCCCAGAATCTGAAACAGATGGTTCATGGTGTCAAAGACATGGGTGCCCCCGCCGCGCCGCACGGCGACAACGCTTGCACCGATCTTGCCCGCGAATGGGTTGCCGTTGGCCATGGACACGAAACCGCCGCGATCGATCAGGGCCTTCATTTCGGCGGTCACGTCCGTAAAATAGGTGGGCGAGCCCAGAATGACGGCGTCAGCTGCCAGCATGCGGGGAAAAATACCGTCATTGAAGGCGTCGTCGTTCAGCGCGCAACGATTGTCCTTTCTTTTGAAGCACTGCGTACAGGCGATGCAGCCGCGCAGAGGCTTGCCGCCGATCTGGATCATTTCCGTTTCCCAGCCGGCTTTTTTGATCGGGGCGAGCACGTGGTTCAGCAGGGTTTCCGTATTGCCGCCCTTGCGGGGGCTGCCGTTGATGGCGAGCGCTAACATGATGAGCCTCCTTGTTATGTGAAAAAACAGTAGACCAGCGGCGCGAGAGCCAGACGGTACCAGGCGAAGGGGCGCAGGGATATCCGGCCCACCAGCCCGATGAAAAGTTTGACGGCAAACAAGGCCGCCAGAAAAGAAACCAGCATGCCCACGGCAAAGAAGGGAATGTCCGCGGCGCTCAGATCGGACGCCGATTTGTACAGATCATAGCCGGTGGCGGCCGCCATGATGGGCACGGCGGCGATAAAGGAATATTCCGCGGCGAGAGCGCGCCGCGCGCCCAACAGCATGCCGCCCATGATGGTGGAAGCGGAACGTGAAAAACCCGGCCAAAGGGACAGGCACTGGCAGCAGCCTATACCCAAAGCCATGGCGGGCGTTATCTCGTCAAGTTCGGTATAGCGTATGCGCGGCCGCATATTTTCAACCAGCAGCATGATGATCGCGCCCACGGCCAGGGCCGCCGCCACGCTGACGGGGTTGAACAGATAGGCCTTGATGTGCCCCCGGGCGAAAAGCCCCAGCAAACTGGCGGGCAGACAGGTCAGAAAGAGCAGAAAAAGCCCGCGCGCACCGGAAAAACGCAATCCGGGCCTGGGAACCAGCAGCCCCCGGAAGCGGGGCCAGTACAGCAGCAGCACTGCCAGAATGGATCCCAACTGGATCACGACTTCGAATGTTTTTATGCGCGCGCTGTCTTCACCGAGCAGAGCGCTGGTAATGATAAGGTGGCCGGAAGACGAAACGGGAAGAAATTCCGTCAGCCCCTGAACAATGCCGAGGATGGTCGCAAGAAAATATTCGGACATGGAACTTCCAGGCAAACAAGCCGGATGGCGGTCGCCGTCCGGCTTGTCGTACCGTGCGTCATTATTGCGCGTATTGTTTGAGTTTTGTCAGGCCTGTCCGGATGTCGGTTTCGTCGATGCCGGAGAATGCCAGGCGGATATAGCAGCGCTTTTCGGACGGCAAAGGTTTGCCGAAATGCATGCGGGTGCAGAAAGAAACCCCCGTCCTGGCCAGCACGTCGTCGGCAAAGGCGTCGTAGTCGCCGGCAAAGCCTTTGGCGGCCATCAGGTCCGTGACGTCGGGATACAGATAGAACGAGGCGTTGGGCTTGATGCAGCGTACACCGGGAATGGAGTTCATGATGTCCACGGCCGTGTCGCGCCGGGCGCGCAGGGTTTCCACTATTTTTACCGGGCCGCTCTGATCGCCGGTAAGTCCTTCCAGCCCGGCCCACTGCACGATCTGGCTGGTGCAGGATTCGATGTTGACGTTCATCTTGTTGAAAATGTCGATAACGGCTTTGGGCCCTATGGCGGCGCCCAGCCGCCAGCCGGTCATGGCGAATTTTTTGGAGAAGGTGTACAGCAACACGCTGCGTTCCGGCATGCCCGGTTCCGAGACGATGCTTTTTGCTCTATGGTCGTAATGGGTTTCAAAATACGCTTCGTCAAGCAGAACCCACAGGTTGTGCCGGATTGCCAGTTCCGCCAGGCGGGATCGTTCGGCGGTGGAACACTCGGCCCCCGTGGGGTTGTGGTAGTCGTTGACGATGAGCAGTTTCGCGCGGGGGGTGATGGCCTTTTCCAGGGCGTCAAAGTCGATGGAAAAACTGTTTTCGCGCGGCACGATGGGGTAGGGGGCGACCTTGCCGCCCAAAAAGTTGATCTGAGATTCATAAATGGGAAAGCCCGGTGTGGGGCAGAGCACCTCGTCGCCGGGGTTCATCAGCGTCAGCAGAAATTTGCTGATGACGGGTTTGCCGCCGGGCTGCACGGACACATTTTCCATGCTGTAGCTGGTGCCGCGCTGTCTGTTGGCGTCCTGGGCCAAAGCGTCGCGCAATGGCGCGATGCCCGCGGGGGGGCAGTAGCCCGTCTTGCCTTCGGCCATGGCGCGGTTCGCCGCCGCGACCACGTTGGCCGGCGTGGGCAGGTTCAGATCCCCGATATGAAAGGGGTGGACGGTTCCGCCCGCGGCTGTGTGGGCCGCCGCGCGCGCGGCCACGGCAAAAGCGGTTTCAGTGCCCAGGTCGCTGACACGATGTGCTGTTTGCATATATCTTCCTAAAAATGTTTAATAAATTACAGTCGGGACGCCTCGGGATGCGCCTGCTTCGATCCGATATGAGACGAACGCTATAAGCATTGTTTCCCCTTGTCAATTCCGTCCGCGCTCCGGTTGTGGTTCATACACGGCTCGCCCGAAGCGCAAGCGAAATCGCAACCAGGCTTCGGCGGCGCCATCCCATCAGCCTCATTCCTGTTCATTGCGGAACAAAGGCCAGACGTATGGCAGGCGTGAATCCGCGAGCTGATCACGGCGTTCCCCAAATTGCCGCGCGGAAGAATCAGGCAGTAGAAAAACTGTAAACGGTTTCCCTGTTGTTTTATTTATTATCTCAAAAAATACTAAAAAACTAATTATAATTTAATGTAAAAATCAAGATGTAAACGTTTTCATAACGTATTGAATATAATATAAAAGAGTTTACTCCTCTAATTCTTTTTGGTAAGTCTTCATTGCGGCATAGCTTAAAATAGGAAGTGTTATTATGCATAGTGATTTATGTTTCAGAAAGATGAATATTACCATATAAAAGGAGTTCATGATGGCAAATCATGCAGAACAGGTAAAATCTCAAAAAATAGCACTTTGGATCAAGATTCTTATTGGTTTGGCTATAGGTTGCGCTATAGGTTTTGCATGGCCGGTTTTTGGTGCTAAACTGCAACCAATCGGCACGGCGTTCATCAAAGCCATTAAAATGATTGTTATGCCTTTGGTTTTTTCTGCGGTTACACTGGGCATATACAAAATGGGCTCCGACCTGAAGCAGTTGGGCAAACTGGGCGCTTACGCCTTTATCTGGTTCTATTTGGCCACCGGCTTCTGCATTGTTCTCGGCATCACTCTGGCCGTGGTTTTCCAGCCCGGGGCCGGCGTTGACCTTGCCGCCGGCGCTGCCACCAAGTTGCCCGGCCACCTGGCCAACAGTATCGACTGGACCAAGTTCTTCCTGGACATCATTCCCGACAACGTCATCAACGCCATGGCCCAGCAGAAGATCATTCCCACGCTCTTCTTCGCCATCTGCTTCGGTCTCTGCCTGGGCGGAATGGGCGAAAAAGCCAGGCCCGTGGCCAACCTGCTTGAGTGCGTCATGGGCGCCATGTTCAAACTGACCCAGGGCATCGTGGCCACCGCGCCCGTCGCCGTTGCCGGCATCATGGCCTGGGTGTTCGCGACTCAGGGCGCCAAGGTGCTGATCGCCATGGCCAAGCTGATCGGCCTCATGTATCTGGGGCTGGCCGTCGTTGTCATAGCCTTTCTGATCATCGTCAAAATTCTCGGCGAAGATCCTTTCGGCCTGTTGAAAAAGGTTATGGAGCCGCTGCTGCTGGCCTTCACTACCTGTTCTTCGGAAGTGACTCTGCCTGTGCATATGGAAATTCTGGAGCGCTCCGGCATTCCCAACAGAGTGGTTTCCTTTGTTATCCCCCTTGGCTACAGCTTCAACCTGGACGGTGCGGCCCTGTACCAGTCCCTGTGCGTCTGTTTCCTGGCCCAGGCCTACGGCCTGCCTCTTGACCTGCCTTCGATCCTGACCATTCTGCTGACCACCCTGATCGCCAACAAAGGCACCGCCAACGTGCCCGCCGCCTCGCTGGTCGTGCTGGCGGTCATCATGGGCTCTCTGGGCCTGCCCCTGGAAGCCATGGGCATTCTGGTCGGCATCGACCGCTTCATGGACATGGGCCGGACCACGGTCAACGTGTTCGGCAACACGGTCGCGGCCCTGCTGCTGCACCGGGTTGGGGGCAAACACCTTGAAGATGCCGTTGATGCCGCCGTTGCGGCTCGCGCAAGCTGATCCGGAATTTTTTCGGTAAAGAACGGCCCGCCTGCAAAGGCGGGCCGTGAGGCTGCTGCCAAAGTCCTCTTGGTCGGCAGTCCGTTTTTGTTTGCTTGCCGCCGCCCGGCAATTTGCGATATACTATAAAATTTTGCCCAAAATAGTTTTTTCGCTTGTGCCCCACCGTTTTTTTTTGTATACGCAAAACGCCAGGAGTAATACTCACTCTCATGGCGAGTCTTTCGGCGGTCGCGATTTTTTTATTTATCAATGAAAGGGTGAGCTATGAAACGTCTTGCGGCACTGGCGTTCGTCATTATTCTTTTTTCCTGTGAAACGGCTCTGGCGGAAGGCTATGCCCTTTATGAGTACAGCGCGCGCAGCCTGTCCCTCGGCGGAGCCACAGTGGCCCGCAAGCCCGATCCGTCGGCTGTTGCCACCAACCCCGCCCTGATCGCCAGATTGAAGGGCGCTCAGGTGCAAGTCGGCTTTTCCGCCGTTACCCCCGACGGCAAGATGGCAACCTGGGACGACGCCGGCGACAAGACGACCACGAAACTCAAACCCCATACCTGGATGAGTCCCCACGCCTATTACACCCAGCAGATCAACGACAGCTGGTTTTTCGGCGTCGGCGAGTTCTCCCGTTTCGGCCTGGGTTTTGAATACCCCCACGATTGGCCCGGCAGGTACAACATATACAAAGTCGACATGAGGTCGATGTCCATCAACCCCAATATCGCCTGGGCCGCCACGGACAAACTTTCTCTGGCCGCCGGCCTGGAAATCGTCTACGTGAACCTGGATCTGAACAAGCGCTTCAAAGGGCAAGCTCCGGGCAGCCCGCTTTACTTTGAAGCGGACAGTGACATTACCGACGCCACAGACGTGGCGCCGGGTTTCAACGTGGCCGGGCATTACCAGTTTAACGACCAATGGGCCGTCGGGCTTTCGTACCGCAGTCAGGTCCGTGTGCACGCCCGCGGCAATGCGGAATTCACATACGTGGGCGACAACGCCGCAACGTTCTCCGGCGGAAACCCCGCTGTCGAGAATGCGATCCGCGGGCAGCTTCAGGCTGGATATGCCGCCAGTGTTGATAACGGTCAGGCCGACTCCGTGGTCATACTGCCCGATTCCATCGCGGGCGGCGTGTCCTGGACGCCCATTCCGCAACTTTCCTTTGAAGTCGGGGCCATCTGGACCCGCTGGAGCATTTTTCGCTCTTTGAACATCCATTTGCCCGGCGATATGCCCACTTCCGAAAACCGCAAGGATTGGCGTAACACCTGGCGTCTCAACGCTGGCGTGGAATGGCAGGCCCTGGACTGGCTGGCCGTGCGCGCCGGCTACGTGTATGACCAGTCGCCCATGACCGACCAGTATGCCGACTATCTCGTGCCCACGGACGGCAGAAACATATACAGCCTGGGCCTGGGCTTCAAGTACAGCTCCTGGACTCTGGACCTGGGGTATGCGTACATCGACGCCAAGGGCCGTCGCTACGGCGTCAGCGATGAGACTCATGTGGTGAAGTCCAAAACCGAAGCCTGCAAAACGAACATTATTTCCGTATCTTTGGGCTACGAATTTTAACTTTTTGCGCTCTTTTCGGCTTTTTTCATGCGGGCCGCCCTTTTCGGGGCGGCCCGTCCTTTTTCCACTCTTGTAAAGAGCGGCGGACTCGTTTACGCTTGCAAATTCGATTTGGAGCGGATCAGCTTTGAAAATATTTATCTGCTCTGCAAGGGGTTGCTTGCAAATCTTGCCACGAGACACTCGCAGGCGGGCTTTGCCCGCCGGAGGCTGTTGACAAAGCCCGCTTGTCAACAGCCCGCCGCGCAGGCGCAGGCGGCATTCATTGCCGCCGTTAAGCGCCGAAGCGGGCGTGCCTCTACAAACTCTGCCGAAGGCGGGATTGTCATTAGTCCGAGGCTGGCTTTGCCCGCCGGTGAGCAAGTATCTCAAAGTGAAGTTGCTTTCAGGAGGTTTTTGTGACTGTCGCCCCGCATGTGGAATGGTTCAACATGTATACGTTTCAGACCGACGCTGCGGGCAGGGGGACCTTGTCCGCTCTGGTCGCCTATATGGAAGAAGCCGCCGGCAACCATGCGGCGAAGCTGGGGCTTTCCACCGCGCGGCTGCAAAGTGAAGGGGTCGCCTGGATACTTGCGCGCATGCAGATTGCTCCGGAAAAACTGCCGGGCGTGAACGAGCGCATCAGTGTGGAAACCTGGCCCGTCTGCATTGAGGGCCTGCAATGCCGGCGGGACTTCATCATCCGTCTTGAGGACGGGACCGTGGCCGCGCGGGCTGTTTCAC
>JAVBRE010000198.1:0-6166 GCA_031548325.1 Desulfovibrionaceae bacterium
AGACGGTGGAAGCGCTGGTCGCGCGCATGCACGACCTGAACCCCGAAGAAATCATGGAAACCTGGTTCACGCTGGAACGCAACGTCTCGCTGCCCGACCCGGATCTGCCTCAACCGGATCCGGCGCAGCCGGATATTCTGCGCATCGCCCCGCGCGAGCTGGTGGAGCGATTAAGCGGCGTCAGAACCATGAGCCGCATCACCCTGACCCTTTCCGGCCTGCGTACCGAGGACGTGCTGGAATTGCTCTACGACTGCGAAGGCGGCATCACCCACCTGGAGCTGTTCAATCTCAAAGATTACGCGGCCGGAAAAATGCCCCACTGCAAAGCCATCAACGCCTTGCAGTTCGCCATCAACCAAGGCAGCGCCATCGCCCTCAAGCGGCTGATTCGCGGCATCATCCGTGATTACGGCTGTTCCCTGGCCGCGGACGCTGAAGAGCGCTGCGCCCATTTGACAGGAATTTTACGCAACATACCAAAATTACAATTTTTTTATAAACACACCCCGCTGAAAACCCGAGTGGGCAGCGATTCCACCAGCCGGTCCTTCCGCCTGCACGGCATGGGTTTCGCCTTCACCGAAACCCTGACCGCCTCGGCCCGCAAAAGCATCCGCGACCCCAGGGACTTTTTCCGCCAGGTCATTCCTCTGCACACGGACATCGATTCCCGCTATACCTACTCCCCGTCCTCCCAGAACAGCCCCTTGCCGGAAGGACTGACCCGCTTCATCCGCAAACTGCCGCTTTGCCGCTATTTCGGATATGCCAAAACCCACGCCTGGGCAGCGCAGACCGCCACCACCCGCTATACCGAAACGGACGGCAGCCTTGCAACCCTGGGAGGCTTTCAGCGCGAAGCTCCGGAACGCATCACCCTGCAAGAACACAAAGCGGGGCAGGTGAAACCCGGCCTGGTCCATCTGAATACAAAAATTTCCAATTCACTGAAGGTCCTGGTCGGTTTCATCCTGGCCATGGCCGCCTTTTCGCATACCCAGAACTGGTGGGTGCTGGCCTGGTTCGGCGCGCCCATATGGTTCGCCATCACGGGGCTGCGCAATATTCTGCAGTCCGTGCTGGGCGGCGGCGGGCTGCGCCGCACCCCGCTGCTGCGCTGGAACGACTACGTCAGTTGGACGCGCATCTGCGATTCTCTGCTCTACACCGGCATTTCCGTGCCCCTGCTGGAACTCGTCCTGCGCTGGTGGCTGCTGGGCAAGGTGTTTTCCCTCACGTCGCTGAACTCCCCCGCGCTCTTTTTTACCATCGTTTCCGCCGCCAACGGGTTGTACATCGCATCGCACAACCTGTACCGGGGCCTGCCCAAAGAAGCGGTCGTGGGCAATGTTTTTCGCAGCGTGCTGTCCATTCCCCTGGCTCTTGTTTACAACGCCGTCCTCATCGGCTTCGTGGGCGTGCTGCAAATCGACGGCGGCCTGGAAATTCTGGCCGCAAGCGCGGCTATCGTCTCCAAGGCCGCGTCCGACACCGTGGCAGGAATAATCGAAGGCATAGGCGACCAGAACAACAACCTGCGTCTGCGCAACTGGGACTACACCCACAAGCTGCAACAGCTCTTCGCCTGCTTTGCCCGGCTGGAAGTGCTGTTGCCCGAAGAGGACGTGCTTGATCTGCTGCAGCGCTCGCGCGAACAAGCGCACGTCCGCGTCCCGGAAATAGCGGATTTGGAAAAGGCCATTCTCATTCACTCTCTGGACCTTATGTATTTCTGGATGTACCAGCCCAGAGGGCGCACCATGCTGGTCCGGACCATACGCGGCATGACCCGCGACGAACGGACCATTTTCGCCGGGTCCCAGATGGTGCTGGCCAGAGAACGAGAGGTCAGCCAATTGTTTGTGGACGGCGTTGTGGGACAGAATTTCGCCCGTCCGCTGGCCTTCTTTCTGGACCGTTACCGCGAATACCTCGTCGATACGAGCCGCATCACCGGAATCAAACTTGAAATTCCGGATTAGAGCAATTTCATATTGAAATTGCTCGGCAGACGCGAAGCGGATGCCCGCAAAGCGTGTCATTTGTCTTTGTAATCTCGTATTGTCATATGCTGTAACCTATACCTTTGCGAAACTTTCATCACATAATCCCAAAGGTTAATTGTTTTAAAAGAATCAGGAGCATGCAATGGACAAAGAATGGGTACATACGGTGCTTGAGCACCTTTCCACCATCGGCAGGACCGACCAGAACGGGTCAAACCGTCTCGCTTTTTCGGCCGACGACATGGCCGCCAGAGAATATTTCAAAGGTCTGATGCGCGAAGCGGGCCTCAGCGTCCGCGAAGATCCTTTCGGCAACATCATCGGCCGCATGGAAGGCACCGACCCCGCCTTGCCCGCCGTGGCCTCGGGATCGCACATTGATACGGTGCCCAACGGCGGCCATTATGACGGCGCCGCCGGCAGCGTGGCCGCGCTGGCGGCCCTCAAGCGCATCCGCGAGCGCGGTCCCACCCGTCACCCCCTGGAACTGATCATTTTTCAGATGGAAGAATCCAGCCGTTTCTCCATGGCCACTCTGGGCAGCAAAATCATGGTCGGCCGGGCGAAACTCGATCTGTGCCGCGCCGCCAAAGACAAAAGCGGCATGACCCTGCCCCAGGCCATGGCCGAACGGGGCTATGACTTTGAGAAACTGCCCCAAGCCCTGCGCAAAAAAGGCGAACTGGCCTGTTTTCTTGAATTGCATATCGAGCAGAGTCCCACGCTGGAAGAAAAAGGACTGGCGGTGGGCATCGTCACCGCCATCGCCGCCCCCATCCGCACCCATGTGGTCATTGAAGGCAAGGCCAGCCATTCCGGCGGCACGGCCATGAACAACCGACGCGACGCCCTGGTCAGCGCGTCCCAGCTCGTCCTGGCCGTCCGCGCCGTGGGCAACGCATACGCCCGCCAGGAAATCGTGGCCACGGTCGGCAACCTGACCGTATCTCCGGGCGCCATGAACGTGGTTCCCGGCAAGGTCGAATTGTGGATAGACCTGCGCGGCACCGATCGCGCGGTGATGGACGAGGCCCAGGAAGCCGTCCGCAAGGCCGCCGAAGGCATCGCGGCCGTCAACCGCACCCCGGTGACCTTTAACCCGCTGGGGGCCGAAGATCCCGTGACCATGACCCCGCGCATCATCTCGCTGATGGAAAGCGTCTGCCGCGACCGCGGCATTCCCTCCATGCCCATCGTCAGCGGAGCGGGGCACGACACCATGAACATGGCGGACATCACCGACGTGGGCATGGTCTTCATTCGCTGCAAGGACGGCCTGAGCCATAATCCCGGCGAGCATGCGAGCATCGAAGACATCATGGCGGGGCTCGACGTGCTGACGGAAACTTTGTACCGGCTGGCGGTGTGATTCGGTGAAATGGGGCTCCGCCCCATGCCCGCAAGGGGGCTCGGCCCCATTGACCCCGCAATAGCGGGGCATCGAGGCAAAAAGGTAATTTCAGCTATGCAGCCCTTGTCCGCCATCTGGGTTGGCAATCCTTTTTTTTACCCCGCCCTGCGTGATTCGGGCTGGCGCATCCACTATATCAACCCGGACCCGGACCAGGTTTTTACCTGGTCCGGGCTTGTCGACGCCGCCGGTTTCATGCCGGACCTGGTCGTGGCCGCCGACAAAAGCACGCCGCCCCTGGTCACGGGCATGGAAACTTTTCCTTGCCTGACCGCCTTTTATGCCGTGGACACTCACATCCATAGTTGGCATCCCTATTACGCCCAGGCCTTTGACGTTTGCCTGGTCAGCCTCAAGGACCACATGCCGCTGTTCACCGCCGCCGGTCTGCCTTCCGGCCGGGTCTGGTGGTCGCCGCCGTACGCGCACCCGAAGGACGCCCCTTATCCCCCGGCCCCGGGCGCGCCCCTTTGGGATCTGCTCTTCGCGGGCACCGTGGACGCGGCCGTCAACTTCGAACGCCATGCTTTTCTGACGGAACTGGGCAGCCATATCCCCGGCCTGCACGTGACCCGCGGCGCGTATCGCGCTCTTTTCGGGCAGGCGCGCCTGGTGTTGAACCAGGCCGCGAACAAAGATCTGAATTTCAGGGTCTTCGAGGCTCTGGGCTGCGCCGCCTGCCTGCTTACCCCCAAAGTGGGGCACGGTCTGGAAGAGCTGTTTCACGACGGCGAAGAACTGTTCTTGTACGACCCTGCCGATATGTCCGGCCTGGTCCGGCTGATCCGAGGTCTGCTGGCCGACCCGGAACGCCGGGCATACGCGGCGGCCAAAGGCTATGCGGCGGTCAACGCGCGCCACCGCATGAGACATAGGGCGGCCGCCTTTGCCGCAAACCTCGCCGGCCTGCGCGGCGTCGACAGGGGGGCTTTTGTCATTGCCGCGCGCCTGGCCGGCGCGGCGGCCCTGCGTGAAAGCAAGCTGCGCTTCATGTACCTGCTGCACGCGGAAAGCTCTTCTTCTCCCGCCGCCAAAGAAGCCTATTTGCGGGCCGCCGCCCACCTTCGCTAAGTCCCTGTATCAGTGAAATTTTGCCACATTGAAGTAACGGTATTCAACTGATATTGAAATCGATGTCCGGCGAAGCACCGCGTTTAACCGAGCCGGCTGCCGGATTGTCATTGCACGTCGTTTGCGGTACACAACCAGAACTCTTTATTTATGGAAAAATCCATGTCCGATGACGCCATAGCTCTCGTGACGCAGCACGCCGAAGCCGGCCTGCGATTACGAGAAAGTTTTTTCGCCCGCAATGCCGTCCTGGTGGTTGAATCCGCCCGCGCGCTGGCCGTGTGCCTGGCCAACGGCGGCAAAATTCTTTTTTGCGGCAACGGCGGCAGCGCTGCCGACGCCCAGCACCTGGCCGCCGAATTCGTCAACCGTTTCGTGCTTGACCGTCCGCCGTTGGCGGCCATAGCCCTGACCACCGACTCTTCCATTCTGACTGCCGTCAGCAACGATTTCGGCTATGACCAGGTTTTTTCCAAGCAGGTGCGCGCGCTTGCCAACCCCGGCGACGTTCTGGTGGGCATATCCACTTCCGGCAACAGCGAAAGCGTGATCAAAGCCTTTGAGGTCGCGCGGCAGAACTTTGTCACCACTTTCGGCCTGACAGGCCGGGACGGAGGCCGCATGGCCCTTCTTTCCGACATACTGGTCAACGTGCCCGAGCAGAATACCGCCCTCGTTCAGGAAATCCACATCACCGTCGGCCATTTACTTTGCGGCCTGGTGGATTATTTTCTGTTTCAGAACGCCCTTGCCCTTGCACCCTATCTTGAGGGCGACGCTTAAAAGGAAAACATGTCATGCCCATTTATGAATACCGCTGCCAACGTTGCCATGCAGATTTTGAAGAAATAGCCGGAGCCAATGATCCCGCCCCCCCCTGTCCTTCCTGTCAAAGCCCCAAGACGGAAAAACTCGTTTCCGCTTGCTGTCACAAAACCGGCGGCGGCGGCGACTCCGGATACGCGGCGGCATCTTCTTCATCTTCCGGCAAAGGTTGCGCGGGTTGTTCGGGCGGCAGTTGCGCCTCCTGCCACTGACCTTTTGCGGCAAAATCAAAATTTTGTTCTCCGCCAAGGCGCGCGTGTTTCGAGCGGAGGGAGTATATTCTTCAATATTCGACCTTCGCGCGAACCGCGCGCAACAAAGGCGGAGGGCAAAAAGGTGATTTCGCCATGCGGAAAGTGACCATAGCCACACGGGGCAGCAAACTGGCCCTGTGGCAGGCCGAATACATCAAAACCCGCCTGCTCGCTTCCAACCCCGGCCTTGCCGGGGTTGATCTGCTGGTTCTGAAAACCAGGGGCGACGTAATTCTGGACGTGCCGCTGGCCAAGGTCGGCGGCAAGGGCCTGTTCGTCAAGGAAATCGAAGAAGCCTTGCTGGACGGCCGGGCCGACCTTGCCGTGCACTCCATGAAAGACGTGCCCATGAGCCTGCCGGCCGGGCTGATTCTGGGCGCTGTTCCTGAACGGGAATCGGCGGCGGATCTTTTTCTTTCTGTCCGGCACGCCAGATTCGACACGCTGCCGCCGGGCGCCGTGGTCGGCACCAGCAGCCTGCGCCGTCAGTCCCAGGTTCTGGCCCTGCGTCCTGATGTGACGGTGGCCTCGCTGCGCGGCAACGTGGAAACCCGCCTGCGCAAACTCATGGAAGGACAGTTCGACGCCATTGTCAT
>JAVBRE010000147.1:0-6027 GCA_031548325.1 Desulfovibrionaceae bacterium
CGCCTTCGCCAATTCGGGTTCCAAGGGGCGCGCCCCTTGGCAGGGGGCGCGGGGGGACAGCGTCCCCCCGTCCCGCGTTCCTCTATTTCTTGTTCAGCATGCCGTCCCAGGTGTCCACGCTGCCGCCGTCCTCGGCGAACCAGGTGCTGGTTACGTTTTTGAGGTTGGTGTAGAAGCGCACGCCGTCCATGCCCATAATGTGCAGAGAACCGAAAAAGCTCTGCTTGTGGCCGGTGAAGCCGAACACGCACATGGGCACGGGAATGCCCACGTTGACGCCCACCATGCCGCCGTCGGTACGCAGCACGAATTCGCGGGCATACGCGCCGTTCTGCGTATAAATGGACGAGCCGTTGGCATAGGGGTTGGCGTTCATCAAGGCGATGCCCTGCTCAAAATTCTTGATCCGCTTGATGCAGAGCACCGGACCGAAAATTTCCTCTTTGCCCACGCTCATGTCTTCGGTCACATGGTCGAAGATGGTCGGGCCGACGAAACAGCCGCCCTGCCAGGGCCCGTTCACCTGCGGGTCGCGGCCGTCCAGCACCAGTTTCGCGCCTTCGGCCACGCCTTTTTCGATCCATTGCAGCACGCTCTTCTTGTGGCGTTCGTTGACCAGGGGGCCCAGGGTCGTATCTTCTTGGTACGCGGCGCCCAGCTTCAATTCTTTGGCCTTGCGGACCAGAATTTCAACCAGGGCGTCGGCGATCTTTTCTTCGACCGCGATGACGGGCAGGGCCATGCAGCGCTCGCCGGCGCAGCCGCAAAAGGCGTTGATGATGCCGGCGGCCGTGCGCTCCAGCTTGCAGTCGGCCATAACAAGGGCGTGGTTTTTGGCTTCCCCCAGGACCTGCACGCGTTTTCCGGCCTCTCCGGCCTTGGCGTAGACCTCAAGTCCGATGGAACTGGACCCCACAAAGCTGACCCCCACGATATCCGGGTGCTTGATCAGTTTTTCCGCGTCCTTGGGGTCGCAGGTGACAAGGTTGATGACGCCTTTGGGCAGCCCGGCCTCGATCCACAGTTCCAACATGCGCATGGCGGACTGGGGCACGGCGCTGGCGGCTTTCAGCACGAAGGTGTTGCCCGCGGCGATGCAGATGGGAATCATCCAGCCGTGAGGAATCATGGTCGGAAAATTCCAGGGGACCAGCCCCAGAAAGACGCCCGCAGGCTCGCGGTACTGCACGGTGTCGTAGCCCGGGGAAACGTTGAGCAGATTCTCGCCCTTCATCAGTTGCGGCATGCCGCAGGCGAACTCGATGACCTCCAGGGCTTTTAGAACATCCCCCCGGCCTTCGGGCAGCGTCTTGCCCTCTTCCATACAGAGCAAGGTGGTCAGTTCGTCCAGATGCTTGTCCACCAGGACCTTCATGCGAAACAGCACCTGGGTGCGCACGCCCACCGGGGTGCCGGACCAGGCGGGAAAGGCCGCTTTGGCGGCGGCCACTGCTTCTTCCAATTCTTCAGGAACAGCCTGGGGCATTTTCGCGATGACCCGGCCGGTGGAAGGGTTGACGCAATCACGATAGGATTTGGTTCTGGATTCGCGCCATACGTTGTTGATGCATATTTTCAGTTGGCGCAGTTCCTTTTGGCCATCGGGATCCGCATTGTTTTCCAGCACACTGAAATAGCGTCCATCTGCCATGTCCCTCTCCTTGGGTGTTGCGGAATTATATCAAACGCAGCCGCGCATCGCCCGCGATCTTCGCCAACGCCTCTTCCACCTGAACGATATCCTTGCGCATAAATTCCTCGGCGCTTTGCGCATCGCCCGCATCTATGGCTGCAAGAATGCTTTCGTGCATCTCCAGAACGCGCAGAGAAAAGTCGCTTTGGGTTTTCAGCTGGGTTTTCACGTCCCAGAGCAGATTTTCGGCGAAATCGTGCAGCAGCATCCAGATGGGATTGTCCGTGGCCTGAACGATGCGGGCATGAAAAGAAATTTCCATGCGGCGCAGACGCGAAATGTCGTCGCCGCGCTCTATGGCCCTGCGGCAGTTGCCCACGATATCGTGCAGATCGAGCTTGTCCTCGCGCGACATCTGCGTTGCCGCGCGAAATGCCGCCCCGGGTTCCAGGGCAAGGCGCACCTCGGTGATGTGGCGCAGGCTGAAATCCTTGCCGCAAAGGAAATTGCTGAGAAAGCCGCGCGCCACGCCGACGCCAACCTCGGAGACAAAAGCCCCTCCGCCGATCCCGGCGCGAATTTTGAGCAAACCCATGGCTTCAAGGGCACAGAGCGCCTCGCGCATGGTCTGGCGGCTGACGCCGAAATGGCGCATCAGTTCCGGCTCGTTGGGCAGTTTCCGGCCCGTTTCCAATTCATTTTCAAGAATGGCGCCGCGAATTTTGTCGATGATCTGCCGCGAGGCTTTTTGCGGCTTGACGGGATCAGGCCGGTCTTGGCTGAACATGAGCCCTCCGGGAATTCTTCAAATGGCGTGCTGCATATGTATCGCGAACAAAATAGTATGTCAATAAAATAGTATACTATTTTCCTTTGTCGCAAAAAAAAATAATATACACAGCCGGTTATGATAAAAAAAATCAACGCCGCTTGCGGCGGACAAAAAGACGCGCGTCCGCCGTTCAGGGCAACAGGAACATTGTCGCAAGGCTGAGAAAGATGAAAAAACCCGCGCCGTCGGTGATGGTGGTCAGAAAAATGCTGGAAGCCTGGGCCGGGTCGCGGCCCAGAGCTTTGAGGCACAAAGGAATGGAAGCGCCGGCCAGGGCTCCGAGAATCATGTCGGCCACCAGAGCTACCACCATGACAGTGGGAATGGCCGCGCTGCCGGTAAAAAAGCGCACGGCGATCCAGACCAGGGCGCCCACGATAAGGCCGTTGATGATGCTGATCTTGCCTTCGCGCCACACCGCGCCCCAGGCTTTTTTACGCTCAAAGCCCTCCGTGGCCAGTTGGCGGATCATCACGGCCAGGGCCTGCTGGCCCGTGTTGCCGGCCTGATTCGCCACCATGGGCATGAACACCGCAAGCAGGGCCATCTGGGCGATGGTGCCGTCAAAAAGATACACCACCGTGGCGGACAGGGCCGAGTTGACCATGTTCAACAGCAGCCAGGGCAGACGCATGGTCACCGAAGACAGCCACGGGGTATCCACGGTTTCATCCTGGCCCGCGCCCACCATGCCCAGCATGTCTTCGCTGGCCAGGTCCTGCACGATGTCCAGCACGTCGTCGTGGGTGACCACGCCCAGAAACTTGCCCTCATCATCCACCACGGGCAGGGCCATGAAATTGTAATGGGTCATCTCCCGCGCGATTTCTTCGCGGCCCACAGCGACCCCCATGGAAATCACGTCCTGGCCGGCGATCCTGTCCGCCAGCAGGGTTCCCGGCCGGGCCAGCAGCAGGTCGCGCAAGGAAAGCACGCCGACAAGGCGCGTCTCGTCGTCCACGATATAGGCGTAATAGGGAATTTCTTTGTCTTCAATGCCCAGGCGCATCTTGGTGATGGCCTGGTCCACGGTCAGGCTCTGCTCAAGGATGAACACTTCCGTGTTCATGACCCCGCCGGCCGTGTCCGGGTCGTAGGCCATCAGGGTGCGGATCTCTTCCGCGTCATCAGTGTTCAGGCTGTTCAGCAGCTCGTCGCGGTGGTCTTCCTCGAGCTCGTCCAGCACGTCCGCCGCGTCGTCGGGCGACATGGCGGCCAGAAGCCGGCCCGCCTGTTCCGGCTCGAGGCTTTCCAGAAGCTCGACCCGCACATGCTCGTCAAGTTCAGCCAGCGCTTCGGCCGCCTCTTCCAGAGGCATGGAGTTCAGCAGGGCGACCTGGCGCTCCAGAGAGAGCGTCTCCAGATGTTCCGCTATATCGGCCGGGTGGCTGAAATCCGCCGCTGAATCCACGGGCGGATCCGGAACCGCGTTCAGGGCCGGATCGCGTTCTGCACTATGGGGGGTCTGCTCGGACATGAGGGCCTCTGCACGGTGACACGCAAAAAAAATATGCACGGAGCCGCCATTCTTGACGAAACCACATAAGCCACCTAAAAGAGTCCTTTAGCTCCATCGGCAACGTCGGCTACGGCCCTGTG
This sequence comes from Desulfovibrionaceae bacterium, assembly GCA_031548325.1. Classification (GTDB taxonomy): domain Bacteria; phylum Desulfobacterota; class Desulfovibrionia; order Desulfovibrionales; family Desulfovibrionaceae; genus FLUQ01. The sequence continues at coordinate 4,065 of JAVBRE010000147.1, forward strand.
CTCTACCACCTTATGCCCCATTCTTACAATACCATGGCTGATGATTCCTTTGAAAATTTTTTTGACGGCGAAGCCCGTCGCCACCTGTATGATTCTGTGACCCTGGCCCTGCGTGAAGACGGCAGCGATTTGACTTCAAACGCCGTGTTCGACGCCGGCCAGACTTTGTCCGCGTATATTGTGGCCAAAAGCGACGCGGTTGTGGCCGGGCTGCCCCTCATCCCCATTATTCTGGCCGAAGCGCTCTCTGAAAAGGAAAGCTCCCCTTGCGTCTGCGAATGCCTGGTGGTTGACGGCGACAAGATCGGCGCCGGAACGGTGCTGGCCCGCATTTCAGGCGGCGCGCGCCGCATTTTGAAAGCCGAGCGGGTCATTTTGAATTTTCTCTGCCACCTTTCAGGCATCGCCACACTGACCGCCCGCTATGTAGACGCGCTGGCCGGAACCGGCGTCACCCTGCTGGACACCCGCAAGACCCTGCCCGGACTGCGCTACCCGGCAAAGTACGCCGTGCTCGTCGGCGGAGGGAAGAACCATCGCCGCAACCTGTCCGAAGTGCTGATGCTGAAAGACAATCATATAGATATGGCCGGGTCCATCACCGGGGCGGTGGCCGCATTGCGGTCCGCCCATTCGCCCTGTCCCCCCATCGAGGTGGAATGCCGCGCCCTTGATGAAGTGCGCGAAGCCGTGGCCTGCGGTGTGGACTGGATCATGTTCGACAACATGTCGCCGGAAACGATCAAGGAAGCGCTTGGTCTGGTGCCCCGCCATATCGCCACGGAAATCAGCGGCGGCGTGACCCTGAACAACATTCGCGATTATGCCGATGCGGGGGCCGCCGGCCTGACTTACATTTCCGTGGGACGGCTCACCCATTCCGCGCCTTTCGCGGATTACAGCATGCGCATCAACGGATAAAGGACCTACCTTGAAAGAGCTCTCACGCCCCGATTCTCGAACCACGGCCGCGCGGATAGAAAGTCTGCGCGCCCTTCTGGGCCGGGACCTTGTCATTCTGGGGCACCACTATCAGGATGAAAGCGTCATCCGCCACACGGACCTGCGGGGCGACTCCCTTGAACTTGCCCGCAAGGTCAAGGGCATCGACGCCGGGCATATCGTCTTCTGCGGCGTCTATTTCATGGCGGAATCGGCCGCCCTGCTGGCCCGGCCGGGGCAGAAAATTTATCTGCCGGAAATGACCGCCAACTGCGTCATGGCCCAAATGGCCCCGGCCGATCTGGTGGATCACGCGGTTCGGACTCTTTCGGCGAAACGCCGCGTGGTGCCGCTGGCCTACGTCAATTCCTCGCTGGCGGTCAAAGCCGTGGCAGGAAAGTACGGCGGCGGGGTCTGCACCTCGGCCAACGCGAAGAGTATGCTGGCCTGGGCTCTGGATCAGGGCGACGCGGTCCTTTTTCTGCCGGACAAACACCTGGCCTGGAATACCGCGGACAGCCTCGGCCTGCCCGAATCCGCCCGGCATTTGCTGAACATCCGTTCCGGCGGGAGGGAAATGGACCTGGACGCGGCGAACGCGGCCCGTCTCATTATGTGGCCGGGCTGCTGCGCCATTCACGCCCGCTTCAACACCCGCCAGATCGAATCCCGCAGAGCGGAATACCCCGACCTGCGCATCGTCGTGCACCCGGAATGTTCTCCGGCCGTGGTGGCTGAAGCCGATGCGACCGGGTCCACGGCCTTTATCATCAACTATGTGAACGACGCCCCCGACGGCGCGGTGGTTGCGGTGGGCACGGAAATCAACCTGGTGGAACGCCTGGCCAAACGGCATAAAGGCAGGCTCAGGGTCATTCCCCTGCTTGAAAGCGAATGCTCGCATATGGATCGCACCAAACCCGCCCAGTTGCGGGCTACTCTGGAATCCATAGTCGATCCGTCCGGCCCCGACTGGCCCGACACGCGGGTCGTCGTCGCCCCGGCCGTCGCGGCCGATGCC
>JAVBRE010000107.1:0-6084 GCA_031548325.1 Desulfovibrionaceae bacterium
GTTGCTGACTATTGCAAACTGAGATAAGCTGCCCACCATGTCCCGACGCCCTTTGTTGCACCCTCTGCGCTCTTTGCTGGTGAAACTGCACCCCTACTTTTCTTGCTGCGCGTCCTGCGGAGAAATCAAAACCCCGCTGGACGGCCGGCTGTGCGCCTCGCTCGCGCCCGACTTTCCTGTGGACGGGGTGCTGTCGGGCGGCACGGAGCAGGAGGCCGCGGACCTGAAACGCGCCATGCCCTGGCTGCGCCGTGCGCATATGGCGCAAGGGGAAATTCCCGGCGCGCTGCAAAACCTGCCGGATCTGGCCGGAAATTTTTTCGTGGCCCTTGCGGACACGGATCTTTCACGCGTCCGGCATCCTCTGGACCTGTTCACGCCCAACGGCATTCCTTTGCTGGCGGCGCGGCCGGCCGCCCTGTCTCCGGCGGAAGCGGCTTTTTGCGATGTTCTGGAAACGCGCGGCCTCATGTCCGCCAGAGAGCTTTCCTTTGCTTCCGATATATACGCCCTGACCCGGGAATGCCTGGAAGGTTTCGGCGCCTTTTGTATTGCTTCTTCTCAGCCGGAATTCGAAAACGCTTCCGACCGTCTCGCCGCCCTCGCCCGCTGGGCCTACGCCTCCGCCCTGGCCATTCCGGCGGGACCGGCGCATCCCCTGCTGCGTCATGGTTAGCCTGATCCAGGCCGCGCTCCGCGCTTTTCTTCCCGCCGTCATCCCCTTCAGGGGCTGCGCATCCTGCCCTGCCCGGCCCCTGCCCCTGGCAAAACGCAGAGCCCAGGTCCCGGCCCCGGCTTTTCCCGTGGACGCGGTCTATGCCTGGGTGGACGGTTCGGACCCGGCCCTGGCAGCCAAACGCGCCACTCACCTGCCGCCGGAGCAAAAAGACGACGCCGGCCGAAGCAAGGCCTTGTTCCGCGACAACGAGGAACTGCGCTATTCCCTGCGCTCCCTGGAAATGTGCGCCCCCTGGCTGCGGCGGATTTTTATCGTCACCGACGGCCAGACCCCTGCCTGGCTGGATACGGCGCACCCCAAAATCCGCCTGGTGGACCACACGGAGATCATTCCGGCCGAGTACCTGCCCACCTTCAGCTCCCACGTGATCGAGGCCTTTCTGCACAATATCCCGGATATGGCGGAACACTACATATATTTCAACGACGATTTTTTTCTGGCCACGGCTTGCGGACCCGGCGATTTTTTTACCGCCAACGGCCTGCCCTACATCTTCACCGACTGGCGGCGTCCCCGGCGCGTCAGCTACGAGCGTTCCGCCACGCCGCATACCCGTTCCCACGCCAACACGCGACGCTATATGAAAGAGCGCGGCATCTCTGCCGCGCCTGCCTTCATCACCGCCCACGGTCCATATCCCCAGACAAAAACCAACGCCGAAGACGCGGCGGCCTTTTTTCAGGAGGGCATCCGCGCCTTCGCCCAAAACAAGTTCCGCTCTCTCGAGGACATGGCCTTTTACTGCCACATGGCCCCACTCTGGGGCTACGCCGCGCGGCGGGCTCTGCCCTGCGATCTGCCCTATTATTACATCAACACCAAGCGCCCGGACCGGATGGCCTATTATCGCGCCCTGCTGCGCGAGCGCGCGGACAGCCCCCTGCTCTTTTACTGCCTGAACGATGCGGAGGGCGGCCGCGAGCGTCATCTGTGGCGTGAGGACATGGCCGCCTTTCTGCATGCCCGCTACCCGAAAAAAAGCGTTTTTGAACGGCGTAGCGGCCGATCATGAGCATGCCGGCAATCACCCCTTGGAACTGAGCCGCCATCCGCGCAGCAGCCTCCGCAGTTTCGCCAGATATGCGTAGGCAGCGCCGAAAGGCGCAAAGGAAAAGACGCTCGCCTGAAGCGGCAGTTTTTGCGGCAAAGTGTAACGACGCACTGCGACGCGGCGCACGGGCCTGCCCAGCCGGTAGGCCCCCTTCGTCCAACTGGCGCAAAAAAAGAGGCGGAACCCGGCCCGCTCGGCCTCTTCCACGCTTTCCCGGCAAAAGCTGCCCCAGGGCCAGCAGAAACTCAGCGGTTCCTCTCCCGTCTCCTCGGCAAAAATCCGGCGGCAAGCCGTGAATTCCGCAAAAAGCCGCGCCCTGAACTCTTCTTGCGTCTCCAGCCTGCCCAGCCAAGGGAGTTTTTTGATGGCCTCAAGCAGGGCTTCGCGGTTTTCCGTTTCCGCCAGAAAGGCTTTGGCCGCCTTTGCTTTTTGCGGCACCTGTTTGCGCAGCAGATCGAACAAATCCGGGTTCAGATTGTACCCGCGCGTGGACAGCGAATAACCCGCGGCAAAAAGCGGCATGCCCCAGGGGGCCTCATAGGGCGGCAGGCCAAAAAAGCCCGGCCCCCGTTCAAAGTCGCGCAAGCGGCTGAAGGCGAGGCCCGACACCACCCGGCCGTGGTTCAACGAATGGGGCGCGGCGGCCATTGCCCCGCCGTCGCGCATGCGGCGGATCTCGCTCCAGGAACAAAAACGAATGCCCCGCACACGAAAGCCCCCTCGCAAAACCGCATGCGGCGCGTTCAGGTCCCCGAGTTCCGCCGCGCGGCCAGGCTCGCGGACCAGATCCTCGCTGTTCGGCAACGGGTTTTCGCGCCGCTCCAGGCAGTTCAGGGTGGGAAAAATCACCCCGCAATGCCCGTGCCTGCGCAAAATCGGTTCCGCGTACACGTAGTTGTCCAGATAGCCGTCGTCGAAGGTGAACAGGCAGGCTTTGCGCGGCAGACTCTTGCCGCGCAGAAGGCAGTCTTCCGCCTCGGCCAGGCTTATTCCCCGCCAGCCTTTCCGGGCCAGGACCCGGCACTGCGCGTCCAGCAGTTCCGGAGACACATGCATGCGCCCCGATTGGCGGCTGACGCCGTGGTACATGAAGGAAGGCAGAACCCGCAGCATGTCAGTTCCGCTCAAAGGAAGAAGGTTGGGGAAAGTAGTCCAGCATCAGCGCGCGCAACTGACCGCGCCAGTCGCCCCAATTCTCGTCGCCCGTATCATTGACGCAGAAAAAAAGCGGCGGAGCGCCCTCAAGGTATGAACGCCGGATGCCGCTGTAATAGGCGGTTCTGTCCCGCCGCCTCGGCTGCACGTAATAATAGCGCTCGTCTTTGGGCACAACGCGTTTTTTTCCGTACATCAGAAGAGGCGCGGCATGGCAATACATGCTCAGCTCGTTGGTCCCGCGAAAAGTGTTTTTGGAAAAGGCCTCGATAAAATCCTGAAAAAAGTCCCAGGCTTCCACCACGTTGGTTCTGGTCTGGGCATAGGGGCCGTGGGCGGGAATGAACCGGGATCCGGGCGGCGTCACGCCGGCGAGTTTCAACAGATTCACCACATTGTAATACGATCTGGCGTGGGGCGTTTTGGTCCACCAGTACCCGAAACGCCTACGCCAGCGCCAATCCACATAGGTCACCGGCAGACCGTTGGACGTAAAAAAATCCGCCTTGCAACAGGGCCGGCCCAGCATGACGTCGTCGTTGAAGTAGATGAAATGTTCGGCCAGACCCGGAATGCGGTGCAGGTAGGCCTCAATGACCTGCGAGTTGAAGGTGGGAAGAAATGCGGCGGGGATGCAGTCCGTGTGGTCCGCGATGCGAATTTTCGGATGGCCGAGGTCCAGCCAGGCCGGAACCTGCCCGTCCGTCAGAATGATAACGGTACGCACCCAGGGGGCGAACATTTCCAGAGAGCGCAGGGAATAGCGCAATTCCTCGTTGTCGCGAAAACGCGCCAGGTCAAAGCCGTCCGAATGAAAATCTTTGGTATCCCGCCGGCAGGCTGCGCGTTTGGCGGCATGCGCCGGGTCCGCCCCGTCCACCCAGGTGTAGACCGCATCCACAGGAAAATCCGGCGTGAAAGCGGTAAAATTTCGTTCCGCCAAATCAGGCGGCAGCAGGGGGCAGGCGGCGCAACCGGCCGTCGCCGGGTGCAAGGCCATGACCAGGGATCCTACCCCGGATGAAGCACAAAAAGCTGTTTCTGACGCGCCGTCCCGCATCCAGTTGCTCTACACGATGCGGCTTTGCGGGGCAAGAAAGGCTTGCTCTGACGCTTTGCGATCTTTATACCGAAAGAAAGAAAACCCGGACAGGTTTGGGAGGCAGCATGGATATTAACGCCTTTTTCGCCGGACTTGGCGCCATTTTTGCGACCGGCCGCAAGGATGAGGTCAGCGTATACCTGCGGCAAAGCCTGAACTCAGCCGAGGATGAAAACGACCTGAAAAGCGCCGTCGCCATCCTTAACGAGACGGCCGGGTATTACCGCAGCATCAGCGACTACGCCGGAGCTTTCCGCGCCATTGAACGCGCCCTTTCGTTGATGAGCGACCTCGGTCTTGAAGACAGCGCGGCCTACGGCACGACGCTGCTCAACGCGGCCACGGCCTATAGGGCCGCCGGAGACGCAGCCACGGCTATGGAACACTTCGACGCGGCCCGCGCGATCTATGAAAGAGAGCTGCCCGAAAACGACGCGCGCCTGGCGGCGCTGTACAACAATCTGAGCGCTCTGCACCAGGACGCCGGGCAACACGAGGCCGCGCGCGAAAACCTGGAAAAGGCGGCGGCCGTTCTTTCCGCACTGCCTGAAGCGGCCCTTGACGCGGCCACGGTGCAGGCCAACCTGGCCCTTACCCTGTCCGCGCTGCAGCGGGAAGATGAAGCCGCGTCCGCCCTGCGCCGGTCCCTGGATATTTTCGAGCGGGCGGGCAGGCCCGACGCCCGAAGCGCCCCGCACTATGCGGCCGCCCTGGCGGGCCTCGCGGCCGTCCACTACAAAATGGGCCGCTTCGGCGAAGCCGTGCGGCTGTACGACGACGCCCTGACCCGCATCAAGGACTGTTTCGGCGAAAACAAGGACTACGCCCTGACCTGCAGCAACTGCGCCCTGGCCTGCGAGGCCCTGGGCAAAACGGAAGAAGCCGAAGCGTACCGCAACCGGTCCCGGGCCGCCCTCGCGGCTTTGGGCCTTTGAGCCTTTTCAAAATGAAAATGCTCTATGCTGGAACGTATACCGTTTACTGAGCTTTATTGTGTAATCTCAAAAATGAAACACTCTAAAAGATCCAGCCGAGGCAGCCATGCAAGGACTTGATCTGGCACGGGCCTATTACGAGGCGTACGGCAAGGCCCTGCTGCGCGAATTTCCGGCCTTGCGGGGCCTCGTCGCCGTGGGGCTGGTCGGCGAAGGCTCCGAATGTTTCGGTTTTGACGACGAGTTGTCCATGGACCACGACTTCGGGCCTTCGTTCTGCCTCTGGCTGACCGACGAAGACTGCGAGGCTGTCGGCCCGGCTCTGCAACAGGCTTACGAGGCCCTGCCGCAAAGCTTCATGGGCTATCCGGCGCGGGTGTGCAGCGCGTTCGGCGCGGGTCGCGTCGGGGTTTTGCGCACCAGCGATTTTTACCGCAGGCATACCGGCAGCCCGGATGGGCGTTTCAACCCGGCGCAGTGGCTGCGCCTGCCCGAGGCGGGTCTGGCCGCCGCCACCAACGGCGCGGTCTTCGACGATCCTTTGGGCGAATTTTCCGCCATCCGCGGCGAGCTTCTGCGCTATTATCCCGAAGATATCCGGCTCAAAAAAATCGCCGCCCGACTGGCGCTTATGGCCCAGTCCGGCCAGTACAACTACGCCCGCTGCATGCGCCGCAAAGAATGGACGGCCGCGTTCTGGGCTCTGGCGGAATTCACGCGCCATGCCGCGTCCCTGGTCTTTCTGCTGAACCGGCGCTATGCCCCCTTTTACAAGTGGACGCACCGGGCCCTGCGCGAACTGCCCGCCCTGGCGGAAGCGGCCGGCCTGCTGGAAGAACTGGCCCTCGCCGGCATCGACCCGCAAAACCGGCAATCCGCCGCGCGGCTCAATATGGACGATCGCCGGGTGGTCCTCGTCGAAACGTTCTGCCGCATGGTCGTGGCGCACTTGCAGCAGGAAGGCCTGACGGATTCGGACGCGGATTTTCTGAGCCTCCACGCGGCGTCCGTCACGACGCGCATCACGAACAGCGCCGTCCGCTCGCTGCCCCTTACGGAGGGATGAGATGAAAGAACTCGTCGATGCGATTGTCGCCCTGGA
>JAVBRE010000252.1:0-4208 GCA_031548325.1 Desulfovibrionaceae bacterium
CGCCTGGGCCGCTATATCAACGTGGAAGAACTGAACAGCGAGGGCGTCATGACCCTTGTCCGCGAAGACGCCACATACGGCAGCGCCGTCGCCTTTTTTCCCGAAGGGCACAGAAATTCTTCGCCGAACCGCGATCTGAAACCCGGCCGTTTTCACGCCGGGGCTTTTGCCGCCGCCCTGGCCGCCGACCTGCCTGTTGTGCCGGTCTGCATCAAGGGCAGCGGCTCCGTTCTGCCGCCGAAAACGCCCTGGATACGGCCCGGAACTATCAGCATAACCGCGCTGGATCCGGTATATCCGGCCGATTTTCGCGGGCGCGGCGAAGGCGCGACAAGCGCCTTGCGCAAACATGTTCAGGCTGCTATGCGTAAGACTATGCACCCTTGTAAACTCTAAGGAGATACCCATGAATCGGTCCCGCATTTTCAGCCTTGTTCCGCTCTGCCTGCTGGCGCTGCTGTTGGTTTTCTCCGCCGGCTGCAAAAACGGCGACCCCATTCTTTCACCGGTGGAACAGTCGGTGGACAATACAAACCTGACCCTGGACAAAATGAAGGCCGCCATCAAAGAAGCCGGCATCCGGCGCGGCTGGGCCGTAAAAGAGGCGGATATCGCGCAGCCTGCGCCGGCCCCGGCCAAGGGCAAAGCCCGGGGCAAGGCTCCGGCTCCGACCAGGGGCCAGGCCCAGGCCACCCTGAACGTTCGCAGCCACACGGTGGTTGTGGATGTTTTCTACACGGCGAACACTTTTTCCATCGCTTACCGCGACAGCATCAACATGGAATATGACGGCGCGAAAGGCACCATACACCCCAACTACAACAAATGGATTAAAACCCTGGCCGAAGAAATCCGAATCAGAGCCATAAGCATGTGAGGTAATTATGAAAACATACTTGCGCATCTGGTTGTCGCTCTGTCTGCTGGCGTTTTTGCCGGCGGCTCTGACGGCCTGCGGGGGCGTGACGCCGCCCCGCGTTTTTGAAGAAACGGTAAACAATCCCGCCCTGACCCAGGCGGGCATGAAGTCCGCCATTGAAGAAGCGGGCATGCGCCGCAACTGGAAAATGAAGGACATGGAGCCGGGTCGTTTGCAAGGCGCGCTTACCGTGCGCAATCACACCATTGTCACGGACATTTTCTACACAGCGAACACCTTCAAAATCACCTATCGCGATAGTGTGAACATGATGTACAACAGTGCGCAGGGCACCATTCACCCCAACTACAACGTCTGGGTCAAAGACCTGGCCGACGGCGTCAAGGTGCTGGGCATCGGCTTGTGAGGCACAAGGACGCCGCTCGGGCACGGGCGGCGCCTGTTTTCTTTTTTTCCGGCGGATGCTACAAGCTCGGCTATGAGCCACGCCATTTCTTTTTCCGGCTATCAAGAACCCGTCCGTCTGCCCGACAAAGCCGCCCGGCGCTCCCTGTTTCCGCCCAAACTGACTCCGGTGGTCGTCGCTCCGGACCCGGGCTGGTCCGTGCCCGGCCGCGAAGACTGCCGGGCGCTCTGGGATAAATACGCCATGCCCGAGCATATCCGCGCGCATTCGGCCATGGTGGCGAACTTCGCCTTTGAGATCGCCCGGCTTGCCAAAAAAGCCGGAGCCGACGTGCATCTGCCTTCGGTTCTGGCTGCGGGCATGCTGCACGACCTGGGCAAGATGTACTCCGTCACCCACGGCGGCAGCCACGCGCAGTTGGGCGGCGCCTGGGTGCGCAACGAAACCCGCAACCCCTACCTGGCTCAAGGAGTCATCCAGCACGTGCGCTGGATCTGGGACATCGACGAGACCGTGGACCCCTGGCTGCTCGCTTTCTGCATCATCTACGCGGACAAGCGGGTCATGCACGACGCCGTGGTCACGCCCGAAGAGCGGTATACGGATCTTCTTGAACGGTACGGGCACACGGCCGACGCCAGGGCGCGCATCGCCCTGGCGCACCGGCAGGGGTTGGACATAGAGGCGGCGCTTTCCCGCCGCATAGGGGTACCTTTGCATGAACATACTTTTGATAGCGGGCGGCTGGTCAAGCGAGCGTGAAGTCTCCCTTTCCGGCGCCAAGGGCGTAGAACAGGCTCTGACCCGTCTGGGTCACAACGTCATTCGCTTTGATCCGGTATCCTCGCTGGAAGGGCTGCTTACCCTGGCCGACAAGGCCGATTTCGCCTATATCGCCCTGCACGGCGCGCCGGGCGAAGACGGCCTGATCCAGGCCATGCTCGATACCGTGCGCTGCCCCTATCAGGGTTCCGGCTCGGCCGGGTCCTTTCTGGCCCTGAACAAGGCCGCGGCCAAAGAGGTTTTTCGCAGGCAGGGCCTGGCCACCCCGGACTGGGTGCTGCTCAGCAAAAAGCCCGAGGCGGGCTGGCAGCCGCTTTTCGCTTACCCCATTTTCATCAAGAGCAACACCGGCGGGTCCAGCCTGGGTATGGAACGCGTGAACCGGCCGGAAGATTTGGACGCCGCCCTGGACAGGCTGTTCCAGCACGGCGGCGAGTTTATCGCGGAACCGGCGGTCGCGGGCGAGGAAGTCACCTGCGGCATCCTGGGACCCAAGGGCGAGGAAGAAGCCCTGCCCCCCATTCTGATCAGGCCCAAGGCGGCCAGCGGCATTTTTGACTACACCAGCAAGTATGTTCCCGGCGCGGCCGAGGAAATCTGCCCCGCTCCCCTGCCGCAGGAAGCGATCGCCGCCATACGACGATCGGCTCTGGCCGCCCACCGGGCCTTGGGCCTTTCCGGCTACAGTCGGTCGGACTTTATACTCCAGTCTGACGGGCAGGCCATCCTGCTTGAAACCAACACCCTGCCCGGCATGACCGGCAACAGCCTGTTGCCGCGGGCCGCCGCCGCCGTGGGCCTCTCTTTTGATCAATTGGTGGGACGGCTGATCGAACTGGGCCTGGCGGAACGGACGGAGCAATGAAGGCTCCGGCCGCCCTGAACGCCCTTTTCGGTCTGTACGGTCTGGCCTGGCGGGCGGCGCGGCCCTTTTTGCGCCGCCACAAACGGATGGCCGACGGATTTGCGCAGCGCCTCGTCCCTCCCGACTGGGCCGCGCCCGCCGACATCTGGATTCAGGCCGCGTCCGGCGGCGAAGCCTACCTCGCCCGGCAACTGCTGGGCGAACTGGCGCTGTTGCCGACCCCCTTGCGCGTCCTTTGCACCAGTTGCACCCGCCAGGGCCTGGACACCCTGGAAGCCGCCCGCCAATGGGCGGCTGATCACGCCCCGCAGTTGACGATCCGCGTCGCCGTTTTTCCGCTGGACGAACCCGCGCTTATGCGCCGCGCCCTGGCCATGGCCGCGCCCAAACTGCTGGCGCTGCTGGAAACGGAACTCTGGCCCGGCCTGCTGGCCGCCTGCGCGGAAGCGGATGTTCCGGTCGCTCTGGTCAACGGCAGAATGACGGAAAAAAGTCTGGCCGGGTACCGCCGTCTTGCCCCGCTCTGGCGTTTTGCCGCGCCCCGCCGCGTTCTGGCCGTGTCGGACGCGGACGCGACCCGTTTTGCCGCCCTGTTCGGATCCGAGCGGGTAGGCCTCATGCCGAACATGAAATTTGACGGGGTACATGCGCAATCCCCCCCGGCCGGAGACGGCAACCCCTTTCCCGGCATTCTGCCGCCGGGCCTGCACGTGTTGCTGCTGGCGTCCGTGCGCAAAGAGGAAGAGGAACTCCTCCTTCCCGCCATCGCAAGCTTGCGCGAAAAAGCCCCGCAAAGCGCAATCGTCGTTGCGCCCCGGCATATGGAACGGGTGGATGCCTGGCTGGAAAAAATCAAAGGGGCTCTGCCCCTTTGGAATCCCCGGCAAGGGGGATAATCCCCCTTGCATCCCCTATTTATGTGAAACGCTTCGGCCTCGCCTTTGGTTCAGCGCTGTTTATTCGCAGACAGGAAGCGTTTCACATAATGGAACAAGTGGAACAATGCCCCTCGCGAGCTCCAAAAGAGCCCCCTAGGGCCAGACCGCTCACGAAAGTAACATGTCCTAATGCAGCGGTGAATGTGAATATTGCGGCTCATTGCCTGGCATATACCATTCTGAACCGGCTTTTGGGTATATACCGTCATAAAACCGCTCATATGCCGCCGGCTCAAAATCATCATCGCTTGAACTCATTCGCAATCCCGGACCGCCATTACTACATGCTCCAGCCAACAGACACAAAGTCATCGCCGCAAGCAGACGGATCATTTT
>JAVBRE010000212.1:0-4400 GCA_031548325.1 Desulfovibrionaceae bacterium
CCCGGGCTCCCACCCCCCCCCCCCCGGCCTTTCCCAGGCGGGGGGGGGGGCCGGGGGTTACACACCCCCCGCAAAAAAGCTTAAAACAACTTCATCACAAAGGCGGTCGCCAGCAAATTGGCGACCCCGAGGGGGAGCAGCCATTTCCAGTTCAAATTCAGCAACTGGTCGAAACGCACGCGGGGATAAGTCCAGCGCACCCACATCATGACGAAAAGCAGGCCGTAAACCTTGGCCAGGAACCACCAGAACCCGTCAAAGAAGGGGCCCTTCCAGCCGCCCAGAAAAAGGGCCGTGCAGATGCTGCAGACCAGCACCATGTTGGCGTATTCGGCCAGAAAGAAAAGGCCGAAACCCATACCCGAATATTCGGTGTGAAAACCGGCGGTCAGTTCCGATTCCGCTTCCGGCAGGTCGAAGGGCGCGCGGTTGGTCTCGCCGAAGGCGCTGACGAAGTAGATCAGAAAAGCCACGGGCTGACAGAAGGCGTTCCACTGCCAGGGCCAGTGCCCCTGGGCGTCCACGATGCCGGTCAGGCTCAATGTGCCGTATTGAAAGGCGATGGCCAGAACGGAGAGCAGCAGCGGAATTTCGTAGGCCACGGACTGGGCCACGCCGCGCGCGGCGCCGTACAGGCCGAATTTGTTGTTGGAACCCCAGCCCGCCAGCAGAATGGCCAGCACGTTGATGCCCGCGAAGGCCAGAATGAGCAGCAGGCCCAGGTCCGGGTTCCAGGCGGTCAGAATGGGGCTGAAGGGAATGGGCAGAAAAAGCAGCAGCACCGGGAAAAAGGCCAGGATGGGGGCCAGCCAGAAGAGCAGGGGGTCGGAATGCGAAGGCCGGGTGATCTGCTTGGCCATCAGTTTCACGGCGTCGCAAAAGACTTGCAGCACGCCCTGGGGACCCACTTCATAAGGGCCGGGGCGGCGCTGCACGAAGCCCGCGATTTTGCGCTCTGCATAGACCAGCACGATGGCGTTGGCCGCCACAAAGGCGATAATGCCCACAAGCGCGATCACCAGGCGCAGAATGTCAAAGAACAGCGGGGGCATGTTGGCGAGAAAAGCAGGCATGGCAACGCTCCTACCTGTCTACTTCGGGAATGACCAGGTCCAGGCTGCCCAAAATGGCCACGGCGTCGGCCAGCAGGCAGCCTTTGGAGGCTTCCGCGAAAAGGCTGAGGTTCGAAAAACCCGGCGCGCGCAGCTTCACCCGGTAGGGGTTTTTGCCGCCGTCGCTTGCCACCCAGACGCCGATCTTACCCCGGCCGCCTTCCACGGCATAATAGGCGGACCCTTCCGGCAGACGGGTGTTGAACTTGATGGATTTCGGCGGCAGGGGGGAGCCTTCGGGCATGGAAGCTGCCGCCTGCTCGATGATGTTCAGGCTCTCGGCGATTTCGTCCAGGCGCACGTTGTAGCGGGCCATGCAGTCCCCTTCCTCGTAAACCGGAATTTTGAAATCAAAGCGGTCGTATACGGAGTAGGGCTCGGACCGGCGGGTGTCATGCCCGATGCCGCTTCCGCGCGACATGGGGCCGGTGGCCCCGTAACGGTTGCACATGTCGCGGTCAATGACCCCGATGCCTTCCAGGCGGCCGCGCAGGATCATGTTTTCCGTGACCAGGGCCCGGTACATGGGCAGGCGGCCTCGCATGTAAGGGATGAACTCGCGGATCAGGTCGAAGAAGCGGGGGCCTCCGTCGGCGCAGACCCCGCCCAGGCGGAAATAGCTGTAGGTCAGGCGGGACCCGGAAATTTCCTGCAAGATGTCCAGAATCTTTTCCCGGTCGTCAAAGGCGTACAGAATGGGGGTAAAAGCCCCCAGGTCCAGCAGATAGGCCCCCCACCAGACCTGGTGGGACGCGATGCGATTCAGTTCGGTGGCGATGACCCGCATGTATTCCGCGCGTTCGGAAACCTCAAAGCCGCCCAGGCGCTCGCAGGCCCCGGCGAAAGCCCAGTTCCAGGCCATGGAGTGCAAATAGTCCACGCGGCCCATGTTGTTCATATACTGGGCCGGGCTTTTGATCTCCGCCATCTTTTCGTGCATGCGGTGCAGATAGCCCAGCACGGGCTCGGCCCGCAGAATGTATTCGCCGTCCAGTTCGAGCAGGATGCGCAGAACCCCGTGGGTGGAAGGGTGCTGGGGGCCCATGTTGAGAATGATGGTGTCTTCGCTCGAACCTTTCTCGAAATTGGTGGTGTAAAAATCCCCCTGGGTGTCGTCGTACAGGGATCTATGCATTGCCGCCTCCCTTCTTCACAGGGGTTTTTACAGCGGGCGCGGGCTTGGCCGGGGATTTTTCCGGCTTTTTGGCCGCCGGTTTGGGAGCGGGTTTTGCCGCAGGTTTGGCCGGGGCTTTTTCAGCGGGCTTGGCGGCGGGTTTAGCCTGCACGGCGGGCGAGGCTTCTTTTTTGGCCGGGGCCGGTTTACTTTCGGCCGCAGGCTTGGGCGCGGCTTTGGCTTGCCCGGGAGCCGCTTCAGCCTTGGGTTGCGGTTCGGCCTGCTTTTCGGGTGCGGGCTTGGCCGCCGGAACTACAGGCGCGGCCGCGGGCTGAGTCGGCGCTACAGGCGCGGCCTGCGTGGGCTCTTCTTTGGGCGGCGCATCCAGCAGGCTGAAGCCGTCAACCTTGCGGATGACGGAGCGGCTGCCTTCGGGCGCGGCGAAAAGTTTCGCCAGGGGCGCGCGCGCGGCCTCGTCCTTGTACAAAGGATGCACCTCGCTCATGTCGTCGGGCAGCAGCAGGGGCACGAAATTTGGGTTGCCGATAAAGGCGAAGCCGTAAAAGTCGCGGGTTTCGCGTTCGTGCCATTCCGCGCCCTGGTAAACGCCGGCGATAGAGGGAAAAGACGCTGATCCGGCATCGTCGTAGGGCGCGATGACGAGCAGCGTCACTCGGGACGGGGTCTCAAAATGATCGAAATGATAGGCAGCCACGGCCCCTTCGCTTGCCATCAGGCCGCTGACGTCTTCCAGGTGCCAGTCCGCCGCCAAAAAGGCTTTGGCCGCCGGCAGCAGGTCTTTGGCTTCCAACACGGCCAGGCAGCCGTTGCCCGTGCGTTTGACGTCTTCTTCGGCCAGATAGCGGCAGTTCATTTTTTGCAGAAAGGCGGGAATCATGCGCCACCCCCAGCGGAGCCGGATTTAGCGGCCTTCACCTTGTCCAGGGCGTCGTCCAGAAAGTCGAAGTCGAGTTGTTCCGGCACCTTCCAGAAGCGTTTGCCGGTCAGTTTTTTCTGCAGGGTGAAGAGGCCTTCCAACAGGGCTTCGGGCCGGGGCGGACAGCCGGGCACGTATACGTCCACGGGAATGATCTTGTCCACGCCTTCCACGATGCCGTATTGGTCCTTGAATTTAAAAGGACCGCCGGAAATGGCGCAGTTGCCCAGCGCCATGACAAAACGGGGCGCCGGCATTTGTTCGTACAAACGCACCACGGCGGGGGCCAGCTTGCGTGAAACCGTGCCCGCCACGATCATCAAATCCGCCTGGCGGGGGGAAGGCCGGAAAACCTCGGCCCCGAAGCGGGCGATGTCGAAACGGGCCATACCCACGCCCATCATTTCGATAGCGCAGCAGGCCAGGCCGAAGGTCATGGGCCACAGCGACATGGCCCGGCAGATGTCCAGAACGGTGTTTACCGGCCCCGGCAGGGGCAGGACGGGCTTGTCGATATACCCCGTGGTCGGGGGGATCGGGGCCATGCCGGGAGACCCGGTCCCCGGCCCTGTCTGTGCGAGGGGCTCGGTCCCCGCGGGGGATGCGGTCCCCTCCGGCTGAACCTGGCCCATCAGGGAACTCTCTTGCGCTGCCATGTAAACACTCCCTTGGCGCGGAAATATACCAGAGCGAGAAGCAGAAAGAACAAAAAGACGCAGAGTTTGACGAAAGGACCCCATCCTTCGGCCAGACGGTACTGGGCCGCCACGGGGAAAAGGTACAGTACGTCCACGTCAAAGGCGATGAAGATCAGGCCGTACATGTAGTAGCTCATGCCGAAGTGGGTCCAGGCGGAACCGTGGGGCCGCATGCCGCATTCGTAGGGCATGCCCAGATCGCCGCCCTTGGCTTTGGGCGCAATCAGCAGGCCGATGATCAGCGGGCCCAGAGCGAAGGCGGCCCCGCCGACGAGAAAAAGGATGATGGCCAGATGCAGAAGATCAAAAACCATGATGGACCTCGGTTGCGAAAAACCCGCCCGCCGTTCCCGAAAAGCCAGGGAGGGGCGGGCCCGATTTGTCAGAAACGCGCCGGAAGCGGCGCACCGCAGACTCTGCGTATACCCTAAGTTTCGATTTGGTCAAATTGAACCGGCGCAATTCGGCGTGACGCCGCGTCAGGCTTGTCCCGCGCCTGATGCCAACCTGAGCCGCCGTCGGACGACGCTCTCCTTCTT
>JAVBRE010000100.1:0-13978 GCA_031548325.1 Desulfovibrionaceae bacterium
CCCCCCCCCCCCCCCCCCCCCCCCCCCCCCCCCCCCCCCCCCCCCCCCCCCCCCCCCCCCCCCCCCAACACCAAAGGATCGACCATGAAAGTAGCCGTCACCACCTCATCGTTCGCCGAGTTCAGCGACGAACCTTTGCGCCTGCTGCGCGAAAAGGGTCTGGAAATAGTGCTCAACCCCCATGGCCGGGCGCTCACCGAAGACGAGGCCATCGGCCTGCTGGCCGGCTGCGCCGGGGTCGCCGCCGGCACGGAACCGCTGACCCGCCGGGTGATTGCGGCCCTGCCGGAACTGAAAGCCATATCCCGCTGCGGGGTGGGCATGGACAACGTGGATCTGGCCGCGGCCGAAGAGCGCGGCATCAGCGTAAGCAGCACGCCGGACGGCCCCACCAGGGCCGTCGCCGAACTGGCGCTGGCTTTCGCCCTGGACCTTGCGCGTAAAATCCGGCTGATGGACGTCGAACTGCGGGCCGGAGTCTGGAAAAAGCGCATGGGCGGCCTGATCCAGGGCAAACGCGTGGGCATCGTGGGCTACGGCCGCATCGGCCGGGCCACGGCGGGCCTGTTCAGCCTCATGGGCTGCGAGGTCGCCTTTTTTGATCCCTTCGTGGAAAAAGGAGAGCATCTGAAACTTGAACTGCCCTCCTTGCTGGAACGCTCGGACATTCTCAGCCTGCACTGCGCCAAACCCAAAGACGGCAAGGCAGTGCTGGGCGGCGCGGAACTGGCCCGACTGCCGAAAGGCGCGCTGGTCATCAACGCCGCGCGCGGCGGGCTGGTCGACGAAGCGGCCCTGGCGGAGGCCCTGGCAAGCGGACAAATCGGCGGCGCGGCTCTGGATGTGTTCGAGCGCGAGCCCTATTCCGGCCCTCTGGCGAGCCAGGCCAATACGGTTCTGACCCCGCATGTGGGCTCTTACGCCAAAGAAGCCCGCATCGGCATGGAAGTGGACACGGTAAAGAACCTGATCCGAGATCTTGGATTGTGAGGACGGCATGGCCTTAGCCTGCATTGTATTTGACTGCGACGGCATCATTCTGGACAGCGTGGACGTAAAGACCCTGGCTTTCGGCCGGGTGGCCGAAAAAGCATACGGGCAGGCGGCCCGCGACAAGCTGGTCGCCTACCACACCCTGCACGGCGGGGTCAGCCGCTATGAAAAATTCGCCTGGCTGGTGCGCGGGGAAGAGGGACGCGAGATCACGCCCGAAGAATCCCGCGCCATGGGCGGGGATTTTGTGGCCTACTGCCTGGAAGCGGTGGAAAAGGCCCCCCTGGTGCCGGGCTTTGCCGAGGTGCTGGACCGCTGGCTGGGCCGCGTGCCGATGTATGTGGCTTCCGGCACCCCCCATGAAGAACTGGTGCAGGTGCTGACCGACCGGGGGCTGGCCCCGAAATTCGCAGGCATTTACGGCACGCCGCCGGCCAAGGCCGGATTGTTGCAAACCATCGTGCATAAAGACGCGAAGGTCGACCCCAAGGCCGCGGTCATGATCGGCGATTCCAAAACCGACATGGACGCCGCCGTTATTGTGGGCACCCTGTTTTACGGCCGGGGCGAATTTTTCAGAAACAGCTCCTGGCCCTGGCACGAAGACCTGACCAGGCTCAACGACTATCTGGAAGAAGTCGCCCGGAGCTGACTAGCCCGGTGGGCAAGGACATTGTATGGCAAACTATCTGGTGACCGGCGTGGCCGGATTTATCGGCGCCGCCGTGGCCCGCGCCCTGCTTGAGGCGGGACACGGCGTTACGGGCGTGGACAACCTGACGACGGGCTTTCGCGAAAACATTCCGGCCGGGGTCGAGTTCTACCAATCCGACTGCCAGGATGCGGACCTGTACGCCAGAACCCTGCCCCGAAAACCCTATGCGGCCATTTTTCATATCGCGGGCCAGAGCAGCGGCGAAATCAGTTTTGACGACCCGGCCTATGACCTGCGCACCAACGCCGAATCCACCCTGCACCTTTTGAAGTTCGCCCTGGCCTGCGGCTGCGGCCGCCTGATTTACGCCGGCACCATGTCCGTATACGGCATCCAGCCCGACGAGCCGGTGCGCGAAACGGCCCCGACCTATCCCCAGTCCTTTTACGGGGTCGGCAAACTGGCCAGCGAGCACTACCTGCGTCTGTACGAGCAGTACGGGGTGCGTTCCACGGCGCTCCGACTGTTTAATGTTTACGGACCGGGGCAAAATATGCAAAACTTGCGGCAAGGCATGGTCAGCATTTTTTTGGCCATGCTGGCGGATACGGGGCACATCCAGGTCAAGGGCAGCCCGGACCGCTACCGTGATTTCGTATATATCGACGATGTTGCGCGCGCCTTTCTGCTCTGTCTGGACCACGAGGCATCAGTCGGCAAGGCGCTGAACATCGGCGGTTCCGGACGCGCCACGGTCGGCGAACTGGTGGATATGCTGCGCGCCGCCCACGGCGGGGGCACGGTGGAATACGCCGGGTCCACGGCCGGCGACATTCACGGCATTCACGCCGACATCGGCGCCGCCAGAGAGGCCCTGGGCTATGAGCCGCAGGTATCGCTGAAGGAAGGCATCCGCCGCATGTATGCCTGGTATGCGAAAGTGAAAAACGAAAAGTAAAGGACCCTTTATGAAACCACAGGGCAAAGCTAAAGAGCTTTTTGACGCGTATTCGCGCATCAACGCCAAAGCCTATCAGAACCAGCGTCTGGTTTCCTGCCAGGTGCTTTCCAAGGGACCCAACTACGACGACGTATTGCGCCGTTTTCTGACAGCGGCTCCCATCCGGCGCATCAGCATACTGCAAGCCTTTGACCTGACCCTGCGCTATTACCTCATCAACTTCGCCCATATCGCGGCTCTTCTTCTGGGCAGGATCGCCCTGCGTCTGTCCGGCTGGAAAGCGCCGGACCTGAAAGCCGGCACGGCGAAATTGCTGCTGCTCGACACCTTTCTGGTCATGCCGAAAGTCATCGAGCGCAAACGCTTCACCGAACTGTACCTGCCCGGCCTTGCCGACGAAGCCGCGGAGCGCGGCTGGTCTCCTGTCTACCTTTTCAGGCTCTACGGCAGCCGCGACCCGCGCAAACTGTTTCAGGCCTTTAAAGTCATGGCCCGCGAAAACATCGCGGGCCTGACCGAGCTGCACCTTTTCACCTTCACGGACTGGCTGCGGCTCATCCGGCACTGGCTGCTCTACCCCGTCGCCCACTGGAGCCTTGTCCACTCCCTGAAAAAAGCCGCGCCGGGCTCGCCCGAAAGCTACATCCGCGACGCCCTCGTTCACTGCCTGGCCAACTGCCAGATGATCGGCGAAGCCAGAAGGCTGACGGCCAGGCGGATCGCGGCGCTGCTGCCCGAAGAGGCCAAAAAGGGCGCCCGCGTCATCGCCTGGTACGAAAACCAGACCGTGAACAAGGCTTTTCACCTGGGCCTTGCCCAGGCGGCGGGCATCGCCGGGCGCAAAATTCCGGTCATCGGCGCGCAACTTTTGATCTGGCCCGACACGTTGCTCAACAACCACGCGGATGACGCCGAGGCGCCCAACCACCTCGCCCCGGACAGGGTGCTGGTCAACGGGGCCTGTTTTCTGCCCGAAGAATCGACGCAAAACTACGGCGTCGGGCCGTCCATGCGTTACGGCGAGCTGTTTGCCCAGAGCGCGCTCACGCCCGATCCGCAAAAGCCCATCCTGGTGCTGCTTTCTTACCATCCCGTGGAAACCGAGCGCATTCTTCGCCTGGTCAAGGACGCGGGCATCGCGGAACAGGTGATCTACAAATTTCACCCGGCCGCCAAGCCGGATGCCTACCGCCACCTGCTGCCGCAAAAACCCAAACTGGTGGACGGCACCTTGTATTCCGTTTTGGGCGACGCGTCGCTGGTGCTGGGTTCCGGGTCCGGGTCCCTGGCCGAAGCAGCGGCTCTGGGCCTGCCCGTCATCAGCGTGGACGACCCCCTGGGCATTGCCGGCCTCTCGCTCAACTACCTGCCGGAACAAGGGCGCGGCACCTTATGGACGAGCGTGCGCGAGGCCTCCGAACTGCCCGGAGCCATCGAAAATTTGCAGACGGCCCTGAGCGACGATGCGCGAAGACAAGAAGCGCGGGCCTTTCGCGACCTGCTCTTTACCGAACCCACGCCGGAGCGTATAGCCGAATCGTTTGAACTGTAGAGACGAGATCGGGGCTCCGCCCCGGACCCCGCCAGGGGGATGATCCCCCCGGACCCCGCATCAGGCGCTGATTTTTCCGCTTTGCGAAAAAATCAGCGCTGTATATGGGGGTGCAGGGGACTCAGTCCCCTGCCGGGGATGCTTGAAGGGGCGGCCGCCCCTTCAAAAACTTAAAAGAGAGCACTTCCATGCATGTCGTCATTTTTTGCGGGGGCAAGGGCACCCGTCTGCGCGAAGAAACCGAGAGCAAACCCAAACCCATGGTCGAAGTGGGCGGCCGCCCCATCATCTGGCACATCATGCAGCGCTACGCCCGCTATGGGCACAAGAATTTCGTGCTGCCGCTGGGCTACAAGGGCGAGGTCATCAAACAGTATTTTCAGGAATACCGCTTTCGCAACGCGGATTTCACCGTGGATCTGGCTTCCGGCGACACCACCTTTCACCGGGGCGGCGCGCACAAGGCCGACTGGAAGGTCACGCTCTGCGACACCGGAGAAGAAACTCAGAAAGGCGCGCGCCTGAAACGCGTCAGTCCGTATCTGACCGGCGAGCGCTTTATGGTCACTTACGGCGACGGGGTTGCGGACATCGACCTGGACGACCTGCTCGCCTTTCACAAAAGCCACGGCAAGCTGGCCACCTTCACCGGGGTGCGCATGCCCTCGCGTTTCGGCACGGTAACGACGGACGACAAAGGCCAGGTCACCAGTTGGCAAGAAAAACCCGTGCTCAACCAGTATACCAACTGCGGCTTTTTTGTGTTCGAACGGGCCGTGCTGGACTGTCTGTGGGAAGAGGAAGATTGCGATCTGGAAAAGGCGCCCATGGAAAAACTGGCGGCCGAAGGTCAATTGGCCATGTACCGCCATCCCGGTTTCTGGCAGTGCATGGACACCCTGCGCGACTACCAGTTGCTCAACGACTTGTGGGACAGGGGCAATACGCCCTGGATGCGCTAGAGCAATTTCACTTTGAAATTGCTCGGCGATGCGAAGCGGATGCCCGCGAAGCGTGTCGTTTATATTGGTAATCTCGCATTATTATATGCAGATACCGGCGCCTTTTTTGAAGCGGTTTTTATGCAATTTGAAAGTTGAAATGCTCTAACAAGAACCTTTGCACGGGCCACAAAATGAACATGTTCAACAACGCATACGCGGGCAAAAGGGTTTTCGTCACCGGACACACGGGCTTCAAAGGCTCCTGGCTGGTGGAATGGCTGCTCTCTCTCGGAGCCGAGGTCGGGGGCTTTTCTCTGGGCCTGCCCTCCAACCCGGCCAACAGCGCGGTACTGGCACAGGAAAAACGCATCCGCCAATATGCCGGCGACGTGCGCGACGCCGCGCATCTGGCCGGGGCGGTGGCAAAATTCAGGCCGCAGGTTATTTTTCATATGGCGGCCCAGGCCCTGGTGCGTCCCTCGTATGAAGACCCGGCCGGAACTTTCGCCACCAACGCGATGGGCACTCTGAACCTGCTGGAAGCCGTGCGCGCCGCCCCCGACGTCGAAGCGGTCGTCTGCATCACCAGCGACAAATGCTACCGCAACGACGAATGGGTCTGGGGGTATCGCGAAACAGACCATCTGGGCGGCGAGGACCCCTACAGCGCGTCAAAAGCCTGCGCGGAAATCATCGCCCACTCCTATTTCAAATCCTTCTTCAAAAACGGCCCGGCCATGGCCACCGTGCGTGCGGGCAACGTCATCGGCGGCGGGGACTGGGCGTCCGACCGCATCGTGCCGGACTGCGTCCGGTCCTGGGCGGCGAAACAGCCGGTGATGATCCGCAACCCCTGGGCCACGCGGCCCTGGCAGCATGTGCTCGAACCCTTGTCCGGCTATCTCTGGCTGGGGGCGAAACTGCTGCAAAAAGACCCGGCGGCCTGCGTCATGCCCCTGGACAAAGAAGCCTTCAACTTCGGCCCCCCGTCCGACGTCAACGCCACCGTGGCGGAAGTGGCCGGAGAACTGGGCAGATACTGGCCCGGTTTCAGCGTACAGACGGACCCGGCCGCGGCTGTGGGCAAAAAGGAATGCACCTTGCTGAAATTATGCTGCGACAAGGCCCTGGCCCATCTCGACTGGAAAGCGGCTTTGCCCTTCAGCGAAACCATCCGCTTCACCGCCGAATGGTACCGGACCTATTACACGGAAGGCGCAGCCGCCATGGCCGCTTTTACCCGGGCGCAGATCGCCGAATACGCGGCCGGGGCGGCGGCCGGGGGCCTGGCATGGACGAAGTGAAATCCGCCGTCCACGGCGTACGTCTGGTCGCCCTGCGCGAAATTCCCACGGAAGGCGGCGCCGTTCTGCACATGCTGCGCGCCGACTCTCCGGAATTCACGGGTTTTGGCGAAGTCTACTTTTCCGAAGTACAGCCGGGCGCCGTGCACGCCTGGAAACGCCACCACAAGCAGACCCAACGTTTTGCGGTGCCCGTGGGCCGCTTGCGCCTCGCGCTTTTTGACGACCGGCCCGGCTCCCCCAGCCGGGGCAGAATCGAAGAAATCATCCTCGGCCGGCCCGATCGCTACGCCCTGCTGATTCTGCCCCCCGGCATCTGGTACGGCTTTGCCGCCGCCGGAAACGATACTGCCGGCGCGGCCGGTTCGACGCTTATCGTCAACTGTACTGATATGCCCCACAGGCCGGAAGAAAGCGACCGCCTGCCCGCGGATGCGCCCGAAATTCCTTTCACCTGGAAGGTATAGGCATGCGGTACCTGATCACAGGCGGCCTCGGCTTTGTGGGGTCCTGGGTCACCCGGCATCTGGCCCGGGCGGGACACGAGATAACCGTGCTTTCACGCGGCTCGGGCAAACCGGACCTGGGCGCGCCGTACGATCTGCTCAGCCTTGACCTGACCGCGCCGCGGCGAGAACTGGCAACCGCCCTGGCAGATGCGGCCGGGTCCGGTCTGGACGGGGTCCTGCATCTGGCCGGCGCCAATGACGCGGATGACCCGGATTACGGCCGTACTGCTCTGGCCGCCAACGCCCTGGGCGCCCGCAACCTGCTTGAAGCCCTGCTGGACGCGGCGGACGCCGCAAAAAGCCCCCCACCGCCCCTGATCTATGCCGGAACCTTTCATGTATACGGCCGCGCCGAAGGAGAGGTGGACGAAAAAACGCCCCCCGCGCCCAAAAGCGAATACGCCCTGACCCACCTGCTGGCGGAGGAATACTGCCGCTATTTCGCCAGGGTGAGCGGCCTGCCCTCGCTCTGCCTGCGGCTGACCAACGGGTACGGCGCGCCCCTGACCCGGCCTTTCGGCAAATGGAACCTCTTGCTGCCAGACCTCTGCCGCGCTGCTTTTCATGAAAAAAAACTGCGGTTGCGCTCCAACCCCGCCATCCGGCGCGATTTCGTCTGGCTGGGCGATGTGGCGGCGATTTGCGAACGCCTGCTGGCTCTGCTGCCCCGGCTGGAAGAAAGCGCCCCGGAGCGCGCAGGCGGGCCCCTGAACCTGGCATCCAAGCTGACGTCTTCCATCGGCGAAGTGGCGGACATTGTCGGCGCGGCATACGCGCGGCGCTACGGCGCGGCCCTTTCAGTGGTCCGCGAGACGCCGGAAACGCCCCTGCCCGGCCTGAGCGTTCACACGGACCGCCTGCAAAGCCTGCTGGGCGGCTATCGGTTCAGCGACCGGCTGGCGGAAGAGGCAGACGCGATTTTCGCCGCTCTGGAACGGGAGTAAAGGCGGTTAATTCCGCTTGGAAAGAAAAAGATACTGGTGTATAGGAAATAACGGCGGGCGTTGATGCCCGCTTCGGCGTTTAACGGCGGCAATGAATGCTGCCTGCGCCTCGCGGCGGGCTGTTGACAAAGCGGACTTCGCCAACAGCCTCAGCGGATAAACATTTTCAATGTTTATCCGCTCTATACGGCAATCCCTGAGGAAGCGGAGATGACCGAACAAGAAAAAAATCAGATTCGCGAAAAGACCGTTGCGGAAATCGCCCGCGTCAAGCAGGACATCGAAAACCTCAAAGAGGTCACCAAACCCGTGGTTTTCGAAGACATGGACGACATTACCCGCATGGACTCCATCGTGAACAAGAGCGTGAACGACGCTGCCCTGGCCCAGGCCCGATCACGGCTGGCCGGGCTGGAATACACGCTCAAGCGCATTGAAGATCCGGAATTCGGCTACTGCGCCGACTGCGGCGAGCGCATTCCCTTCAAACGGCTGCTCTCCATGCCCGAAACCACCCTCTGCGTCAACTGCGCCGAATAGCCATGAACGCCGCCCGTTACGCCGCCCGCCGGGAAAGGCTGCGCGCCCTGATGCGCCGCGAAAGGCTCGAGGCGCTGCTGGTTTCTCTGGACGCCAACCGTTTTTACCTGAGCGGCTTTGAGCTTATTGACCACCAAAGCAACGAATCCGCCGGGCACCTGCTTATTCTGGCCGACGGCAACGATTGGCTGTGCACGGACGCGCGCTATCTGGACGCGGCAAAACGCCTGTGGGACGAAAACCGCATCCTTATCTACGGCAGCGACGCCGCCGCCCGGATAGGCAAACTTGCCCGCGACACGGCCAAAGGCGAGACGGGGTTTGAAGCCAAAATTCTGAGCGTGCATTTTCACGCCGCCTTTGCCGAAGGGCTGCGAGCTCGCGCCGCCGACGGCCTGGTTGAAGAACTGCGCGTCATCAAAGAACCCGAAGAAATCACCCGTCTTGAAGCGGCGGTCAGCCTCAACCACAAACTGATGGAATGGGTGCCCGGCGCCTTGCCCGTCGACCGCACGGAAGCGGAACTGGCCTGGGACATCGAACGCTTTTTTCGCGAAAACGGCGCTCAGGGCCTGTCTTTTCCCTGCATCGCCGCCGTGGGCGAAAACGCGGCCCTGCCCCACGCCGCGCCCGGTTCCGACCGCATCCGCGAGAACTGCTGCGTGCTGGTGGACGTGGGTTGCCGGCTTGACGACTACTGCTCGGACCAGACCCGCACCTTCTGGGTGGGGGGCAAACCTTCCGCGCGCTTTCTGGACACCCTTGCCCTGGTGCGCGAAGCTCAGGAAAAAGCCATCAAGGCTATCCGGCCAGGAGCGTCCATGGCCGGCATCTATCAGATCGCCAGAAACTATCTGGACGACAAGGGCGTGGGCCAATATTTCACCCACGGCCTGGGCCACGGCATCGGCCTGCAAACCCACGAGGCCCCGGCGCTTTCGCCGCGCGCCGCGGCCGATCTGCAAGCCGGCATGGTGGTCACGGTGGAGCCGGGACTGTACTACCCCGAATGGGGCGGCGTGCGCTGGGAATATATGGTGCTGGTCACCGAAGACGGAGCAAGGATCCTCTGATCCCGCTGTCCGCACAACCTGAAATAACTTTTTACCACGGACAGGAACCATCATGGCGGAACACGGAAAAGGAATGGCGAATCCCGCTCCTCTGGGCCTCTTCGGCTTCGGCCTGACGACCATTTTGCTGAACTTCCACAACGCGGGCTTCTACCCCCTCAGCGTCATGATTATGAGCCTGGGCGTCTTTTACGGCGGCCTGGCCCAGATCATCGCCGGAATCATGGAATGGCGGATGGGCAACACCTTCGGCGCCGTCGCTTTCACCTCTTACGGCTCCTTCTGGCTGTCCCTGGTCTTTATCTGGGTCGCCCCGAAATTCGGCCTGCCCGCGGCGGACCCCGTGTCCATGGGCTTTTACCTGGCCCTCTGGGGCGTTTTCACCTTCTTCTTTTTTCTCGGCACGCTGAAAGGCGCTCTGATCGGCAAGCTGGTCTTCGGGTCGCTGGTCGTGCTCTTCGCCCTGCTGGCGCTGGCCAACTTCACCGGCAGCCATGCCATCCACACCATAGCGGGCTTCGAAGGCGTCCTTTGCGGGGCCTTCGCCTTTTATGAAGCGGCCGCCCTGCTGGTCAACGAAAAACGCGGCGAAAAGGTGCTGCCGCTGTAGCCGGCGAAGCCATATTGCGAGAGCGGGGCGCCGCCCCGCGCCCCGCAAGGGGCCAGAGGCCCCTTGACCCCTTGATGGCAAAAGAGCCGGACCGCGCCCGCGTTCCGGCTCTTTTGTTCCGCGTACCCGCAAGCACCCGCCGCTTTGCTTTTTGCCCCGCTTTTGGTTACCGTCACCCGCAACGCGGCTGTATTTTACGGGCGCGCCGCAGACGCGTCATGTCTTTTGATCCGCGGGACAGGGAACGATGAGCGCAGCCGTCACCGACTTTATCCAACGCTGGCGCGTATCCGGCGGTTCCGAACAAGCCAATGCGCAGCTTTTTCTGACGGAGCTGTGCCAGGTGCTGGACCTGCCCGTTCCTGCCCCGGCCGTCGACGTCAATGAAGAAAATTTTTATTGCTTTGAACGCAAGGTTTACCTGCCTCGCGGCGACGGGACCGCCGGCGATCTGAAGCGGCTGGACTTGTACCGCAAGGGCTGCTTTGTGCTGGAAGCCAAGCAGGGCAAAAGCGCCCCGGCCGCATTGCCCCTGCCCGGCCTGACCGCGTCAAGCGCGGCCAAACGCGGCACCCGCCAGTGGGAAGAAACCATGCTGCGGGGCAAGAACCAGGCGGAAAACTACATCCGCAGCCTGCCCGCGCGGGAAGGCCGCCCCCCTTTCCTGCTGGTCGTCGACGTCGGGCACTGTTTCGACATCTATGCCGAATTCACCTGCACGGGCGGCGTGTACCTGCCTTTTCCCGACGCGCGCAACAGCAGAATCCCTCTGAGCGGACTGGAAAAGCCGGAAGTGCGGGAGATGTTCCGCGCGTTCTGGCTTGACCCGCACTCGCTCGACCCCGCCCGCCGTTCGGCCCGCGTGACGGAAGAAGTGGCCGCGCACCTTGCGGAACTGGCCCGCCTGCTTGAAAATGACGGCCATGCGCCGGGAAAGGTCGCGCAATTTTTGATGCGCTGCATTTTCACCATGTTCGCCGAAGACGTCAGCCTTATCCCCGGCGGCAGCTTTACGAACACTCTGCAACGCGCCGTCATTGATCCCGCAGGATATGAGCCGTACTTGCGGGATATCTGGACCGCCATGAACAAGGGCGCCTTTTCCGTGGTCCTGGCGCGAAAACTGCTGCGCTTCAACGGCAACATTTTCGCCAATCCCGAAGTGCTGCCCCTGGCGCCGCCGCAAATCGGCATTCTGCTGCAAGCGGCCAGAGCGGACTGGAAAGAGGTGGAACCGGCCATTTTCGGCACTCTGCTGGAACGCGCCCTGAACCCCAGGGAACGCCACAAGCTGGGCGCGCATTACACGCCGCGCGCCTATGTGGAACGGTTGGTGCTGCCCACAATCATGCAGCCCCTGAGGGCAGAATGGGATGCCGCGCGCACGGCCGCCTCCCTGCTGGCCCAACAGGGCAAAAACGCCGAGGCGTTGGAAACCCTGAGGGCTTTTCATAAACGCCTGCGCGCGCTCCGCGTGCTGGACCCGGCCTGCGGTTCCGGCAATTTTCTGTATGTCTCGCTGGAACATGTCAAACGGCTGGAAGGAGAAGTGCTCCGGACGCTTACCAGCTATGGCGACGACCAGCACACCTTGCTGGAAGTGGACCCGCAGCAGTTTCTGGGACTGGAAATCAACCCCCGCGCCGCGCATATCGCGGAGATGGTGCTCTGGATCGGCTATCTGCAATGGCATTTTCGCACCCACGGGCATGTGCCCCCGCCGGAACCGGTAATCAAAAAATTCGACAACATCCAGTGCAGAGACGCACTGCTGAGCTGGACCGCCAAAAAACCGGCCGTGGACAAAAGCGGCAAGGTTCTTTCCCGCTGGAACGGAGAAGCGTACAAGACCGATCCGGTCACGGGCCGCCAGGTTCCGGATGAGAGCGTCGTGGTGGTGGACGAGATCTATGAGGGCGTGCGGACCGCCGAATGGCCGAAGGCGGATTTCATTATCGGCAACCCGCCGTTTATTGGGGGAAAATATAAACGGCAAGATCTTGGATACGGTTATTTTGATGCTCTGACCTCAACATATGGAGCGCTCCCCGAATCCTGTGATTTCGTCATGTACTGGTGGCATAAAGCCGCAGAGTCGGTACGAGCGAAAAAAACTGTACGTTTTGGTTTCATCACGACCAACAGCATCACGCAGGCTTTCAACCGGCGCGTCGTATCTATGCACCTGGACGCCGTGCAACCGTTGCATTTAGCTTTTGCCGTGCCCGATCATCCCTGGGTGGACGCGTCCGACGGCGCGGCGGTCAGGATAGCAATGACCGTGGGCGCTAAAGGCGACAGGGAAGGCGTGCTGTGCCTCATCACCAACGAAAGCAAAACGGATGCACGAGAACGCCAGGTAACGCTTGCGGAGCATACCGGGATTATCAATGCCGATCTCACTCAAGGCACCGACGTGACCGGGGTGAAACCGCTTAAAGCCAATGAGGGTATAAGCTGTCAGGGGATGAAGCTGCACGGCAAGGGTTTTATTGTCACGCGACAGGAAGCTCAGACCCTGGGTCTAAAACGCCTCAAAAATTTGGAGCGCTATATTCGCCCGTTCAGAAACGGTAAAGACCTCACAGATTCGCCCAGAGACCTTATGGTTATGGATTTTTTCGGCATGCCCATCGACGAGTTGCGGCATGCGTATCCTGATGCGTACCAATGGCTTTTGACGCATGTGAAACCTGAGAGGGACCAAAACAATCGCGCCACCTACAGAGAAAATTGGTGGTTCTTTGGAGAACCAAGAAAAGATTTTCGCCCCGCCCTTTCCAGACTAATACGGTACATCGCGACCCCCATGACGGCAAAGCACCGGATGTTCATATTTCTCGATATAAACATATTACCCGACCAAAGCCTTGTAGCCATTGCAACTGATGACCCCTTTCATCTCGGTATCCTCTCCAGCCGCGTTCATGTTTGCTGGACGCTGAATACCGGGGGTACTCTTGAAGATCGGCCCCGTTATAATAATTCTGTCTGTTTTGCCCCCTTCCCCTTCCCGGCGGCCACGCCGGAGCAGCAGGCCCGCATCCGCGATCTGGGCGAAAAGCTGGACGGGCACAGAAAGGCCCGTCAGGCCCTGCACCCCGACCTGACCATGACCGGCATGTACAACGTGCTCGAAGCCCTGCGCGAAGGCCGGGCGCTGACGGCCAAAGAAAAAAGCATTCATGAGCAGGGCCTGGTCACCGTGCTGCGCGAGATGCACGACGATCTGGACGCCGCCGTGGCCAACGCCTACGGCTGGCCCCTTGACCTGCCGGACGAGGAAATATTGCAACGCCTGGTCGCCCTTAACGCGGAGCGCACGGCGGAAGAAAAGCAGGGCAAAATTCGCTGGCTGCGGCCGGAATACCAGACCCGGCCCAAAGCCGGGCGCAAGATGGAACAGGCTGAACTCGACATCGACCTGCCCGTCGCGGCCGCTCCGGTCAAAGGCAAAAAAGCCGCCGCCAAAGCCGGGCCCAAATCGGCCTGGCCCGCCGGGCTGCCGGACCAGACCCAGGCTGTGCGGGCCGTTGCCGCGCTCTTGCAAAGCAATGGAGCGCCCCTTACGGCGGATGCCGTGGCCGCCCGCTTCACCCGCGCCCCCCGCGCCCGCGTGCAGGAAATTTTGCAGGCCCTGGCCGTGCTCGGATTTGTGACACTTCCTGAAGCGGCGGACGGGTGACCCAAAACGCGGCGAAAAGGTGCTGCCGCTGTAGCCGGCGCAGCCGCATTGCGAGAGCGGGGCGCCGCCCCGCGCCCCGCAAGGGGACCACGTCCCTGCCGGTGGGGTGCGGGGGGGGGGGGGCGCCCCCCCCCCCGCGGGTGAAATGCCCGCCCCCCCCCGGCCCAAGCGGTGTCGGCGAAAGGGCCCCACGACTCCCACATTTAGG
>JAVBRE010000154.1:0-2859 GCA_031548325.1 Desulfovibrionaceae bacterium
GGCTCATAGTAGCCGGTGAAGGAAAAATCCGGGCCCAGCCGCAGCCAGCGAACATGCCGGGCCAGCAGCGTGGGGTCGCCGTCCAGTTGAGGCAGCAGTGAACGCAGCTGGCTGAGCGACTGGGCCATCTGCCCCCAGGTCACGGTCAGGCCGGGGCGGGAAATAGCCTTGGCGGAAGCGGGCTTGCCCCCCACGTGGGCCAGACTCTGGCTGAGCGCGAAATCCATATCCCGCCAGGAAGAAAGGCCCTGTTTGGCCGGGGCCAGCTGCCGGGCCAGCTTTGCCGCCTCATCCGCGGGGACGGGCAGGGAACAGACATCACCCAGCGGCACAAAGAGCTCGATGGGCGGTATGCGGCCCGCCTGACCGCTTGCGCCGCCTTCGGCCCGGCCGCCCGGCAAAACCTGTTTGCCGCAGCCGGCGGTCAGCAGTAAAAAGGCTCCCAGTGCGGCCAGCGCCGCGAAAGACCCGTATCGTAACATCCTCGTCATCCTTCACGCCTTGGCTTTTTATGCGAGATAGCGTAGCAACCAGGGGTTGCCTACCCTGCCAACGTCCTTTTTGCAACATCGGAGAATCTATGTGTGCTGAAACCGTGTCCCCCGGCGAGGTCTGGCTGGCCCACCGCGTGTCATACGGCGAAACCGACGCCATGGGCGTCATGTATTACGCCGAATATCTGCATCTTTTCGAGCGCGCCCGCAGCGAACTTATCCGCGCGCGCGGGCTTTCATATAGCGAAGTGGAAAAGCGCGGTTTTTACCTGCCGGTCAGCGAAGCGTCCTGCCGCTACCGCTCCCCTGCCCGCTACGACGAACTGCTGCACATTCATGCCCTGATTTCCGAGTGGGGCCGGGCCTCGGTGACCTTCAGCTATGCGCTTTTCAACGAGGACAAAACGAAAAAACTGGCCGAAGGCACGACCCGTCACGCCTGCGTCAACGCTCAGGGCCGTCCGACGGCCGTGCCGGACTGGCTGAAAAATCTGCTGATCTGAAAGCGGATCAGCATTGAAAATACTGTAGGAAGGACGCGGTGGCTTCTTTTCGCAACATGGCCGTTATTGTCTGCGTCTGCCTGGCCGTCGCCTGGGCGGCGAATTCGGACACGGGCGCATCCCTTGTGTACGGTACCTGCCTGCTTGCCGTGGGCTGCGTGCTCGTCTGGGGCGCGGGCACAGGAAAATCCGGCGCCTTTCCTTCCTTTCTGGGGCGCTCCCCCAGAGCGGCCGTGTTTCTTTTCGGCGTGATCCTGGCCGGAGCGGGCGCGGCCATACTTTTGCACCGCATCCTTGAGCTTCCGAACTGACGAACCATGCGCACGGACATTCACGCCCACATCTTTCACCCCCGGACCGCGGCAAAAGCCTTGGCCCGCATCGCGTCCGTGGGCTTCAACTCCGTGGGGACGGGCGTCATTGATGACCTGCTGCCGCGCGCCGCCAGGGCGGGCGTCAAACGGGTTGTCGCGCATATCGCGGCGCTTTCCGGCGACCAGGTTGTGGCGGCCAACAACTTCGCTCTTGCCTTGCTGCGCAATCAGCAGCCTGAGCCCGACAGAGATGCGCACTCCGAGGAGGTCGCACCCCTCGCAGGGGCCGCGCCCCTCGCGGAAAACGCGTCCATGCCCCGCATGGTCCCTTTCGGCAGCGTGCACCCCGACTGCCTCCGCTGGCCAAGGGAACTGGACCGCCTGGAAAAGTCGGGCGTCAAGGGCATCAAACTGCACCCCAACTTTCAGAACCTGGCTTTTGACGACCCCAGGCTGTTCCCGATCATGGAAGCCGTGGGGACCCGCTTTATCCTCATGTGCCATGTGGGCTGCGAACCGCCGCTGGAAAAAAACCCCGCCAGCCCCTATAAACTTCGAGCGCTTATCGAACACTTTCCCAAAGCTCGGATCATCGCGGCGCACATGGGCGGCTATGCGAACGGCACCGCCGCCCTGGACGCCCTGGCCGGCCGCGACATCTGGCTGGACACTTCGAACACGCACGCGCTCGCCCTGCCGGAACTGCGGGCCATTCTGAAGGCTCACCCCAGAGAGCGCATTCTTTTCGGCAGCGACTATCCCCTGTACGACCCGGCGGAAGAAATTCCCTTGCAGCAGCGGCGCCTGGGCCTGTCCGACCCGGAGATGGAAGCGTTGCTGCACAACGCGGACGCCCTGCTGGGCGCGTGACGCCTGTTTTCAGCTCAGCTCCGTGCCCGCGTGGGAATAGCCCGGGCAGCAGACGCAAAGCAGACGCAGGCGGGTTTCGGCCCGCAGATAATGGCGAAAACCTCTGGGCAGCAGATAGTAGCGGCCGGGGCCGAAAGCGTGGGGCAGGCCGTTGAGATGCAGGGTGCCTTCGCCTTCAAGCCCGTAATAGATCTCGTCGAAATTGGGATGACTGTGTTCCGCCGTGACGCGGCCTGCTTCCACCACGGCTTCGGCCAGGCTCATACCCAGCCCCGGCACAAAATCCGGGTGCAGCAGCTCGCGGATGAAGCTTTCATCCTTGGTCACATAGGCCGCGGGTTCAGGGTATTTTTGCATGCCGCCTCCCCTTTCCCCATAGCACAGACTTGTTTCCGCGTAAAACGGAAGCCGGGCCGTTCTGCTGCCGTAACCCGCATTGAACGGCGCGGGCGAGGGCCTGCCGCCAAACAAGGAGGAGGCAAATTTTTATACAGGGAGTGGATTCTTTCATTCATGACCAAAATAAAACTCGAGCCTAGGAGCTGTCTCTAAATAAAAGATTTTGCTCCAAGAGCGAGGAATCCGGCCCTTTTTGCGAAGGGAGTGTACTCTGATGGTACTCGACCGGAGAAAAAAGGGCCGGATGACAAGGCTATTTGGGCAAAAGATTTATTTAGA
>JAVBRE010000245.1:0-3928 GCA_031548325.1 Desulfovibrionaceae bacterium
TAGAACTTGGTTTTGCTGGTTTTCCCTTTCAAAAAATCCACAACCTTTTGTTGTTCAGCATCCATGGTCCGGCCTCCGGGTCTTATAGTATTTTACGCTTGAGATTGCCGTCTGGCGGCCGACAAAACCGGCCTGCGACAATTTCGCGGCAGGGATTTGCAAGCAAATCCCTGCCGGGCGTTTCACTATTTTCAGTAGCGAAGCGCTCTAGAATTTAAACTGCGTGCTCTGCCGCCACGTATAGTATGCGGGGTCGCGGAAATCGTCAATAAGGTGCGGCGTGAACTCCAGACCCGTCAGGCTGAAGAAGCGCTCCCAGCCGATGCGTTCGGCCCAGTCGCCCAGCCGTTCGTATTTTCTGGCGTTGGCGGCGTACACTTCGACAATGTGCCGCACCGTCTTGACCAGCGTGGGCCAGCGCGGCGCTTCGTTGGGGATGTACGCCACAACGACTTTCGAAAACTTGGGCATGCTGATGCGGTTGGAAACCTTGCCCCCCACCATGATGGCCACGCCGTCGCCTTCGCCGTCGGAAATGGGCAGGGCGGGGCACATGGTGTAGCAGTTGCCGCAGTACATGCAGCGCTCGTTTTTGATGCCTATGGAATTGACTTTCTCACCCTTGTATTCCGTCTTGATGGGGCGTACCGCCGCCGTGGGGCAGGAAGCGACCGCAAGGGGAATTTCGCAGAGCTGGTCGGCCCAGCCGTGGTCGACCATGGGGGGTTTTCTGTGAATGCCCACCAGGCCGATGTCCGAACAGTGCACGGCGCCGCACATGTTGATGCAGCAGGCCAGCGCGACGCGCAAGGTCGCGGGCAGACGCATGGACTGAAAGTCCGTGAACATTTCGTCCATCACCGCTTTCACCGGACCGGAAGCGTCAGTTGCCGGGGTGTGGCAGTGCACCCAGCCCTGGGTGTGCACGATATTGCTGATGCCCGCGCCCGTGCCGCCCACCGGAAACTTGAAGGATCCGCCCTTGAATTTGCGGCCGGCGAGGTCCTCTTTCAGAGCTTTCACCGCGTCAAGAGAGGTGACCATGAATTCAACGTTGTTGCGGGTGGTGAAACGCAGATGGCCGCCGCAGTGCTTGTCGGCGATATCGCAGATTTCGCGGATATGGGTGACGCTCATCAGACGGGCGGCGCCCACGCGCACGGTATAAACCTTGTCGCCGCCTTTCGCCACGTGTACCAGCACGCCGGGTTCCAGGATTTCATGGTAATCCCAGTTGCCCTTGTTTTTGGCGATGACGGGCGGATAGAATTCGTCGTATTTGCGCGGACCGATGTCGGAAATGCGGCCCTCCATGGGCTTCGCGGGATTGTAACCAGAAGAAACGAATGCCATTGTGATCCCCTCCCTATTTACCGACTAACGGGTGACGTTTGCGATAGGCCTCAAGGTCGCGTTCCCAACCACCGGGCACTTCATCTTCTTTGAAGAAAATGTAGGGATTGTGGCGCGGCTCTTTGACATGCACGGCCTGGGGTTTCACATTGGTGACCTCGAGCAGTTTCTGGAAGGACAGCCGTTTGATGGTTTCGCCCAGACGCTCGCGGTTTTTGCCTTCTTCCATCCACCAGTCCCAGATATTTTCGATGACTTCTTTGACTTCATCATACGGCTGGCTGACTTCCACAAAGGGCACCAAGAGCGAACCCATCTGCGCGCCGTCCAGAACCGGGGCTTTCGCGCCGACCAGAATGGATGCGCCGCGTTCGTCGCCGATACGCAGAGCCCGGGGCATGGTGTTGATGCAGTGCATGCAGCGGGTGCATTCCTTGTTGTCGATGCTCAGCGTGGAGCCGTCCCATT
The DNA here is from genome assembly GCA_031548325.1 of Desulfovibrionaceae bacterium. Classification (GTDB taxonomy): domain Bacteria; phylum Desulfobacterota; class Desulfovibrionia; order Desulfovibrionales; family Desulfovibrionaceae; genus FLUQ01. The sequence continues at coordinate 1,822 of JAVBRE010000245.1, forward strand.
TCATGCACTTGGAGGGACAGCGGGAGATGACTTCGCCTTCGATGCAGAACTTGCCCCAGTCGCGGCCCGAATGAGCGCCGGCGTTGGGAACGAGTTCGCCGCCCACATAGGCCTTGACCGCGGCCTGATCGATCTTGATGTCGTCTTTCCAGGTGCCGATGACCGAGAAATCGGAACGGGCGATGGAGGCCACGCAACCGTTGGGACAGCCGTCAAACTTGAACTTGAACTTCTAGGGAAATGCGGGTCGGTGCAGTTCGTCCTGATAGTCGCGGGTCAGGGCGTAGCACAGATCCTGCGTGTCATAACAGGCGTACTGACAGCGCGAGGGGCCCAGGCAGCATTCGGGGGTGCGCAGGTTGGAACCGGAACCGCCAAGGTCCGTGTTCAGGTTGTGGGTCAGTTCGTAAAAAATTTCTTCCAGTTGCGGGGTCTGGGTGCCGAGAAAAATAATGTCCCCGGTGGACCCGTGCATGTTGGTCAGACCGGAACCGCGCATGTCCCATATGTCGCAGATCTGGCGCAGAAACTCGGTGCTGTAGTACTTGGCCGCGGGCTGGTTGATGCGCATGGTGTGAAAGTGCGCCACCCCGGGAAATTGTTCCGGCTGGTCGCAATAACGGCCGATAACGCCGCCGCCGTAGCCAAAAACGCCCACGATGCCGCCGTGCTTCCAGTGGGTTTCACCGTCGGTGTACGACAGTTCGAGCACGCCCAAAAGGTCGGCGGGGCAATCAACGGGAATTTGGTACTCCACTTTGTCCGGGTTCTTTTCCCTGTGCTCGATTTCTTGCTTGATGTCCGACACAAAGCTGGGCCAGGGTCCGGACTCAAGCTGGTCCAGCTTTGGGGTCGCGTGTTTCGCCATTGCCCTACCTCCAAAATTAGTTGGTGACTCGCAAATGCGTACCTAAGGGAATATTGTCACAAATTCGTATGAGGCTGACCTCTTTTTGTCAAGGCGAGGCAGCGGCGCATAGCCCGAAGATTCCTGCGCCGGTAAGGAAAACGCAACTCTTATGAAAATATTAGGTATCTATTATACATTGCATCTATTACAGCCCGCCCTTGCAAAAGCCCGTTTCTTCCCTGTTGCGCATTCACCCGCATCATGGCACGATGCCGCCCATGCGCGACGCAAACGGATCATATTATTATCCCAACCCTTCAGACCACAAAAGTCGGGTTTATGTGCGCCAGGGAACCGGCGGCATCGAATTCAGGCTGTGGCATGCGGACTATCCCCAGGTCTGGGAAAAACACGGCTGGCTGACCCGGCAGGCGCTGAGCGCAGCGGCCGCCCTGTACCGCGAGCGGGACGGCGGCGCGGATCCTTTGCTGCTGTATGACGCATCCGTCGCTACCGCCCTGCTCAAAGAGGAACGCCATGTCTAGATGGCTGGAAGCGAACGCGGCGCGGTTCAACGCCGACATTTTGCGCGACTTCTGCATTGTCAGCGCGGCGCTGGAAGAACAGTTCGAGCGTTTCGACCATGCGGGGAACCTGTCCTTTTCCATGCTGCGCGACCTTCTGGGCGACCAGATGGACAAAGGGCTGCTCTGGCGGCTCAAAGACACGGCCCACCTTCTTCTGCGCGACGCCCGGGGCGTCGACCCGGCGCCCCGCCTGCTGGACTGGGCCATCGGCTATATTTTTCACGAGACCATCAAACTGCTGGAGGACACGCACCAGCATCAGCATTACGCCCCCCGCCTTTCAGCCCTTGTGGAAAACGCCCCGTCCATGAATTCGGATGCCGCGGTCAAGGCTTTCGTCCGTGTGGTCGGAGAAAACAGCGCCGACATGCGCCGGGGGGTTGAGCGCATCCGACTGCTGCTTGCCCATGCGCGCGGCATTTTTCACCGCTATTGCGCGGGTCAGGACGAAAACAGGCATCTGGCCCGTCTGCTGCATGATCGCGAACAACTGATCCGCGCTTTTTTCGGCGAGGAATATGAGGCGTTTATCGCCGCCGTGTATAACGGAGCGCCGGAACAGCTCTATCTGGAAGCGGCGGCGGCCCTGCTGGACGGAGGCCGTTTCGAGGCCGCCGTTGCCGCCGCGTACAAATCCGCGGACATGGCGCCGCACCTACCCTCTGTGGCC
>JAVBRE010000063.1:0-10079 GCA_031548325.1 Desulfovibrionaceae bacterium
CTTGCGAATCAGGGGTTTCAGCAGGCGGTCCTCGGCGTAGATGACCGGAATGAGCAAGGCCCCTTTCAGGCAGAGGCGGCCCTGGTTGTGGTTTTTGGGATCACCCTTGATGGACACGGCCTTGCCGTCCTTCACGCCGACCAGCACGCCGCAGCCCGTGCCGCAATAACGGCACACGCCCTTGACCCATTTGTCGGCATCAAGGCCGCTCTGCTGCGCGGCCATCGCCGGTCCGGCAAGAACGGAAAGGGCAATGCCCGCGGCGGTTCCTTTCAAAAATTCGCGTCTGGAAAAAGTCATGGCCGGCTCCTTGATTGGCGGGCGCCTTCGCCCGGAAAGGAATCAGAAATTTGTTTTATCGGTGGCGGTAACAGCTTCGAACGCGCCACGGTGCATGGGGTTCTGGTGTCTGGGGTGGCAGGTTTCGCAATCCTGCACCTGCCCGAATTTTTCTTTCATCTTGTTCATGGACGGTTCGTGGCACCGGGCGCAAATGTCGTTGTACGAAGGCTTCACGGCAAAGGGGATGGCTCCTTTGCCGTCGGGCTGTCCGTGGCAGACGAAACATTTGACCAGCAGCACGCCGTGTTTGGAATCTTTCCAATCCTGGGCCACCACGGGGGTGACCTTGGCGTGGCAGCTGTAACAGTCGCCAAGCTCTTCCGGCGCGGTCAGGTGTTTCACGTTCGCGGCCTCACAGCGCACCTTGGGAAAGGCTTTGTCCAGATAGACGAAAAACCCGGCCACCGCCGCGATGACAAGCACGATGCCGATGATCAGGGGTTTCTTGAAGGCGGCCATCAGGGTTTTACCTCCTCTTGCAGCCGGGATGCGAATACGGCGTTCGCCGGCAGACGCCGGTCAAATTCCGGCAGGTGCGCGAGATTGATGTGGCAACCGGCGCAGTTCTGCTTGGTGTTGCCGTTTTTGCCGAGATACGCGTCATGGGCCAGCCTGCCGTAATCGGAAACAGGCGCGCTGCCCTTGCCGTTTGTGTACAGGTCCTGATGGCAGGCCAGGCAGTTGGCGTCGTCCACAAAACGCCGGGCCGTCTGCTGCGACTGCACGCGGTTCAGGAGTTCGGGGTTTTCCCAGAAGTGCACGGCCACGTCCTTGACGCCCGAGTACACCTTCACCGCGAGAAAACGCGGCCCGAAGCCCTGGGGAATATGGCACTGGCTGCAGCCGATGTCCTTGCCGGCCTTGTCCCTGGCATGGGACGAAGATTGCAGTTCCTTCAGATACGGTTTCATTTCGTGACAGGACATGCAAAACGCCGTGGACGACGTTGCGTGCAGAGCATAGCCCGTGATGCCGCACGCCGCGACAAAGACGCCCAGGGCGAGAAAAATAATACGAAACCCGTGCCGTTTCCCAAGCATAACGGTCCACCTGCGCTGTGAAGCTGTGTGAAAAAAGATCGCATTTTCCAATGAAAATGCAAGGCCAACTGGTCAGATATCAGGACAATAGCAGACCAATTGCCTCCTAGGGATCCTGCGGTCCGTTAGCCGGCGTTGCACCGCGCGGCAGCAGGCCAAAAGGTGAAGAAAGTTGAAAACCCTTATGGCTTCAACGATAGCAAAAACCGAACGAAAAAGTCAAGATTCAGGCCGGCGCAAGATCGCGGCATCTGCTTTCGCTATTTCAGGAAAAAACATTTGGGCCAGGTGCACACCTTGCAATTCATGCAAAAGCCGCCTTCGCCCATGGCGGCCAGTTCCGGCCGGGTCAGGCGTCTGCCGGCCAGCAGACGCGGCAAGAGCGCGTCAAAGAGCGTGGTTTTGAAATACAGGGCGCAGGCCGGAACCCCGACGACCTGTACCGCGCCCGCGGCCGCGGGAAGCAGTCCCACCAGGGTCATGGTGCCCGGCAGCACGGGCGCGCCGTGCAGCACGTCCGTGAGGCCCGCTTCCACGAGGGCCGCGCGGGTCACATCATCCGGATCCACGGAAAGGCCGCCCGTGGTCACCAGCAAGTCCGCGCCGGCCGCAAGAATGCCGTCGATGCTCCGCCGTATGTGGTCCTTGTCGTCCGGCGCGACAGCGGCCTTGACCACCGTACAGCACAGTTGCTCGACTTTGGCGGCGATGAGGGGAATGAATTTGTCCTCGATAAGGCCTTGAAAGACCTCGGTGCCCGTGACCAGAATGCCCACTTTGGCGGCGCGCAGGGGCGCGACGGAAAAGAGCGGCGCGTCGAGCACGGACAGAGCCTGGGCGAACAGGACGCCGTCAAGATACAGAGGAATGACCCGCGTGCCCGCCACTTCGGAATTCGCTTCCACCAGCAGGCCGTCCTGTCTGCTCGCGGCCATGACTTCCGGCACCATGTTGAAGGCGTTCAGACGGACGCGGTCAAGGGTGAAAAGACCCGGAACGGACGCCCGGAAATTGATTTTGCCTTCTTTGGGGGGCAGGTCGAAAAGAACATTTTCTCCGGCCATGCGGCGGGCGAAGGCTTCGGCCCCGGCGTTTTCGTGCACGAAATCGCCGCTGTCCGCGCCGTCGTCTATAGCCACGGAAAAACGCCCCATCTGCTGCAGGCGGCAGACATCGCCGGCGCTGATGGTCTGCCCGGCGCTGAATGCCGCGTCCTTGCTCCGGCCGGGAACGATTTCCGTCATGTCGTGCAGGGCTGTGCGGCCCACGGCCTCCGCCACGGGAACCACCCGCATGGCGGGCCGCCGGGCGGCGACGCAGGCCGCCTCAAGCAGGTCGTATGGAGCTTCTCCCTGGCAGCCGCGGCACAGCGGGCCGTCATTCACGGGAAAGGCCTCGCCGCAACGGGAACAGACCCCGATGGCGCCCATATGCGCATGCCCCAGCAGGCGCGGCCGGACGCGCACGGCTGTTATGGAACAGACGCTGTCCCCCGCCTCTTCTATCTCCTGCAGCAGAAGGTCCGGATTCTGCTCCGCCTTGGGTTTGTGTTTCAGAAACCAGGCGCTCGTCTCGGGCCAGGCCGCGAGCCTTTCCAGGTTGAGGTGCACGCGAAAGCCTTCGCCGCTGTATTTGTCGAACAACGTCAGGGCGTATCTGCCCAGATTCAGCACCTTCATCCAGTTGTTGCCGGTGCTGCACAGGGTCAGAAGTTGCACAGCGTCGGGCAGGCACTTGCGGGTTTCAACCAGCGCCTCGAACAGGGTGCCCTGGGGCATGGCGGCTTTGGCCATTTCGACCATATAGCCGCCAAGCAGCAGACCGGGCGCCGGATACCCGTGAAATTCCGCCGCTTTTTGCTTGAACTGCTCGAAAGTGTAGGCGCCGATGTTCATGGTCGCTCCTTGATGGCTTGTTGCGCCGGCGGCAAAGGCAAAGTGGACTTGGCGGGGAGGATATACCGGCCGGTAAAGCCCGGTCAAGACGCGGAATCGTGCAAATTGGGCCGCTGCCGGAATACCGGGCAAAATCCGGCTTGAATCCCTGGCGGATTGGCATATAAGGAAAAAATCTGCCCGGTTTTATCAAGGGAAGCTATGTCGGAAAAAAGCAAAACAGAAACGGCGGGCATGGCGGGCCTGATGGTGACGGCCCTGGGCGTGGTTTACGGCGATATCGGCACCAGCCCGCTGTATGCTCTGAAAGAATGTTTTCACGGCCCGCACGCCATCGCCGTGAACCATGTCAATGTCATGGGCGTGCTTTCGCTGATTTTCTGGAGTCTGATGGTGGTCATCACCATCAAGTACGTATGTTTCGTGACCAGGGCGGACGACCACGGCGAAGGCGGCACCTTTGCCCTGCTGGCCTTGTTGCGCGGGGCCATAGAGCGTTCGCCCGGCAGCCGATTTTTTCGCGTCCTGCCGTATCTGGCGCTGTGCAGCGCGGCGCTTTTGTACAGCGACGGCATCATCACCCCGGCCATCTCGGTGCTCTCCGCGGTGGAGGGTCTGAGCGTGGTAACCCCGGCGGCCGATGAAATAATAGTGCCGGCCACCTGCTGCATTCTGGTCGTTCTTTTCATGCTGCAAAAGCACGGGACCGCGCGCATCGGCGGCGTTTTCGGCCCGGTCATGCTGCTCTGGTTCGGGGCTCTGGCCTGCATCGGCCTTATAAATATCGGCGCCAACCCGCAGGTGATCGCGGCGGTCAGCCCGCATTACGCCGTCGCCTATTTTCAGGCCAACCATCTGCACGGCATCATTGTGCTGGGTACGGTGGTGTTGTGCATCACCGGGGGCGAAGCCCTGTACGCGGACCTGGGGCATTTCAGCCGCTCCCCCATCAAGAACGGCTGGTTTTTTCTGGTCTGCCCGGCGCTGCTGCTCAACTATCTGGGACAGGGCGCGCTGATCCTGAACAACCCGGCCGTGGCCCGCAATCCTTTTTATCAGGCCGTTCCGCAGATTTTTCTTATCCCTATGGTGGCGCTGGCCACAATGGCCACGGTCATCGCGTCCCAGGCTCTGATAACCGGAGTCTACTCCCTGACCCAGCAGGCCGTGCACCTTGGTTTTCTGCCCCGCATGCGGGTAGTGCATACTTCGTCCGCCACCAGAGGGCAGATTTACCTGCCCACCATAAACGGTCTGCTGATGGTCGCCTGCATCGCCCTGGTTCTGATTTTTCAGAACTCGAGCGGGCTTGCGGCGGCATACGGGCTGGCCGTGACCGGGGCCATGGGCATGACCAGCGTGCTGTATTTCGCGGTGACCCATTACGTCTGGAAATGGCCGCTCTGGAAGTCCGGCCCTTTGCTGGCGCTGTTCCTTTCTTTTGATCTGCCTTTTCTGGGCGCGAACCTGATCAAGGTTATGGACGGCGGCTGGCTGCCCATGTTGGCGTCCATCGTGCTGATAACCGCCATGACCACCTGGAAGAAAGGCCGCGCCTATCTTCGAGATCGTTTCGAGCAGATGAGCATGCCGCTCAAGGCTTTTTTGGCCGCCCTGCGCGAAGTGAAGACCAACAGAAGCCCGGGCATCGGCGTATACATGACCATGAACCAAAGCCTGACGCCCATGCCGCTGGCGCGTTCCATCGCCCTGATCCATACCGTGCCTGAAACCATCGTGCTGCTGACCATCAGAACGGCGGAAACGCCCTATGTGGGGACTCATGCGCGCATACGCCTGGACGATGCGGACAAGGACGTGGGCCTGTACCGCATGACCGCCTCATACGGCTACATGCAGCGTCCGGACATGGCCGACATTTCGGAATGCTCCAAAGACAGCGCGATGCACCTGCCTCTGTATGACTGCACCTTTTATCTCGGACGCGAGACCATTCTGGCTGCGGCGGCCGATACGGTCATGCGGCCCTGGCGTCGGGCGCTCTTCGTTTTTTTGAGCAACAACGCCTGGAACGCGTCCACCTTTTTCAACATACCCACTTCAAGGGTGGTAGAAATCGGCACGCACCTCTCTCTTTGAACACATTCACCCCGACCTTGTCGTTTGAAGGCGGGCAAATACCGCCTGCGGCAATTCCGTGTCCGGGGTTTGCGATTTCGTTCTTTACGCTCCGCGAAATTGTGTTATTTATAGTCTATGTTTAGATTGTTTCGACTCAGTATCGAGGAGGCAGGTTATGCTGAGAAAACTATGGATATCGACGCTGGCGGCCCTTGTTTTGCTGATTTCTGCGGGATGCGCCATGCAGAATCCGCAGGACGCGGCTTTGCAGCAGAACGTAACGGAAGCGCTGGGCGAATTTTCACCCGGCGTCTACGCGACCGTCGCGGGCGATAGGGTATATTTGAACGGGGATTTGCGCAATTTCAACGACTTGCAGACAGTAGTCAGGCGCGTGCAGGGGGTCAGAGGCGTACATACCGTCATGTACGACGACATCGTCCTGACCGAGCCGGGCAGCCCGCATGACAGCGATTCCCGGATGTAATTCCGGCAATTGACCCGCGCTTTTTCGGCTTTTACGCGGACGCAGCCCCGGCCGTGACGCCGGGCCGCGTCCGCGTCGCGTCTTCGCCCCTTTACGCGTCGCAAAGAAGCCTTACCTGTTCTGTATCGCTTGAAGGCCTCGCAGAAGCGACATAAGGAGGCTTTGTATGTTGAGACGAATGACCATGGCCGCGATGTTGGCCTTTTCTTTACTGCTTCCGGCGGGATGTGCGATGCAGAACCCGCAGGACGCGGCTTTGCAGCAGACAGTGACGAAATCTCTCGGCGAATTTTCGCCCGGCGTCTATGCGACCGTCGCGGGCGACAGGGTGTATCTGGACGGTCAGTTGCGCAACTTCAATGAACTGCAGACCGTGCTTGCGCGGGTTCGCACGATCAAGGGCATCCATTCCGTCATGTATGACGACGTCATTCTGACCGAGCCCGGCAGCCCGCACGACAGCGGCGGCAATTCCATTCATTAGGGAAACGCTGATTTATTCCGTTTGGACTGCGTTGCTCGCCTTTTTTCAAGCAGGGCAGGACGGAAGAGTCCAGCCGCCGCTTGAAAAAAAGCTCGCGCCTTGCCAAACAAAAAAACTCAGCGTTTCCGAAAGGCGAATTAATCAGCGCTTCATTAGAAGTCATTTCATAATTCATTATGAAGTGGCTTCTAACGCCGGACGGCAGTCCGGCGCGCCGCCTACAGAGCCCTGCCGTCGACCACGCCCGCGTAAAAATCCTGCATGGGCGCTACCGTGCGCTTGTCCGTCCGCCGCGTTTCCAGGCCTTCCACGGCGGCGGCGAGCGCCGTTATCGTGGTCAGCAAAGTGATGCGGCGGGCGATGGCTTCCGCGCGGATGGGGGTCGCGTCGCGGGCGGAGTGGGGCCCGCTGACGGTGTTGACTATCATGCGCATGTCGCCGTTGCGCAAAAGATCCAGAACATGCGGCCGTTTCGGGCCGATCTTGACCACTTCCTTCGCGTGCGTGCCCTGCGCCGCCAGGACCTCTCTGGTGCCCGGCGTGGCAAAGAGGGTGAAGCCCAGCTTCGCCAATCGCGCCGCCAGAGGCGCCAACGCCGCCTTGTCCCGGTCGGAGACTGAAAGTATCACGTTGCCTTCGTAAGGAATGCGGGTGTACGCCCCGGCCTGGGCCATGAGAAAGGCCATGCCGAAGCTGCGGTCTATGCCCATGACTTCGCCGGTTGAACGCATTTCGGGGCCCAGTTCGATGGTTGCGCCGGGAAAGCGCGAAAAAGGGAATACGGCTTCTTTCACCACATGGTAGCGCAGTCTCGGCTCTTCAATAAAACCCGTCCCGGCCAGGGTTTCTCCGGCCATCACCCGGGCGGCCATGCCCGCCACGCAAACGCCCGTGGCCTTGGAACCGAAGGGCACGGTGCGCGAGGCCCTGGGATTGGCTTCCAGAATGTAGACCGTGCCCTGATGCACGGCGAACTGCATATTGAGCAGGCCCACGGTGCCCAGCGCCAGGCCCAGGTTGCGGGTGTGCAGCCGGATGTCGGCGAGGCAGGCCGCGCTCAGGGTATGGGTGGGTATGGAACAGCAGGAGTCGCCGGAATGGATGCCGGCCTGCTCGATATGTTCCATGATGGCGGCGATGGTCACGTCCCGGCCGTCGGCCACGGCGTCCACATCCACTTCCACCGCGTCCTCCAGAAACTTGTCCACCAGAATGGGCGAATCGGCCCGCAGACGCGGCCCGTTCGTTCTGCCGCCCAGGTAGTCGCGCAGGGCCTGCTCGTCGTGAATGATGCGCATGGCTCGGCCCCCCAGCACAAACGAAGGCCGCACCATGACCGGGTAGCCGATTTTCGCGGCGATGCGGCAGGCGGATTCTTCGTTGACGGCCATGCCGCTGGCGGGCTGGGGCACGCCCAGTTTTGCCGCCAGAGCGGCGAAGGCTTCCCTGTCTTCGGCCAGGGCTATGTTTTCGGGCTGCGTGCCCGCGATGGGCGCCCCGGCCTGTTGCAGGGCCAGGGCCAGGTTGAGGGGGGTCTGCCCGCCGAACTGCACCAGCACGCCGTCGGGCTGTTCCGCCTCGCACACGGCCAGAATGTCCTCCACGGTCAGGGGTTCGAAATAGAGCCTGTCCGCCGTGTCAAAATCCGTGGACACGGTTTCGGGGTTGGAATTGACCATGATCGTGCGCAGGCCCGCTTCGCGCAGGTGAAAGGCGGCCTGCACACAGCAGTAGTCGAATTCGATGCCCTGACCGATGCGATTGGGGCCGCCGCCCAGAATCATGATCGTGCGCCGTCCCCTGGCTACCCCGCCCGCATGGGCCGGGTCTTCGCAGGCGGCGTCGAAGGTGGAATAAAAATAAGGGGTCAGGGCCGCGAATTCTCCGGCGCAGGTGTCCACGCTGCGAAAAAAAGGCCGCACCCCGGCTGCCCGGCGCAGGGCGCGTACGCGCGTCTCGTCCAGGTTCGCGCCCGGCCGCTCTTCACGGGCGATGTTCGCGATGCGCCTGTCGCTGAAACCTTGAGCCTTGACGTGTCGCCACAGGTCTTTGAGTTCCGGACCGGGCGCGGCCTCTTCCCCCGCGAGCAGGGGCAGCAACTCCGACCGGATGCGCCGCTCGGTGTCCAGCAGGCTTTTGATCTGGAACAGAAACCAGGGGTCGATGCCGGTCAGCGCACGGGCTTCGTCCAGGTCCAGGCCCAGGCCGAAAGCCTCGTAAAGCTCGGGCAGGCGTTCGGGCCCGGGCTGTTGCAGGTTCTGGCGCAGGCGGGCCAGGCGTTCATTTCTGGAGGCCGGGGCGTCCCTTTCCCGCTTGGGCGGCTCGAGACCGGCCAGGCCTGTTTCCAGGCCGCGCAAGGCCTTTTGCAGGGCTTCGCGAAAATTGCCGCCAAGGGCCATGGTTTCACCCACGGATTTCATCTCCAGTCCCAGAGCGGGCTCGCTGCCTTCGAATTTTTCAAAGGTGAAGCGCGGGGCCTTGACCACGCAGTAGTCCAGGGCGGGCTCAAAACAGGCCGAGGTGCCGGTGATGTCGTTTTTCAGCTCGTCCAGACGATAGCCCACGGCCAGTTTCGCCGCCACCCTGGCGATGGGAAAGCCCGTGGCCTTGGAAGCCAGAGCGGACGAGCGCGAAACTCTGGGGTTCATCTCGATGATCACCCGGCGGCCGTTCTGCGGATCCACGGCGAACTGCACGTTGCAGCCGCCCGTGTCCACGCCCACGGCCCGCACCACGGCCAGGGCGTCGTCGCGCAGGGCCTGGTATTCCTCGTCGGACAGGGTCTGAATGGGGGCCACGGTGATGGAGTCGCCGGTGTGCACGCCCATGGGGTCCAGGTTTTCGATGCCGCAGACCACGATGGCGTTGTCCGCCCTGTCGCGCACCACCTCCAGTTCCAGTTCCTTCCAGCCCAATACGGATTCTTCGACCAAAATCTGCCTGATGGGAGAGGCCGCAAGTCCCATACGGGCTATGTCGCGAAATTCTTCCAGATTGTAGGCCACTCCGCCGCCGGTGCCGCCCAGGGTGAACGAAGGCCGCACAACAGCCGGAAAACCGATGTCCTGCACCGCGGCAACGGCCTCGTCCACCGTGTCGGCAAAGGCCCCGGCGGGCACGTCCAGGCCGATGCGCCGCATGGCGTCGCGGAAGTTGTGGCGGTTTTCCGCCAACTCGATGGACTCGAAGCGCGCGCCGATCATTTCCACGCCGCATTCGTGCAGAATGCCGCTCTCGTGCAGTTCCACGGCCAGGTTCAGAGCCGTCTGGCCGCCCAGAGTGGGCAGCAGGGCGTCCGGCCGTTCCTGGCGGATAATGGCCGAAGCCATATGGATATTCACCGGCTCGATATAGGTCCGGTCGCTGAAGCCCGGGTCGGTCATAACCGTGGCCGGGTTGGAGTTGAGCAGGATGATGCGATAGCCTTCTTCGCGCAGGGCCTTGCAGCCCTGCGTGCCGGAATAGTCGAATTCGCAGGCCTGGCCGATGACGATGGGGCCGGACCCGAGAATCATGATGCTGCGAATGTCGTCGCGTTTGGGCATGGCGGGCGCCTCCGGCGGCCGGGGGAAGGGCAACCCCTTTTTTGTAAAAATGGGGTTCCCCTTCCCCCGGACCCCCATCCCCTTCCCCAAAAACTTTTTTTTGGGGGGGTGTTTTCAAGTATGACAGCTGGTTACTCCGTGGGGGCCAGGGGGCTTAGCCCCGTGCGGGGTGCAGGGGCAGAGCCCCTGCTTTGCATTCTTCAA
>JAVBRE010000093.1:0-14706 GCA_031548325.1 Desulfovibrionaceae bacterium
TTTTGGCCCAAACAACGCTGCCGCCTTTGGCTTTGTTGGCCCCGCGCCCACCGGCCCGCAAGACAACGCCCCCGCCCGTGGGAGGGGGGGCTTTGTCTTGCGGGCCGGAGGGGCAAAGCCTCCCCATAGTTTTTACTCGCCCGCGGCAGGGGCCTGGGTTTCATCCACAAAGACACGGGCCGCCAGCTCACGGTCCATCATCAGCAGCCCCTGGCCTTCGCCTTTGATCAGTTTCAGGGCGTTGACCAGGTCGCCGAAATTCTGTTCCTCTTCCACTTGTTCCGTCACGTACCAGGAGAGAAAAATTTGCGCGGCGTGGTCTTTTTCTTTGATGGCCAGGTCGGTGAGTTCGTTCAGGCTCTTGGTGACAAATTTTTCATGGGTCAGACCGGCCTGCATGGCGTCCAGCGGATTCTTCCACGAGGCAGGGGGCGCGTCGATGGATTTCAACGCGATTTTGCCGCCGCGAGCCAGCACGTAGTCGTACATTTTCGTGGCATGGGTGACTTCCTCTTTGGCCTGCACGCGCATCCAGTTGGCGAAGCCGGGCAGCCCCATGTCCGCAAAGTACGCGGACATGGCCAGATACATATAGGAAGAATAAAATTCCTTTTTGATTTGCTCGTTCAAGGCGTCCATGACCTTTTTCATGCCGCGTGCTCCTGTGGTTAAGGTGATTACAGGGTGAAAAGACGACAATAATACTTTTCTCCGGCCTGGCAAGAGCCTTGCGGAGCCCGGCCCGCCGCGATATACAAAAGCAACGGCACAGCAAAAGGCGGTACTATGTGGCGCAACCCCCGTACGGCCCAGACCACCATCGCATGCAAAGAATGCGGCGAACCCCTTGTGGCGGAACGTTCCTGCCGCCGCGTCATTCTCACCTGCGGCCGGTGCCGCTGCTCTTACGAGTTGGCGGAATACGCCGAGGCAATTGACGAGGCCCTGGAAGAATTTCTGGGCAGCGTTCCCTGCGACAGAGTGTGAAAAAGCCGCCCGAAGGCGGCTTTTTCATACGATCCGTTTTGAATCAGACTCGCGCGGCAATGCAATGCCCAGGGACGCAATCTCGTCCAGCAGCACCTTGTGATGAATGGGTTTGACCAGATAGCTCGTGGCCTGCCCCAGAAAAAAGGCGTCATGCACTTCTTTGGTGTCGTCCAGGCCGGAAATCATGATTACCTTGACGGCCTCGCCATCCGGCACGCCCTTTTCTTTTTCAATGGCGCGTATTTCGCGCAGGGCTTCCTGCCCGTCGATGTTGGGCATCAGAATGTCGAGAGTGATGAGATCATAGGGCTCGCCTTCCTTCAGCGCCAGACGAAAAGCTTCAATAGCTTCTTCGCCGTCCGTCGCCACATCCGTGAACCCGTACGGATGCAAAAAGCGCTGTACCAGACTGCGTGTCTGAAAATCATCATCGACTACAAGAAAACGCATAGCTGTTCCTCACTTTGACAGAACAATACCTGCAAGCGGACTGGAGGTCAACTGCGCCCTGTTTTTCCCGAGGTTATAGACAAACAACTATTCATGCGGAGCGGGCGCGTCGCGCAAGGCGGCATCCACAACCGCCCCCGCCTCTTTTTGCAGGGTAGCCAGATGATCCGGCCCCAAAAAACTTTCCGCATAAATTTTATAGACGTCTTCCGTGCCGGAGGGACGGGCGGCGAACCAGCCGTCGGCCGTCACCACTTTCAGCCCGCCGATGGGAGCGTCGTTGCCCGGAGCTCGGGTCAGTATGGCCGTAATCGGCGACCCGGCCAGGGTTTTTGCAGTAACCGCCGCAGGCGACAAGGCCGCCAGCGCTTTTTTTTGCGCCGGAGTCGCCGCCGCGTCCCTGCGCTCGTACAGGGGCTCGCCAAAGCGTTCCGTCAGTTCCGCGTAAATTTCTGCGGGGTTCTTGCCCAGTTCGGCTGTCAGTTCCGCGGCCAGCAGGCCCATGATCAGCCCGTCCTTGTCCGTGGACCAGACCGTGCCGTCCTTGCGCAAAAAGGAAGCGCCGGCGCTCTCTTCGCCGCCGAAAGCGCAGCTGCCCGCCATAAAAGGCCCAACGAACCATTTGAAGCCGACGGGCACCTCGTACAGCGGGCAGGCCAAAGCCCCGGCCACGCGGTCCAGCATGCTGCTGGTGACCAGGGTTTTACCCACGGATGCGCCCTTGGGCCATCCCGGACGGTTCTGGAACAAATACCACACGGCAACAGCCAGATAATGGTTAGGATTCATGAGCCCCGCTTTGGTGACGATGCCGTGGCGGTCCGCGTCCGGAGCGTTGCCGAAGGCCAGATCGTAATTTGGCGCGTGGGCGAGCAACCCCGCCATGGCCCAGGGCGACGAGCAGTCCATGCGGATCTTGCCGTCGTGGTCGCGGGGCATGAACCGAAAATCCGGCTCCAGAGCGCTGTTGGTCACGCTCAGATTGAGACCGTACGCATGAGCTATGGGTTCCCAGTACGGCAGGGAAGACCCGCCCAAGGGATCCACGCCCAGGCGCAGCTTTGACGCGGCGATGGCCTTCATATCCAGCACGTCCGCCAGATCCGCCACATAGGGGGCTATAAAGTCGATTTCTGTAATCAGTTTTTCCGCGCGGGCTTTTTCCAGAGCCATGCGCTTCACTCCCGCGAGTTTTGCCCGCAGCAGCTCGTTGGCGCGCTTTTCTATCCAGCCTGTGGCGTCCGTATCCGCCGGCCCGCCGTGCGGAGGATTATATTTGAAACCGCCGTCCGCGGGCGGGTTGTGCGAAGGGGTGATCACTATGCCGTCGGCCGGGGACGCGGGCCTAGCTGCGTTATAACGCAAAACGGTCCGAGATATGACCGGCGTGGGCGTCGGCGCGGCGCCCGCCTGCACATGCACGGCGACCTTGTTGGCCGCCAGCACTTCCAGAGCCGTACGCGTCGCCGGAGCGGAAAGCGCGTGCGTGTCCGCCCCCAGAAACAGGGGACCGGCAATGCCCTGCCCGGCCCGGTATTCGCACACAGCTTGCGTGACGGCCAGGATATGCGATTGCGTAAAGCTGCCGTTCAAAGAACTTCCCCTGTGCCCGGACGTGCCGAAAGCCACGCGCTGCGCAGGGTTGTCCGGGTCGGGAACCGTCCATTCATAAGCGCGCAGCAGGGCGGGGATATCCGTCCATTCCGAAGCCGAAGCGGGCTTGCCCGCAAGGGGGTGCACAGCCATGGCCTTCTCCTGGCAGAGGGTAAAGAAAGCAAAGATGCGAATTATAGCGTTGCGCAACGAAAAGGACAAGGCAGATGGCGCGGAGAATTCGGAATGGCCGAAACGCTTGCGGACGACCGTCTGCAAAACGGCGCCCGCCTCGTCCTGAAAAGGAAAAGGCGGGCGTCGTGCTATTTTGCGGTCAAAAACGCGGAAAAGGCCTGACGCGTGGCGTAGAGATCAGCCACGCTGATCAGTTCAAAGGGGCTGTGCATGGACAGCACGGGCGGGCCGCAGTCGATGATGTTCATGCCGTAGGCCGCCAGATGCATGGCCACGGTGCCGCCCCCGCCGCCGTCCACCTTGCCCAGCTCCGCCATCTGCCAGGGCACGCCCGCCTTGTTCAAAATGGAACGCAGCCAGCCGACATATTCCGGATGGGCGTCGTTGGCCTCGTACTTGCCCCGGCTGCCGGTGAACTTGCAAAAACAGGGCCCGTGACCCAAAAGAGCCGCGTTCAGCTTTTCGTGCAAGTCCTGCCAGTCGGGGTCAATGGCCGCGTGCACGTCGGCGGAAATGGCCCGGCTGGCCAGCATCACTTTGGCGAAGCTCGCCTTCGGCTCCCACATGCGAATGCAGTCCTGCACGCAGTATTCAAAAAAGCGGGATTTCGCGCCGGTGGAACCTTCGGATCCGATTTCCTCCTTGTCCCAGAACATCAGGCAGCGGCTGTGGCCGGCAGCGCCTTTTTCGCCGAGCAGCCCCTCAAGGGCGCTGAACACGCAGACGCGGTCGTCATGACCGTAACCGCCGATCAACGAGGAATCCAGCCCCACGAAACGGGCCGGACCGGCGGGCACGGCTTGCAGTTCCGCCGAATACAGGTCTTCTTCCTTGATGCCGTACCTGGCGTGCAACAGGGCCAGCAGATGGGCCTTGACCGGTTCTTTTTCCTTTTCTCCGGTTTTTTTACCCTTGCCGGCCTTTGCGGCCGGCAAGGGCAGGGGTTGGTGCCCCAGAACCAGGTTCAGTTTTTCCGCTTCAAACGCCTTGGACAGGGGTTGTTCCGACTGGGCGGCGGCCAGGTGCGGCAAAAGGTCCGCGATGGTGAAGACCGGTTCGTCCGCATTTTCGCCCAGAGTCACGTGAACCCTGCTGCCGTCGGCCTTCACCACCACCCCGTGGATGGCCAAAGGCCGCGCCAGCCACTGATATTTACGGATGCCTCCGTAATAATGGGTCTTGGCCTGGCCCACGTTGGCCTGTTCCTGCAAGGGCCGCTGCTTGAAATCAAGCCTGGGGGTGTCGGCATGGGCGCAGATGAGGCGCAGGCCCTTTTCCAGCGAGTCCCTGCCCCGTCGGGCGATGAAGACGGTCTTGTCTTGCAGGACGCGAAAGATCTTGTCCCCGACGCCGTTCTCGACATAGCCCGCTTCCCGCAGGCGGTCACGCGCATAAGCCACGGTTTCGCGTTCCGTTTTACAGGCGGAAAGAAAGGCCGCATAGCGCATCGCCAGATCCCGCATGGCTTTCAGATCTTTCGCGTCCGTGTACAGGTCCCAGCAACTGCGGGAAGTAAAGGCGTATTCACTCATAATCGTTTCTGTCCAATCATTTCTCGTGATACATGGATTCGGTAGCGCCTATTTCCACAGAATCTTCGCCTTTGGTGAAATAGTCTTCCGTCATCTGTACCACCACCTTATGCAGCAGCACAAGGGCCAGAAGGTTGGGAAGCATCATCATGGCGTTGAAGGTGTCGGCGATATCCCAGACCGTGCCCAGTTGCAGCAGGGCGCCGCAGGGAACGAACACGGTATAGACCAGACGGAACCGTTTGAGCGCCTTGTGCCCGAAAAGATACACGGCGCAGCGTTCGCTGTACACGCACCAGCCGAGGATGGTGGTGAAGGCGAACAAGGTCAGAGAAATGGAGACGATATACTGCCCCGCTGTGCCCGGCAGGCACATGGAGAAGGAGTTGGCGCTCAGCGAGGCTCCGTTTTTGGACGAGATCACGTCGTCGGTGGGGTTGTCGTTGGTCTGCACCGCATTGACAAGGGTCACAAAGGCGGCGACGTCGAATTGTCCGCCCTGAATCAGCTTGGCCTTGTTGGCGTCAAGAATGGCGCCGATGTTACGCGGCATGAAGTTGGCCATAGCCCCGGCCGAAGGTATGCCGTGGCCTTCGGTGAAGTGGCTCTTGTTGGTGACGCCGCTGATCATGTCCTGAGCAAAGGCTTCTATGACCGCGTTTTTGTTGATTTCTCCGCTCGTTACCAGTGAGGTCTTGCGGGCTTCCAGCGCGGAACTCAGCTTGGCCGTATCCAGCGTGTAGGTGTTGCTCCAGATCTGGGCCACAAGAATGACCAGCGCGGTCATGGTGCAGATAACGATGGTGTCGAGAAAAGTGCCCAGCATGCCGATCATGCCCTGGCGCACCGGGTTGTTGGTGACCGCCGTGGCATGGGCAATGGGTGAACTGCCCATGCCCGCCTCGTTGGAAAAGACGCCCCGCGAGATGCCCCTGCGCATGGTTTCAAGGATCAACCCGCCTAAAACCCCGGCCCCGGCGGAACGGGGGGTGAACGCTTCGCTGAAAATGGAAAGGAAAGCCTGGGGAACGTATTCTGCCGAAATGGTAAGGCAAACCAGAGAAGCGATAATATATATCACGGCCATGAAGGGCACAAGTTTGCCCGCCACATTGCCGATGCGCTGCACGCCGCCCAGCAGCACCATGGCCACCAGGACAAAGAGCACCACGGCGCTGGCGACGTGCGGCACGCCAAAGGTGGTGTTCAGGCCGTCGGCGATGGAGTTGACCTGTACGCCGTTGCCGATGCCGAAACCGGCGATGCATCCGAAAAAGGCGAAGGCCGCGGCAAGCCAGTTCCATTTTTTGCCCAGCCCGTTGCGGATATAGAACATGGGTCCGCCGACATAGCTGCCGTCGGGCGTGACGTTGCGATAGCGTACGGCGAGCGTGACTTCGGAATAGGTGGTCGCCATGCCCACAAGGGCCGTGCACCACATCCAGAATACCGCGCCGGGACCGCCGAAGTAGATGGCTGTCGCGACGCCGGCGATGTTGCCCGTGCCGACGGTCGCGGCGAGCGCCGTCATCAGCGCGTTAAAGGGCGAAAGCTCTCCCTCGTGCCCCTGCTGTTTGGACCGCCCCTTCCACATCAAAGCGAACGACATGGGAATTTTGAAAATGGGCATGAATTTCAGGCGCACCATGAGCATCAGCCCGACGCCAAGCAAGGCGACGAGCATGAAAGGTCCCCAAAGAAAAGAATTGAGTGGCCCGGTGACGAAGCTGATGAGTTCCGCGAACATAGTGCCGTCCTTTGGTTACCGGTTGCAAAAAAGCCCCCGCGATACTCCGAGGGCTGACCGTTTTATGTGAAAGGGCCGCTTTTTTCCCTTTTAACCAGAAAGGCGACCGGCTCTCGTTTCGTCGATTCAAACATGCGCATTTCCGATCTGCCCGCAGCCGCTTGGCATGCAGCGTCGCACGCGCTGTCGGCCGCTGCCCGCCGTTTGACAAGGCGCAACCGCATGCCAGCCATAGAAAACGATGCCCGCATGGTGTTCCTATAAGCACTTTAGATAAAGACCGAAAGCCGCAAAACAAAGTCCGGCAATGGGATAAATCGGCGGTAAAACCATACCGACTACAGAAAACGTTACTCGAAAGCCTGCTATAACCCCTTTGCTGTAAAATGGAAAGCCCCGGCGACAAAAGTCGGCCGGGGTTAGATATGATGCCAAGCCCCGCGCCGGGGTTTGCATTTTTCAGGGTCCGCGCGAAGATTCAGCAAAAGGGCTCAAGAAAGCGCTGATTCATGAGGGTTTTCATTATTTGCCAAGCAAGGCGAAGCACTGCGAAGGCGGGACGGAACCGCGTTTTCGCCGCGGCCGGTCGTAAAACGACGGGACGCCGCGGCGGGCTCACAGGGCGTCAGGCAAGCACATCCAGAATGTGCCCCGTGCCCATATGCAGGGTCTGCATGCCGCGTTGGGCGTCAAAGGTCTGGGTTACGGCATCGCGCGGCGCCACAGTGCCGGCGTTGATGGTGTCCAGATACGGACCCCAGGCTACGGACCCTCCGTACACGGCCTGATCAATCGTGTACGCCCCCGTGCGCTCCATGCCGTTCGCGCGGTCCAGCGAACGCACATACACCCCGGCGTTCAGAGTCTCGCGGCTGAGCTGCTCGTTGCGCGCAAGATCTGCCACGGTCTGGCCCAGGGTGGGCCACAACGACATGTCGGTCATGGAAAAAGAGGTTGCCATGGCTTTTATATAGTCACTTTATGAAAAAATGAAAAGCCCCGGCCGAAAGTCATCGGCCGGAGCCCGGGTCTACTCTTTCAGAATCTTTTCAAGGGCGCAGGCGAAGAGTTCAAGATCCGCCTTGTCGATGGTCAGGGCCGGAACAAGGCGCAGCACTTTATCCTGCGTAAGGTTCATGATGAAACCCGCCTTGATCAGCTTTTCCCAGACCTCCTTGCCGGGTTTCGCCAATTCGATGCCGATCAGAAGCCCCATGCCCCGTACATCGCTGATGCCGCCGGGCACGTTCGCAGCCGTCCGCCGAAAGCGCTCGATGGCCCAGGCGCCCAGTTCGGCAGCGCGTTCGGCCAGCTTGTCGCGCTTCATGATGTCCAGGGTTCTGGCCGCCACGGCGGAAACCAGAGCTCCGGCCCCAAAGGTGGTGGCGTGGCTGCCCGCGGCAAAACCTTTCGCGACCTCGTCCGTGGCCATCATGGCGCCCATGGGCAGTCCGTTGGCCAGGGCTTTGGCGCTGGTCACCATGTCGGGTTCTATGCCGTAATGCTGAAAAGCCCACCACTTGCCGCTGCGGCACAGACCCGCCTGCACCTCGTCCGCGATGAACAGGACTCCCTTTTCGCGGCACAGCGCCACAAGCGCGTGCAAGAAATCTTCGGGCACGGGATTCACCCCGCCTTCGCCCTGGACCATTTCCAGAATCACGGCGGCGGTCTGCGGCGTAACCGCCGCCTTCAGCGCATCCAGGTCGCCCATGGGCGTCTGGGTGAAACCTTCCGGCATGGGGTAAAAGCCGTCCTGAAACTTCTTGCCTCCGGTGGCGGCCACCGTCGCCAGGGTGCGGCCATGAAAGCAGCCGGTAAAGCTGATGAT
The DNA here is from genome assembly GCA_031548325.1 of Desulfovibrionaceae bacterium. Lineage (GTDB taxonomy): Bacteria > Desulfobacterota > Desulfovibrionia > Desulfovibrionales > Desulfovibrionaceae > FLUQ01. Next base: position 8,339 of record JAVBRE010000093.1, read on the forward strand.
TCCAAAGGCCTCTTTGTTCAGAACCCGTTGCTGATAGCGCCGGGCCAGCTTTATGGCCGCCTCGTTGGCTTCCGCTCCGGAATTGCAGAAAAAGGCCTTGCCGCAGTGGTTGGTGGCCAACAGCTTTTCCGCCAGCACGAGCTGTTCTTCCTGATAAAACAGGTTACTGACGTGAATGAGCTTTCTTGCCTGTTGCGCCATGACCTCGGCCAGTTCCTCGTTGCAGTGGCCCAGTGCGGTCACCGCGATGCCGGCCAGAAGATCGACGTATTCCTTGCCGTCAAAGTCCCACAGCCGGGAGCCCTTGCCGTTTTTCACCGCTATGGGGTACCGGGCGTAGGTCCTGCACAGCAGGGCCTCTTCCCGTTTTTGCATCGCTTCTAAATGATTCATAACTCAGCTTCTCCATTACTGCCGCAAAATCCGCCCCGGCCCGAAAACGGCGCTTGACGCGGCCCGGGGAACAAAAGCTCCTCTTTGCCTACCGGCCGGTGTGGCCGAACCCGCCCGCACCGCGCTCCGTTTTTCCCAGCGCGTCCGCAACCCGCCAGTCGGGACGCAGAAAAGGCTGAAAAACGAGCTGCGCGATGCGGTCGCCTCGTCGCACGGTCTGCGGCAGGCGGCTGGTATTGAGCAGATATACAATGATTTCACCCCGATAATCGGGATCGATAAGCCCCACGCCCTGTGCCACGGTCAAGCCTTTGACCGCGCCCAGCCCGCTGCGCGAATAGACGAAGCCGGCGACGCCGGACCGCAACGGCTCTATGGCGATGCCCGTGGGCACAATGATTCGTTCTCCCCCGGCCACGGTCAATTCCGGATCGTTTTCAGACAGCGCGGCGCACAGATCGAATCCGGCTGCCCCGCCGGTCGCCTGCGCCGGACCCAAGCGGGCGTAAAGACTTTTCGCGGAACCCAGAAATGTGATATTGACGCACAGGACCGTATCCGCGCAGTCGATGCTTGCCACAACGCCTCTCCTATGAAAGAATACCGGTACTAAAAGAAAGATCCGCCAGCGTAAAGACATCCCTTACGCCAAGCGGCGCTGTTAGTCAAAAAAGCGGAAAAGGAGACGGAGCATGCGGTCCTTACAAGTTTTCAGCGTGACCCCCAAGTTGCCTCCGGTATTGCGTCCTCTGTGGAATCTCGCTCGTAACTACTGGTTTTCCTGGAATTTTGAAGTCGGAACCCTGTTCGCCCAGGTGGACCCGGCCCTCTGGCAGGAAAGCTACCACAACCCGGTCTGGTTCCTGAACCACCTGCCGCAGCAGATCCTGACGGATCTGGCCAAAGACGAACTGTTCATCGACCGCATCACCAATCTGGAAAAAGATCAGGCGGAATACCTTGCCAAGCCTCTGCCAGATCGCTTTCCCGGCCTTGCGAAAGGCGCTCCGGCCATCGCCTACTTCAGTCTCGAATTCGGCGTGTCCCTGTGTCTGCCGATTTATTCCGGCGGTCTCGGCATTCTGGCCGGCGACCATCTGAAATCGGCCAGCGATCTGAACATTCCCCTGGTCGCCATCGGCCTGGCCTACGGTCAGGGCTATTTTCGCCAGTACATGACGCCCGACGGCTGGCAACAGGAACGCTACCCGGACTATGATTTTGAACAGATGCCCTTGAAACCCGCCCTGGATACGGCCGGAAATCCTGCGTACCTGGAAATTTACATCGGCGACAGGCCGCTGAAGGTGCGGATATGGGAAGCCAGCGTCGGGCGGATCCGCCTCTTTTTGCTGGACACCAATTTGCCGGAAAACCCGCAGGAATTTCGCCTGATCACCGCCCGCCTGTATGGCGGCAACTTGGAAATGCGCCTGTGGCAGGAAATTCTTCTGGGCATAGGCGGGGTGAAAGCCCTGAAGACCCTCGGGCTTGATCCGCAGATTATCCATATGAACGAAGGGCATTCCGCTTTTGCCGGCCTTGAGCGCATCCGGGTTCTGATGAAAGAGCACAACTTGTCCTTTGAGGCCGCGCTCGAAGTGTCCGCCTCCGGCAGCGTCTTCACCACCCACACCCCGGTGCCCGCGGGCAACGACCGTTTTCCGCCCGAATTGATGCAGCGATATTTTGAACCCTACGCCCGGGATATGGGGCTGGCTTTCAAGGTTTTTCTGGCCTTGGGCCGCGAGACCCCCCAGGACGACCGTGAAGACTTCTGCATGCCGGTCCTGGCGCTTCGGCTTTCGCGTTTCAACAACGGCGTTTCCACCCTGCACGGCCGGGTGTCCCGCCATATGTGGCACAAAGTCTGGAGCCAACTGCCCGTTGAAGACGTGCCCATCGGTTCGGTGACCAACGGCATTCACGCCCCATCCTGGATCGCTCCGGCCATGGGCCTGCTTTATGATCGCTATCTGGGCAACTGGCGCGAAGATTCGGACCTGGGAAAAACCTGGGCCGCGGCGGCCAACATTCCCGATTCCATGTTCTGGCGCTCGCACGAACACCAGCGCGCGCGGCTGGTTGAATTCGTGCGCTCCCGCCTGAAGTCCCAGTTGCTGGCTCAGGGCGCGCGCTCACAGGAAGTGATGGAAGCCGAAGAAGCCCTGAACCCCGACGCCCTGACCATCGGTTTCGCCCGGCGTTTCGCCACCTACAAGCGGGCCAACCTGCTGTTGCAAGACAAAGAAAGTCTGCTGCGCATCATCAGCAACAAGGACAGGCCCGTGCAGTTCATCTTCGCGGGCAAGGCCCACCCGCAAGACCAGGGCGGCAAACAGCTGATGAAAGAGCTCATCACCCTCTGCCGCACCAAAGAATACCGCATGAACATGGTCTTTCTGGAAGACTATGACATGGAAGTGGCTTCGTATCTGGTTTCCGGCTGCGACGTCTGGCTGAACAACCCCCGCCGCCCCCTGGAAGCCTGCGGCACCAGCGGCATGAAAGCCAGGTTCAACGGCGTTGTGCAGTTCAGCACTCTGGACGGCTGGTGGGATGAAGCCTGGAAGCCCGACAACAGCCTGGGTTGGGCCATCGGCAAGGGCGAGGAATACGCCGACCCTGATTATCAGGATTTTGTGGAATTGCAGACTTTGTACAAGATTCTGGAACACGACATCATTCCCGATTTTTACGACCGCAGCAAAAGCAATCTGCCCAGAACCTGGATAGGGCGCATGAAACGCGCCCTGATCGAGTTGGGCCCCCGCTACCATTCCAACCGCATGGTCGCGGATTATACGAAACGCGCCTACGTCCCGGCCTACCGCAGCCAGAACAACCTGTGCGCCGACAACTTCACGCCCGCCCGCGAGCTGTCGGAATGGCGCATGAACATTATGACCCGTTGGTCGGACGTGGTCATAAACAATGTAATCATCACCAAGGGTGACACGGTGTTCGTGGACGAACCTCTGACCGTCGAAGCCACGGTCTTCACCAACGGCATCGCCCTGGAAAACCTGCACGTTCATATTTACGCAGGCGCCGTGGCCCAGGATCAGAGCTTTTTGCAACGCAAAATTTATCCCATGCAGCCGGACGGCGACATGCACGACGGCTGGCAGAAATTCAAGGGGTCCATCACGCCGGAAGAAGCCGGACGCTTCGGCTTTACCGTGCAGGCCGTGCCCATGCATCCGCTGCTGCCCAACGAGCACAGCCTGGGGCTGATTCGCTGGGCCTGAGCCCTTCAACCGCTCAATGACCGCCGCGACTTCCCGTCGCGGCGGTGAGGCTGCTGACAATGTCCTCTTTGTCAGCAGCCCGCCGCGCAGGCGCAGGCGGCATTCATTGCCGCCGTTCAACGCCGGAGCGAGCGTGCCTTTACAAAACCTGCCGAAAGCGGGTTTGCCGTCAGTCCGACCGCCGCGACGTGAAGTCGCGGCGGTTTTTTTATGTTATAAACATAAAGTTATATCTTGCGTACCGCAGGCCATATGCTATTCTACATCCAAAATCCGCTCCGTGCGGCAACTGGAGGTCTCGCATGTCGAACGCATCAGCACTCTCTCGGCGGAAGTTCCTCAAAGCCACCGGCCTTGTCACGGGCACGGCGGCGCTGGGGGCCGCGTCGCTGGCCCTGGCCGCCGACCCTCCTCCAACTTCCCCCCCGGCGCCGCCCCCGGCCGCCGAAATCGCTCCTCAAACGCAAGCCCACGCCGTCGCAATGAAAATCCCCAGAGGCAGGATGTTCTTCACCGACTCGCTGGATTTCGCCACGCTGTCGGATGCGGCGGAACGGATTTTCCCCAAAGATGAGACGGGACCCGGCGCCAAAGATCTCGCCGCGCCCTATTTCATCGACAACCAACTGGCCGGCGGCTACGGCGCCAATGCCGGAGAATACACAGCAGGGCCCTTTCTGCCGGGCGCTCCCACTCAAGGCTATCAAACCCCCGTCCTGAAAAGAGACATCTTTTTGCATGGAGTCAAGGCCTTGAACACCGAGGCCAGAACCGCGTTTCAGAAAGATTTTCCCCGATGCAGCGACACAGAAAAGGACAAAATTCTGGCCCTGTGCGCGACGGGCAAGATCGCCACGGAGGGGTTCAGTTCCGCCTACTTTTTCGATCTGCTCAAAAACGCCGTGCTGGCCGGCTGCTATGCGGACCCCATTTACATGGGCAACGACGGCATGAACGGCTGGAAGATGAAACAATATCCCGGGGCGCAGATGGAATACGCGGCGGCCATCGCCAGCGACAAATTTGAAGTGATTGCTCCCCTTTCCCTGGCCGACATGCAGTGACCGCACGGAGGATACCCATATGGCGAAGACCTTGAAAAAAGTGAACGTGGTGACCATAGGCGTGGGATTCACCGGCGGCATCGTCGCGGCCGAATGCGCCAGAGCGGGCCTGAGCGTTGTGGGCCTTGAAAGGGGCGAAAAAAGAAGCCTGGCCGATTTTCAGGAAATGCACGACGAATGGCGCTACGCCGTCAACTACGGCCTGATGCAGGACCTGTCCAAAGAAACGCTGACATTCAGGAACACCAGAAACATGAAGGCCCTGCCCATGCGCAAACTGGGCTCCTTTCTGCTGGGCTCCGGCCTGGGCGGCGCGGGCCTGCACTGGAACGGCGTGTATTATCGCTTCTTTCCTTACGATTTTCAGATCAAGACGCTCACGGCCAAACGCTACGGCGTGAACAAGCTGTCCAAAGACTATCAGTTGCAGGACTGGCCCCTGACCTATGACCAGATGGAACCCTATTACACCAGGTTTGAAAAAATCATCGGCGTTTCCGGCGAATCCGTAAGCCCCTTCGACGGCAGGCGTTCCGAACCTTTTCCCTTGCCCCCCATGCCCAGAACAACGAGCATGAAGCTTTTTGAGAAGGCGGCCAAGCAGACCGGCTGCCACCCTTTCATGATCGCGGCGGGCATAGCCACAAAGGCGTATACCAACCCATACGGCATGCAGCTCAACCCCTGCATGTTCTGCGGTTTTTGCGAACGTTTCGCCTGCGAGTACGACGCCAAGGCCAGCCCCAACAATACGGTGCTGCCCGCGGCCGAGAAAACCGGCAACTACGAGTTGCGCTGTAACGCCAACGTAGTCGAAATTCTGAAAAAAGGAAACAAAGTCACCGGAGTGCGCTACATCAACACCCTGACCATGGAAGAGTTCGTACAGCCCGCGGATATCGTGGTCGCCACAAGCTACGTCATGAACAATGCCAAGTTGCTCATGGTTTCCAAAATCGGCAGACAGTACGACCCCGTGACCGGCAAAGGCACACTGGGCAAGGGCTATTGCTACCAGATCACGCCGGGCACTACGGGTTTTTTCAAAGAGCAGACCAACTCTTACGCCGGGGCCGGGGCGCTGGCCATGGGCATTGACGACTACAACGCCGACAACTTCGACCACACGGGGTTCGACTTCATCCACGGCGCGGTCATCGCCATCGGCCAGTATGGCAAACGGCCCATCGAAACCAACACCGTGCCGCCCGGAACCCCCGGTTGGGGCGCGGCGTTCAAAAAAGCTTCCATCGAAAACTTCACGCGGTCCCTGGCTGTGGGCGGCCAGGGTTCGTCCATGCCTCACAAGGAAAACTACCTTTCTCTTGACGACACGTATCGCGACGCATACGGCCTGCCGCTGCTGCGGCTCACTTACAACTTCACGTCGCAGGACAGAGCTTTGTTCGCCTTCATCACCACCAAGACCGAACAGATCATGAAAGAAATGGGCGCGACGACCATCGCTTCAAAACCCAACGCCAAAGATTACAATATCGTGCCGTACCAGACCACGCACAACACGGGCGGCACCATCATGGGCTCAAGCCCCAGGGACAGCGTGGTCCACTCCTACCTGCAGCACTGGGACGCCCAGAACCTGTTCGGGGTGGGCGCGGGCAACTTCCCCCACACCAGCGGCCGCAACCCCACCGGCACC
>JAVBRE010000239.1:0-4384 GCA_031548325.1 Desulfovibrionaceae bacterium
TCAAAGGCCAGAATATGCGTGGCAATGCGGTCCAGAAACCAACGGTCGTGGCTGATGACCAGCACGGCGCCCGCGAAGTTTTCCAGACCGTCTTCCAGGGCGCGCATGGTGTTGACGTCAATGTCGTTGGTGGGTTCGTCAAGCAGCAGCACGTTGGCTCCGCTTTGTAGCATGCAGGCCAGGTGCAGGCGGTTGCGTTCCCCGCCGGAAAGAATGTCCACTTTTTTCTGCTGATCCTGGCCAGCGAAATTAAAGCGCGAGCAGTAGGCGCGGGCGTTTACTTCGCGGCCGCCCAGCTTGATTGTGTCATAGCCGCCGCTGATGGTTTCGTACACGGTTTTGCCGGGGGTCAGAGAAGCGCGGCTCTGGTCCACATAAGCCGGCTTGACCGTATCCCCGACGCGCAGCGTGCCGGAATCGGGCTTTTCCTGCCCGACGATCATTTTGAACAGTGTGGTTTTGCCCGCGCCGTTGGGGCCGATAATGCCCACAATGGCCCCGGCGGGAATGATGCAGTTCAGGCCTTCGATGAGCAGCTTGTCGCCCAGGGCCTTGCCGACGCCTTCGGCTTCAATGACCAGTTTGCCCAGGCGCGGCCCCGGCGGAATGTATATTTCCAGGTCCGGGGCCAGGCGCTCGGACTCGTGCGAGAGCATGGCTTCGTAAGCGTTGATGCGGGCTTTGCTTTTGGCGTGGCGGCCCTTGGGGGCCATGCGGATCCATTCCAACTCGCGTTGCAGGGTCTTCTGGCGTTCGGCTTCGGTTTTTTCTTCTCCGGCCAGGCGTTTCTGTTTCTGTTCCAGCCAGGAGGAATAGTTGCCCTTCCAGGGAATGCCCCGTCCGCGGTCCAGCTCCAGAATCCAGCCGGCCACGTTGTCCAGAAAATAGCGGTCGTGGGTCACGGCGATGACCGTGCCGGGAAAGCTTTGCAGATAGCGTTCAAGCCAGGCCACGGATTCCGCGTCCAGGTGGTTGGTGGGTTCGTCGAGCAGCAGGATGTCCGGGTTCTGGAGCAGCAGGCGGCACAGCGCCACCCGGCGTTTTTCGCCGCCGGAGATGACGGAAACCGGCGTTTCCGCAGGCGGGCAGCGCAGGGCGTCCATGGCCATTTCCAGTTTGGAGTCCAGGTCCCAGACGCCCTTGTTGTCCATCTGCTCCTGAACCTGCCCCTGTTTTTCGATCAGGGCGTCCATTTCCTCCGGTTCCATGGGCTCGGCGAATCTGGCGTTGATGGCTTCGTATTCGTCCCGGATGGCGGCCAGTTCTCTGACGCCTTCTTCCACCACTTCGCGCACGGTGCGCGTTTCGTCCACCAGCGGTTCCTGTTCCAGATAGCCGATGGTGTAACCGGGAGAGACCGTAGTCTGGCCGTCAAAGGCCGTATCCACTCCGGCCAGGATTTTCAGCAGCGAGCTTTTGCCAGAACCGTTCAGCCCCAGCACCCCGATTTTGGCGCCGTAAAAATAGCCCAGGGTAATGTCTTTGAGCACTTCGCGCTGGCCGTGGCGCTTGGTGACTTTGTACATGGAATAAATGACTTTTTCAGCATCAGCGCTCATGATTTCCTCTGTCTGCGGTCAATGACGGCAAGTTTTTGTTTTCACAAACGGAAGAATAGTAGCGGAGAGAGATGGTTACAGCAAGGGGAACTTGCCGTGGCGCAAAGGAGCGGCAGGTCTGAATGGAAACGTATTCTAAAGCATTTCACACTTGAAATGCTCGGCAAGGATTTGTCGCAAATCCTTGCCGCAAAATAGGCGCAGGCGACAATTTTGCAGAACAGCCGTCACGCAAGCGTCTCAAAGCGAATATGCTAAAAGTCCCAGCTTATGGACAGTCCGCCTGCCAGAGCCCTGTAACCGGGGCGAAAAAATTCCGTACCGGCGAAGGCGCCGAAGGTCAGGCCGTTGTCCGTGCTCAGCGAGAGGGCGCCCTGCAGGGCCATGGCGTCCCGGCCGTCCCGGCGGTTTTTAACCTGGAATTCTTCTTCGTCGTATCCCGCGAACGAGGCGCGGGAGCCCCGCGAAACATCGAGAAGCTCGTGCTTCCATTCGGCCGAAAGGTCCGCCTGTACCCCCGGACCGTTACTTGTCCCGGTTTTCAACTGCGCCCGCGCTCCGACGGCAGAACGCAGAGAATGGAAATCGCCCGATTGCAAGCGCAAGCGGGTGGCTTTGCCGCCGGACTCGCTGACCGCCGGGCGAAAATACGCGCCGTAATCCAGGCCGGCCAGCGGGCCGAAGCGCCAGTCCCCGGCCTGCCATTCCCGGCCCGCGCGCATGACGGCAAGGCCCGTCCAGGCCGTGAAATCCGCGTTGTTTTCCCGTTCATAGCCGTTTACGCTCACAGGGCGGCGCAAACTGGTGTTTTCAATGCCGACATTGGCAAGCCCGTAGGTGAAGAAGCCGGGGTCGAACCGGACGGCGCCCTGCGCGCCCACGCCCAGCGCGTCGGCATAGCTGCGGGACGTGGACCGGGTGTCGCTGTTCGTCTGGCGGTGTGCATAGGATACGTGAAAACCTGCCGCGCCGCGGGCAAAGTCCCAATTCGCGCCGCTGACCAGCCCGACGGTGGAAGCGTCATATCCCGTCTGATCGCCCTTGCCCCGCTGGTTGACTCCGCTGCCGTACGGCAGCGCGAATATGCGCGGTCCGGCCGTGGCGTTGCGGTCGGCATAGCCGCCGGAAGCGTCGTCCCGGCCGCCGGGGCCGGCGGAAGACGGCATGAAACCCGTCTGCATACCGGAAAGAACGGCGGACGCCAGAACGCGCCCGGCGTCCAGAGAGCTTTGCATGGTGTTGTCATAGGCTGTCGGAGAGAGTTGCTTCAGGGCGGAGCGCAGCGTTCTTCCGTCGGGACCGGAGAAGTCGAGGGCCGTAAAAAGGTTTTGCATGTCGCCCCGCGCCCCGGAGGACAGGGCAAAGAGCGTTTCGCCCAGATCCGCCGTTGTTCTGCCTGTCGCATGGCGGCTGTAGGCGTCCGCCGGACGGTTCCAGACGACGGCGGCGCCGGGGTCGCTTCCGCCGGCGAGCGACAGGGCGCCCCGCAGGGTGGGGGAGGCGGGGGGAGACAATTCGAGCGCAGTGAAGTCGCGGACGGACAGGGTGGAGCCGAACAGCGCGGCGTCGCTGAGCAGCTGCCGGGACCCGTCGGCGTAATATCCGGGTTGCGGGGTCAGGGCCAGTTTGCCCGCAATGGAACTTGATCCCGTCACAAGAAAGCTGTCGCTGCTCGCGGGGGTGAAAGACAGCGACAAAAGCCCCGTGGGTTTCTGGACATAGTCGCCGCGGACCGCAATGGCGCCGGAGCCGCTTCCCGGGGCGATGGTTCCCGCGTTGGTCAGGGCTTGCCCTCTTCCCGCGATGCGTATGGCGCTGTTGCCGCTGAGCGTGGCCCCGGCCGCGATGTCCCAGCGGGCGACGTCGGCCGCGCCGTTAAACAGCAGTCTGCCCCCCTGCTGCGTGACATCCAGAGAGTTTTCCGGAGAGGAAAGGATGCTGTCGTTCCGTTGCCAGGCGATGTCGCCCGTCAGGGCCATGTTGCCGCCGGAACCCGGCCGGCCAAAGGTTATGGCCGTTCCGCGGTTCAGAACCGCCGGATCTCTCGCCCAGGCGGAAATGATGTTTCCCGTCACGGCCGCGCCGTCGTAAAAGTTTATGGCCGCCACGTGCGCGTCGTGCTCGATCCGGATGGCGGCCTGCGTGCCCCGCAGGCTTCCCCGCACGTCGAATTCGCTGACCAGAGGGCCGGAAAGCCCGTCCCTGGCGGCGAGGTATTCGTGTTGCTCCTGTATCGGCCTTGCGGCCAGATCAAGTGGAAGTCCCATGTAGGAATGGATGCCTTCGTTTGCCGCCAGGATGCCGAAATGGGCGCCGATGCCGCCCGGACCCGATGCGCTCAGCACACCGCCAAGGGTGACGCGGTTATTGCTGCCGTAAGAAACAAGCAGCCCGGTACCCTGGCTGCCGTCGGCGGCCACGGTGACTCCTCGCGGAATGAGCAGGCTGTTGCCCGTGCCGTCAATGCGCGCGCCGCCGCCGTATCCGCCGGCGTGGATGTCGGCCGCCTGCGTCAGGCTGAGCTTGTCGCGCATGATGTGAAGGCCAAGGCCGAAGGCGGCGGCATTGGGCGCTTTCGCCGTGCCGAAGCCCAGGCGGTTGATCTGGCTGTCGCCGCCCACGTCGCAATAATAGCTTTTGCCGAAAAATTCCCGGCGGTCGACGGGGTAGCCCAGATCCTGAAACATGGCCAGTTCCATTTCCGTGAACGGCATGTTGCGTATAATGCCGTACGACATGGTTGACTGCATGAGTCCCGGATGCCCCAGAGCATTGCCGCCGTCGAGAACGCTGCCCTGGGCGCTGGGATACCCGCCCATGACGGG
>JAVBRE010000243.1:0-7377 GCA_031548325.1 Desulfovibrionaceae bacterium
CGGAAGCGTCACTCTTCCACAGCATTGTACGCTTGAAATAGTCGCTTGACGGCGAGCCAAGCTCGCCGACGCCTATTTCGCGGCAAGGATTTGCTGACAAATCCTTGCGAGCATTTCAAGTGTGAAATGCTCTATACAAACAGGAACAATCCCAGGACCATGAGCTGCCCCATCAGAATGCGCAGTATCATGGTCAGGGGATACACCGTGGCATACACCGAGGTCGGCGCGTCCGACCCCAGCATCTGGGTGGCGAAAGCCAAGGCCGGCGGGTCGGTCATGCTGCCGGCCAGAAGCCCGCAGGTGGCCACGTAGTCGAATTTGAAAAAAATCCGCCCCACAACAGCCGTGATCAGCAGCGGAATAAAGGTGATGCAGGCCCCCACGCCCATCCAGTACAGGCCCGAACCGCCGGCCACGGCGGCCATGAAGCGGTCTCCGGCGTTCAGGCCCACGCAGGCTAGAAAGAGCGCGATGCCCACTTCGCGCAAAATCAGGTTCGCGCCCATGGGCAAATACCAGACCATGCCCGCGAAATTGTGCAGACGGCTCAGAATGATGGCCACCAGCAGCGGCCCGCCGGCCAGGCCCAATTTGACCCCTGAAGGCAGGCCGGGAACGGTCACAGGCAGGCTGCCCAGAATGGTGCCCAGCAAAATGCCCAGAAAAATCGGCAGCACGTGCGGGTGCTCCAACTCCCTGGCGGAGTTGCCCACAATTTTTTCCGCGCGTTCCAGAGCTCCGCTTGTGCCCACGCAGAGCAGCCGGTCGCCGAAATGCAGGTTTATGCCGAAACGCGGAGTGAATTCCGCGCCCGCGCGCGTGATCCGGGTCACCGTCACTCCGTAAGCCGGGATCAGATGCAGGGCCTTGATGCTTTTGCCCGTGACCGCGCCGCGGGTCACCAGCAGACGGCGCGCCTCAAGCGGGCCGGGCAGGCTGGACAGGTTCACGTCGCTTCTGCTGCCGATAATGACCCGCAACTTGTTCAAGTTCGCTTCCGGACCCACGGCGTGCACGATCATGCTCTTGCAGAGCACCGTGTCGGCGGTGGCCGCGTGGACGGCGCCCCCTTCTTCGGGTTCGCGCACGCGGGAAATGGTCACCCCCAGATCTTCCAGGCCGGGAATTTCGATGAGCCGCATCCCGTACAAATTGGGATTGGTCACCTCGATGCTCATGGACAGCAAAGGAGGATGCCGCCGCCGTTCCTCCTCTTCCATGGCCGCCAGTTCTCCGGCCGGATTCGCGCGAAACAGAATCCGGGTCAGCAGCATGACCAGAATGATGCCGAAGATGCCAAAAGGATAAGCCACGGCGTAGCCCAGACCCGCATCGCCGATGGCCGTATCCGCCGTTTGGGGCATGATTTCGGTAAAGACCTGGGCCGCGGCCGCCAAAGACGGCGTGTTGGTCACCGCCCCGCTGAACAGCCCGACGGCCACGGGCAAAGGCAGGGCCGCGCTGAAAAAAAAGACAACGGTAACCGCGACCCCCAAAAACACGTTCAGGGCGGCCAGAAGGTTAAGGCGCATGCCCCGGCGGCGCAGGGAATCCACAAAACCGGGTCCCACCTGCATGCCGATGGAGAACACGAACAGGATCAGCCCGAATTCACGCACGAATTCCAGAATGGCGTGGTCCACCCGCATGCCGAAATGGGCCAGAAAAAGCCCGCTGAAGAGCACCCCGCCCACACCCAGGCGGATGCCTCGAAACTGAACGTGCCCCAGGGCGAGCCCCAGCACGATGGACAGACTCAACGCGACCACGGAAGGGGCCACCCCGTGCCCGCTGAACAAATTATAAAACCATTGCATACGTGACTCTCTAACCTATTGTAACTTTAAGATTGTATAACTCGATGTCCGCCAAGCATGCCATCGGGTTCGAAAACATAGTTGAATTACACAAACAAAACCACGCGCTTCGCGGACGTCCGCTTCGCGTCTGCCGAGCAATTTCAAAATAAAATTGCTCCGGACAAAGAATAACGGCGGGGGCGGACCCTAGCATGCGTTCCTTTTTTCGGCAATTCTCTTTATGCTGAGAGGCATCTGTTGCCGGGGAGGCTGTATGAAAAAAGAATTCATCCTGGCTCTGGACCAGGGCACCACCAGTTCGCGGGCCATCCTCTTTGACCGCGAGGGAACGCCCCTTGCCGTCGCGCAAAAAGAATTTCCGCAGATCTACCCCCAGCCGGGCCGGGTGGAACACGACCCCACGGCCATCTGGAGCACCCAGCTCGGGGTGGCCGTTGAAGCGCTGGCAAAAGCCGGCCGGAACCTGTCCGAAGTGGCGGCGGTCGGTATTGCCAACCAGCGTGAGACCACCGTGATCTGGGAAAAAAAATCCGGCGATCCTGTCTGCAACGCCGTGGTCTGGCAGGACAGACGCACGGCCGCCATGTGCGACGCCCTGGTCAAAGACGGGCACGCTCCGCTTATTCAGGCCAAGACCGGGCTGGTCGTTGACGCCTATTTTTCGGGCGCCAAGGCAGCCTGGATTTTGGACCGGGTTCCCGGCGCGCGCGCCAGGGCGGAGGCGGGCGAGCTGCTCTTCGGCACCGTGGATTCTTGGCTGCTCTGGAAGCTGACCGGCGGGGCCGTGCACGCCACGGACCCTTCCAACGCCTCGCGCACCATGCTCTATAACATCAGAACCGGGGACTGGGACGAGGAACTGCTTGCGCTTTTGCGCGTGCCCCGCGCCATGCTGCCCCGGATCATGCCCTCCAGCGGAATATTCGGCGAAACCAGCCCCGCCGTGTTCGGGGCGGCCGTTCCCGTGGCCGGCATCGCCGGGGACCAGCAGGCCGCGACTTTCGGCCAGGCCTGCCTTCGTCCCGGCATGGTCAAAAACACTTACGGCACAGGCTGTTTCATGCTGCTCAACACGGGCGGCGAAGCGATTTTTTCGTCCAGCAGGCTGCTGACCACCGTGGCCTGGCAACAAGGGGCCGACGCCCTGACCTACGCCCTTGAAGGCGCGGTGTTCGCTGCCGGGGCGGCCGTGCAGTGGTTGCGCGACGGGCTGGGCATCATCGATTCCGCACCGGAGGTGGAAAAACTGGCCGCATCCGTGCCGGACAGCGGCGGGGTGGTGCTGGTGCCCGCCTTTACGGGCCTGGGCGCGCCGCACTGGGACCCCTACGCCAGGGGCTGCGTTTTCGGCCTGACACGCGGCGCGACCCGCGCGCACCTGGCCAGGGCCACCCTTGAAAGCATCGCCTTTCAGGTGGTCGGGGTCCTTTCCGCCATGCAGCAGGACGCGAAAACGCCGCCGGCCGAACTGCGGGTTGACGGCGGGGCTTCAACCAACAATCTGCTCATGCAGTTTCAGGCCGATATCCTGAACATCCCCGTCGTGCGGCCCACGATCACGGAGACAACTGCGCTGGGCGCGGCGTACCTCGCGGGTCTGGGCGTCGGTTTCTGGGACTCTCCGGCGGCCATCGCCGGGCAGTGGAAAAAAGAACGCGTGTTCGAACCCGCCATGGAACCGGCAAGACGCGAAGAGATGCTGGCCGTCTGGCGCAAGGCCGTGGCCCGCGCCCTGCATTGGGAAGAGCGGGAGTGAGCTTGTCAGCGCCCGCGAAGATATGTACACAATAGACGGGCGGCGGCTGAAAATCCGCCCGCGAGGCTATCATGGCACAGGTCGAACTCATAGACGTCAAAAAATTCTTCGCCAAAAGCGAAGTCATCAAGGGCCTTTCCCTTGAAGTGCCCGACGGCACATTTCTGGTCATCGTCGGACCTTCGGGCTGCGGCAAATCCACTGTGCTGCGCCTTATCGCCGGTCTGGAAGAAGTATCCTCCGGCACCATACGCATCGGCGGCAAAGATGTCGCGAACCTTGAGCCCAAGGACCGCAACGTGGCCATGGTTTTTCAGAACTATGCCCTCTACCCGCACATGAACGTGCGCGACAACATCTGTTACGGCCTGAAAGTGCGCGGCATCGCCAAAGAGGATCGGGAAAAACGCCTGGCCGCGGCCGCCGAGATGCTGGGTCTCGCCAGCTATCTGGACCGCATGCCGCGCCAGCTTTCCGGCGGGCAGCGCCAGCGGGTGGCCATGGGCCGGGCCATTGTGCGCGAACCGGCGGTCTTTCTTTTTGACGAACCCCTGTCCAACCTGGACGCGGCCCTGCGCAACCAGATGCGGGTGGAACTGCGCCGTCTGCACGAACGTCTGGGCACCACCAGCATTTACGTTACCCACGATCAAGTGGAGGCCATGACGCTGGCCCAGCGCATTCTGGTCATGAACCTGGGCAGCGTGGAGCAGTTCGGCTCGCCGGACGATCTTTATCTGCGCCCGGCCGGCGTGTTTGTGGCCCGTTTCATCGGCTCTCCCGGCATGAACATGCTGGCCGCCAGAGTGGAAGACGGCCTGCTGACCCTGGCCGACGGCACGACCCTGCCGGGCGCGCCTTCTCCGGATCACAAGCTGGGCGGCCGCTGGGGCGACGTGATGCTGGGCCTGCGGCCCGAAGACCTGCTGCCCGCTCAGGAAGAAAGCCCGGAAAATCTACGCTGCCGGGTGGAACTGACCGAAGCCCTGGGCGCGGACACCCTGGCTCACTGTACGCTGCTGCATGGCGAAAATATTCTGGACCCGGAGTTCGGCAAACTGCTTATCGCCAGGCTGGAAGGCTCTCTCAGACCCTGTCGCGACGAAATTCTGAACCTTGCCGTGCGGCCGGGCCGGGCGCATTTGTTTGACGTGACGACCCAAAAACGATTGTAGACGCAAAGCTGTCCCAAACGGCCGAAAGAAACTCGTGACCCGCTACCTTTTCTGTATCGCCCTTCTGCTTGCCGCCCCGGCCCTGGCCGTGGCCATGGAGGCTTTTATGATGCGCGATCCCACTATCATCGCCCACCGGGGGGCGCGAGCCCACGCCCCGGAAAACACCCTGGCCGCCGCCCGTCTGGGGCACGCCCAGGGCGCGGCCATGTGGGAACTGGATACCGGTCTGACAAAAGACGGGCATCTCATCGTTATCCATGACGACAGCCTGGAGCGTACAACGGATGTGGCGATGCGGCCTGAATTCGCCGCCCGCACCCCCTGGAACATAAAAGACTTCACTCTGGCGGAAATCCGCAGCCTGGACGCGGGAAGCTGGTTCGCCAAAACAGACCCCTTCAAGACCGTGGCCGCCGGAGAAGTAAGCAGCGACCGGCTTGCCGCTTATGCCGGGGAAAAAATCCCCACTCTGGAAGAAGCCCTGCTGCTGACAAAAGAACTGGACTGGCGGGTCAACGTGGAAATCAAGAACCACGCGGGACGGCCGGGGCATGAACGCATCACCAGGCAGGTGACGGACCTCATCCGCAACCTGGGCATGATGGACCGTGTGCTGCTTTCATCCTTTCAACATCAGTATCTGCGCGAAGCCGCCGAACTGATGCCCGAGCTGCCCCGGGGCGCGCTTATCGAAGAAGTACGGCCGGAAAATGCCGTGAATATCTGCCTTGCGGCCAAAGCCGCTTTCTACCACCCCCGGCACAACCTGGTGACGACGGACGACATGGCGGCGCTCAAAACGGCGGGCATAGCCGTCAACGTCTGGACCGTGAACGACATAGAGGATATGCAGCAGGCGCGCGCGCGCGGCGTGGCCGGCATCATCACCGACTACCCCGGCCGGCTGCGCGAGATGCTGCATACGCCGAGCCCCCGCACGGGAGGACCTTTGCAATGAAACGCCTTTCCTTTGCCCTGCTCCTTGCATGCTTCGCCTTTCCGGCCCAGGCCATGCCCGGCGGCATGTCCGGCAGTTTTGACAAGGCCGACGCGAACAAGGACGGTTTTTTAAACTGGGAAGAGTTTCACGCCGCTTTTTCCTCCCTGAAACGCGAAGCTTTCGACATCATCGACGCCAACAGGGACGGCCGCATCTCCAAAGAAGAGTGGAACGCCTTCCGCGTCGGCCACGGCAAGCCGGATGCCGGACAGGAGGCCACGTCTTCCGCCGCGCCCAAGGCGTCGCCCGGAACTCAGGCTCTGCCCTTGTTGAATGCGCCCGGCAAAGCCCGGCCCGAAGCCGAACCCCGGACCGCCCCCGAGGCCTCGCAAGAGGCGCCGTCCCTGCCGCTGCCGGCCGCGCCTCAAGACGCTGCTCCCAAAGACGCGTCCAACGGCAAGCCGGGGGCCAAATCCTTGCCCCTGCTGGCTCCGCCTTCGCGATGAAACAACCGCCCTTTCTGCCCATGACGGAGGGCGAAATGCGCGCCCTGGGCTGGGACGCCGTGGACGTGCTGCTGGTCAGCGGCGACGCCTACGTGGACCACCCGGCCTTCGGCATCGCCCTGCTGGGCCGTTATCTGATTGACCGGGGTTTTCGCGTGGGGGTCGTCGCCCAGCCGCGCTGGCAGAATGCGGGCGAGGCCGGGGCCGATCTCGGCCGCCTGGGCCGCCCGCGCCTGCTGGCGGGCGTTTCCGCCGGGGCGGTGGATTCCATGCTGGCCCGCTATACGGCTTTTCGCAAAATGCGCTCCGACGACGCCTATACCCCCGGCGGAATGGGCGGGGCGCGGCCCAACCGGGCCGTTCTCGTCTATGCCGGCCTGATCCGCCGCATCTTTCCCGGTCTGCCCCTGGTCATCGGCGGCATCGAGGCCTCGCTGCGCCGGGCCAGCCATTACGACTTCTGGTCCGACGCCTTGCGCCGCTCCATCCTGCTGGACAGCAAGGCGGACCTGCTCGTCTGCGGCATGGGCGAATCGGCCCTGCTGGCCGCGACGCTGGCCGCTGAAGAAGCCCTGCGCCGAACGGGCAATACCGGCGAAAACGCTTCTCTGTGCCGCGCTTTTCAAACCCTGGTCCGCGGCGTTCCCGGCGCCGCCGTGGCCATATCCGCCAAAGAAGCCGCCCTGCCCCATGCCGTGCATCTGCCTTCCCACGAGGCCGTTCTGGCGGACAAGAGCCTGCTGGTGACCGCCACCCTGGCTCTGGAACAGCAAGTCCATCAGGGGCTGCATCCGGCCGTGCAGATAAGCGGCGAACGGGCCGTGCTGATTAACGCGCCCGCCCCGCCCCTGTCCGCCGAAGAGCTGGATGCCCTGCACGCCCTGCCTTTCTCCCGCCTGCCGCATCCCTCGTACACACAGCCGATTCCGGCCTGGGAGATGATCCGCACCAGCATCACCAGCCACCGGGGTTGCGCCGGCGGCTGCGCTTTCTGTTCCCTGGCCCTGCACCAGAGCCGGCGCATCGCCTCGCGCGGCCGCGACTCCATCCTGGCCGAAGCCCGGCTTATCGCTCGGGGGCCGGGAGAGTGGGGCTTCGCCCCACTCCCTACAAGGGGGCTGCGCCCCCTTGACCCCGCGTCAGGGCTTCATTTTTCCGCGGCGCGGAAAAACGA
>JAVBRE010000052.1:0-40144 GCA_031548325.1 Desulfovibrionaceae bacterium
TCTGCGCCTTTGCCCGTGAAGAAGGACAGGAAGGCGCCTTTACCCTGAGCCGCGAAGCCATCCTGACCCGCGTCGCGGACGACGGCGGGCAGCCTTTTGCCGAAATCCACGTGGTCGGCGGCTGCGACCCCGTTCTGCCCCTGGCCTGGTTCGAAGACCTTTTCCGCTCCATCAAGGCTTTACGGCCGCGCTGCACCCTGAAAGCCCTTACCGTCACGGAAGTGCGGCATCTGGCGGACAAGGAAGGCCTGCCCGGCGGCGCCGTCTTTGCCCGGCTGAAAGAAGCCGGCGTGGCCATGATCACCGGCGGCGGCGGAGAAATTTTCAACCCGGAAGTCCGGGCGCGCATCTGCCCCGGCAAAATCAGCGGCGACGAATACCTGCGCCTGGGCGGCGAAGCCCACGCCGCCGGGCTGGCTTCCAACTGCACCATGCTTTTCGGCCATATCGAAAGCCACGCCGACCGCGTGGACCACCTTTGCCGTCTGCGCGAACAGCAGGACAAATCCGGCGGCTATGTCTGTTTCATCCCCCTGGCCTACCAGCGCGGCGGCAACGCGTTGGCCCTCGAACTGGAACGGATGAACGCAGCGCCTCCGGCCGGGCCGGAAACGGCCCTGGACCGCCTGCGCACCATCGCGGTCAGCCGCCTGCTGCTGGACAACATTCCTCATATCAAGGCCTACTGGGTCATGCTGGGAGTCAAAACCGCCCAGGCCGCCCTCTATTTCGGGGCCGACGACCTGGACGGCACCATAGTGGAAGAGCACATCGGCCGCATGGCCGGGGCCGCGACCACGGCCGGGGCTCTGTCGCGGACCGAACTGGACCACATGATACGGGCCTCGGGTTTCATTCCCGTCAACCGCGACGGGCTGTTCCGGAATGCGGATATCCGGGGGGAAGGCCCTCAAGGGGCAAGCCCCTTGGAGGCCTCCCCCCCGAGCCTCCCCTCCCTGAATCCCACACAGGAAAGGGATGAAAAACGGGCGGTAGCGGCTGTTCTGAAAGCAATTGCAGACGGCGGCAGAATGGACCCTGCCGGAGCAAAAGTTCTGTATGAAAAGGCGGGCCTTTTCGATCTGGGCCTGCTGGCCCACGCTATCCGCCAGCGTCTGCACCCGGACCGCATCGTGACCTACGTGGCGGACAGGAACATCAACTATTCCAACGTCTGCGTCTGCGCCTGCCGTTTCTGCGCCTTTTACCGCGCCCCAAACCACCCCGACTCCTACGTGCTGAGCCGAAAGGAACTGGCGGACAAAATCGGCGAAACCATTCGCCTGGGCGGTACGCAGATCCTGTTGCAGGGCGGGCACCACCCCGGCCTGCCTCTGGCTTTTTACGAAGAAATGCTGGCCTGGATCCGCTTTGAATTCCCCTCCATCCACATCCATGCTTTCTCTCCGCCGGAAATCGCCTGTTTCGCAGACAAAGAAGGCCTGTCCGACCGGCAGGTCATCGAAAAACTCATGGCCGCCGGCCTGGCTTCCATCCCCGGCGGCGGCGCGGAAGTGCTGGCCGACGGCGTGCGCGCTTCCGTTTCGCCCAACAAGTGCCCGGCAAGCCGCTGGCTGGACATCATGCGCGAGGCTCACGGCCTGGGCCTGAAAACCACGGCCACCATGATGTTCGGCCATGAGGAAACCGTCGACGAACGATTGGAGCACCTCTTCCGCCTGCGGGATTTGCAGGACGAAACCGGCGGATTCACGGCATTCATACCCTGGACTTTTCAGGCGCCCAACACCGCCATGAGCGCTCTTCCCGCCATGCCCGCGCCGGGCTATCTCCGCCTGCTGGCCCTTTCGCGCGTTGTGCTGGACAATATCCCCAACATCCAGTCGTCCTGGGTGACCATGGGGCCGGAAATCGCGCAGCTCGCCCTCTTTTTCGGGGCCAACGATTTCGGATCCCTGATGATCGAAGAAAACGTGGTGGCCGCGGCGGGCGTGCGCTTTTGCATGGACAGGGCCGCCATTCACCGGGTCATCGCCGCGGCCAAATTCACGCCCCGCCAGCGGCTGATGGATTACACACTCGTCCCCCAGGATCTGCCATGACACAGCAAAAACCCAGAATGGGCCGCATGGGCTACCTCAACGTGCTGCCCCTGTACCACGCCCTGGAATCGGGCCGCATCCCTCACGGCTACGAGCTGGTCTACGGCCCGCCCGCCGTGCTTAACACCCTCATGCGCGAGGACAATCTGGCGGCCGCCTCCACCTCCTGCGTGGAATACGCCCGCAACCCCGACAAATACTGGCTGATGCCCGACCTGGCCATCGGCAGCAAAGGCCCGGTCATGAGCGTGCTGCTGCTTTCCCGCAGGCCGGTGGCCGATCTGGCCGGACAAAAGGTGCTCGTCAGCGCGGAAACCCACACCTCCGCCGCGCTGCTGCGCATTCTTTTCCGCGAGAATTTGAAAATTCCCGTGTCTTACGTGACCGGCAACGCATCCGAACGCATCGCCACCCCCAACCCGCCCGAGGCGGTTCTGGCCATCGGCGACGAAGCCTTGCGCCTTCGCAAACACCCGGCCTATCCCTATATCTGGGATCTGGGAGCCGCCTGGATGGACTGGACCGGGCTGCCCTTCACTTTCGGAGTCTGGGTGGTCAGCCGCCGCGCGGCCGCGGCCCGCGAACTGGCCGAAGACCCGGCGAAACTGCTTCATGCCGGGCGCGACTGGGGTCTGGCCCACATGGAAGCCATCTTCGATATCGCCGAAGCCAACTACAGCTTGTCGCGCCGGGAACTGGCCGAGTATTTTCAGGGTCTTTCCTACTCCCTGGGCAAAGCGGAACAACAGGGCCTGCGCCGCTTTTACGACCTCATGGCCCGTTGCGGCGAAATTTCCGCCGCGCCTGCCCTGGAATTCTGGCCCGGATCATGCTGACCCCTTCACGCAAAGGGCATCTGGCTGTGCTCGCCGGCGCCTTTTGCATCAGCTTCTCGGGCCTGTTCGTCAAAGGCGCGCCCATCGACCCCAGTATGGTGGCCTTTTACCGCCTGCTCTTCGGCGCCTCGGCTCTTTTTCTGGTGGCGGTCCTGCGCGGCGACCGTCTGGCGCCCTCCAGGCGGATGCTCGGAATGCTCATGCTGGCAGGAACGCTCTTCGGCGGCGACCTTCTGACCTGGCACGCGTCCATAGTGAGCCTGGGGCCCGGACTTTCCACCATCCTGTCAAATTTCCAGGTCTTTTTTCTGGCTTTATACGGGGCCTTTTTTCTGAAAGAAACCCTGTCCTGGCGTCACAAGGCCGCCATGCCCCTGGCCCTTTTCGGTTTGTGGCTGATTCTTGACCTCAGCCTTGCCGACCTGTCGCCCACAGTCACGGCGGGGGTGACCCTCGCCCTGATCTCCGCCGTTTTCTATGCCGGCTACATTCTCGCCCTGCGCAAATCGCAAATGGACGCCGTACGCCTCGCCCCGGTGCCCAACATGGCCTGGGCGTCCCTGCTCTCCGCCCTGGCCGTGGGCCTTTTCTGTCTGGGAAGCGACCTTTCCTTCGCCATACCCGACGTCCGGACGGGCGCGCTGCTGGCGGTTCTGGGCATTGTCTGCCAGGCCTTCGGCTGGCTTCTTTCTTCCATCGGGCTGCCCCATCTGCCCCCGTCGCGGGCGGGGCTTATCATGCTGACCCAGCCCGCCCTGACCTTTGTCTGGGACATCCTGTTCTGCGGCCGGGTCACCAGCCTGACAGGCTATCTGGGCGCGGCCATCGCCATCGGGGCCATTGGGCTTGGTCTCCTCGCCCCTGCCCCAAAAAAACGGAATGAACCTTTGATGCAGGAGTCCGCCCATGCTGAACCGCGACACCGCTCTTCAGTTGCTCAAGGAACAGAACCCTGAACCGCATACCCTGCAACACGCGCTGGCGTCCGAAGCCGTCATGCGCGCCCTGGCAAAACATTTCGGCGAGGATGAAAAATCGTGGGGCCTTGCCGGTCTGCTGCACGACCTGGACTGGCCCCTGACCCGCGACGATTTCTCCCGGCACGGCGCCGTCGCCGTGGATATGCTGGCCGGCAGGCTGCCGGAAGAAATCGTCACGGCCATTGCCGCCCACAACAGCGAATGCACGGGGGTGCGACCGCAAACGCGGCTGGATTACGCCCTGCGTTGCGCGGAAACCGTGACCGGCCTGGTCAGCGCCGCCGCTCTGGTGCGGCCCACGGGCATGGAAGGCATGCAGGCGTCCAGCCTGAAAAAGAACATGAAAGACAAGGCCTTTGCGGCCAATGTCAACCGCGAGAGCATCCGCGAATGCGAAAAAACGGGCCTTTCGCTGGACGAATTTCTGACATTGGCCATCGCGGCCATGTCATAACGTGAAGCGCACCTGCCGGGAGACGAGGTTGTCTTGCGCCTTGGCTTCTGCCGGAGCGGCGAATTGCGGGTTTTGCGCAGGCTTGGGCCTTGCCGGAACGGCATTATACGAGTGGGTATACGCCTTAAAAGGTCAGAACCTTGTCAGAGTCGATAACCCAGGCGGCCAATTCGGGCATGGTGGAGCTTTCCGCGCCCTCAAAGTAGGGCTGATTTCTGTGAATGCCGCAACGAGCCATGCAGGTGCCGCAAACTTTGACCACGGCACCCATGCTGATCAGGTCTTTAAGCATTTCGCCCAGATCCTGGTCGTAGGCGTCAGGCCGCTTGCACGCGTCGCGGGCCAGGTCCACGGCGTCGTTCATCAGAAAAATCCGCACCTCTTTGCCGGATTCCAGCAGTCTCTCTGCAAGGCGCAGCGCGTTCCAGGTCACGTCCGTGGAGTCGTAAGGCTTATGGTTGAAAATGATCAGTATTTTCATAATTCCTCCTAAAGGAACAATCTCCACGCAAAGCGATATTTTTCAAGCTTGAAAGCGTTCCGTCCGGCGGCGCGCCCTATTTTCCGCGCCTGACGATATTTTTCTGCCGCGCCCGGCCGATGCCCAGAAAACCTTCGGGCACTTCCTTGGTAATGACGGACCCCGCGCCCACGAAAGCGCCCTTGCCGACGGTCACCGGCGCCACCAAAGAGACATTGGAACCCACAAAAGCTCCTTCGCCGACGGTGGTTTTGTGTTTGCTTGCCCCGTCGTAGTTGCAGGTAATGACCCCCGCCCCGATATTGGAACCCGCGCCGATATCCGCATCGCCGATGTAGGACAGGTGGTTGGCTTTGGCCCCCTTGCCCAGGCGGGATTTCTTGATTTCCACGAAACTGCCCGCGTGCGCGCCCTCTTCCAGCACGGCGCCGGGTCTCATGCGGGAAAAAGGTCCGACAACGCAGTCGGATCCGATACTCGCGCCCACCAGATGGCAGAACGAATGGATCACGGCCCCGGCATGCAGCTCCGTGTCTTCCAGATAGCAGTGAGAGGCGACGGCCGCGCCTCTGCGCACGACGCTCGCGCCGTACAACTCGCAAGGCCCGGTCAGTTCCGCTCCCGGTTCCACCCTCGCGCGCGGACCGATGCGCACGCTTTCCGGCGCATGGATCAGGACCCCCGCGGCAAGAGCCTCGCGCACGATACGGCCGCGCAGCAGTTCTTCTGCGGCCGCCAGTTCCGCCGGAGTGTTCACGCCCAGCAGGTTCATGTCGTCCCCGGCCTCAATGCCCAACACGGTGAAATTCTCCGCCACGGCCAATTCCACCAGATCCGTGATGTAAAACTCGCCACTCTTGTTGGCGCAACCCAGCCGGGGCAGAAGCGGCCCAACGGCGGATGCGCGCAAACAGTAAATGCCCGCGTTGATTTCACGCGGAATGGGGCCGTGCAGGGTCTCGTCGTAGTCTTTGGCTTCGATGACTGCAGCCACCTTGCCGTTCTTGCGGGTTACCCGGCCAAAAGAAGCCGGATCGGACGGCGTCAGGGTCATGAAGGCCAGGTCGGCGTCGCCCCGCAACGCGGCGTCCGCAAAATTCCGCATGCTTTCATGCGAGATGAGCGGCGTATCGCCGTTGACCACCAGAATATGGCTCAGTTTCTCCGCCATCAACTCGGGCCAGGCGGTTTGCAGGGCATGCCCCGTGCCGAGTTGCCGTTTTTGCTCGACGAAACGGGTTTCTCCGTTGTTGAAAAGCGCGCGCACGGCCTCGGCCTTGTGCCCGACCACAGTCCAGAGCAAACCCGGCGAAAGCGGCCCAAGGGCGTCCAGCACATAGCGCAGCATGGGTTCCCCCAGCATGCGCCGCAATACTTTGGGGTCGTCGGAATGCATGCGGGTGCCTTTGCCGGCCGCCAGAACCACCGTGCCTAAGCGTATGGACATGAGAAACTCCTGTAAAAAAGTAAGGCAGCATACTACGCGGCGGGACCCGGCCGCAAGGCCCGGCAGCGGCCCAGGCCGCCCTGATGCCGCGACAGGCGGCGGGAACTTGCGTTTCGGGCCGTTCCGGCGCATGCTGTCGCCATGGACAAATCGCTGACCGTATCCGCGGGCGAAGGGCAACCGCGCCTGGACGCCTTCCTCGCCCGCGCGCTGCCGGGCTGCACGCTGCGCGGGGCCAAACGCCTGCTGGAACAGGGCCTGGTCATGGTGAACGGACGAATGCGGCCGGCCCATTTCCGCCTGCGGCCCGGCAACAGGGTCGACATCGCTTTTGCGCCCGCGCCCGAAGCGCCGCCCGCCGCTCCGCGCCTGCTTGCGGCAACGGAAGGCTACGCCGCCTTTTTCAAACCCGCCGGCCTGCACACTGCCCACGTTTCAGGCAGCGCGGCCGCCAACCTGGAAACTGCCCTGCCGGACCTGTGGCCGGGACTATGGGCAAACTTTCGCCCCGGTGAACCCGCGCCTTTGCCCCCCCTTCTGTTGACGCGCCTGGATGCCCCCACCTCCGGCATCGTGCTCGCGGCTTTCGGTCTTGATGCGGCGCGGCGTTTCAGGCTGCTGGAAGCCGCCGGAGAAGTGGAAAAAGAATACTTTGCCGTAATTCACGGGCATCTTCCCGCGCCGGCCCTGCTGCGCAAAAAGCTGGACAGCGCCGACCGGAAAAAGACGAAAGCCCTGCCCGAAGACAGCGAAGACCGCACCCGCCACACCCGTGTCCTGCCGCGCGGCGATGCCGCTTCCTTTTTGCCGCCCGACTCGCCCCCGGCCTCTCTGGTCGCGATCCACATCCGGCGCGGAGCCAGGCACCAAATTCGCGCGCACCTCGCGGACGCGGGCTTTCCTCTTCTGGGCGACGTTCTGTACGGTCCGCCCGAAACAGGCGGCCCCCTGTACCTGCACCACTTTCGCCTGTCCTTGCCGGACTTCGCCGTCGACTGCCCGCCGCCCTGGCTGAAATAGCGGTCCGGTTCAGCCCCAGCCGCCCCTACCCCCTTGCTTTCCCGGCCAAGATGGGTATACTTCAAAGCATGAAAGAATTGCTTGACCTGTTGGAAGAACGCGTGACCGCCCTGGTGCGGGAAACGCAGACCCTGCGGCGGGAAAATGAAAGCCTGCGGCGGGAACTTACGGAAAAAACCGCGCCTCTGGCGGAAGAAAACCGTTCATTGCGCGACGCTTTGGCCGAAGAACAGGCTGTCAAAGAAGCGGCGGCAAAACGGATCGACGCGCTGCTGTTGCGTATCACAGAGCGCATACCGGAATAGGCGGCCTGATATGGCCCACTACAACTTCAACGTGCTGGGATCAGAGGTCTCTTTCAAGGCCGAAGCAGACCCTAAACGGATTGACCAGGCCAAAGAGCTGCTTGAAGAACGGTACAATCAGCTTCAGCAGCACGGAAAACAACTGAGCAAAGAGAAACTTCTCACCTTCCTCGCCCTGGCTTTGGCCGACGATATGCTGCAAGCCAGAGAGGAAATGGAAAAGTCGGAAAAAAAATTGCAGTCGCTTTTGGATACAATAAACGCAAGTGGCTTCAAGCAAGGGCACTTGATGTGAGTAAGCGCAACTACCCCCTGGGACGCTCGTGATGCCTCGTTCACTGCAGGCCTCACAAGCATTAAGAATTGGGAAACAACGCTGAACCGGTGTGCAGGCCCGGCCTGACCGGGAAGCCTGATGGGTCATCCGCGTTTTCCGCCGTAGGCACTAAGGTCCTGCGGAGAACTTCGCACACGACGCCCTGGGGTTACTAGCCTTTCCAGACGCGAATGTTTTTTGCCAGTTTGTTCCGTGCCGCTTCCCGGACAACCTTCGGGAGACGCGCGGTTTTTTTTATTTCCGCGCGGCGCGCCCCATGTCGGGCGTGCCGTTTTATGATCCGGCCTTCGTTTCAGCCTTTCGAGGGAAACAGGCCACACGGGCGGCACTTCGCCGCCCAACCGGTTCCGGACGGATATCCGAGACGATAGAGGGGACAGATATGGACATGCCTCACACGCTAATGGTCGCAGGCGGCCTGCTTGCGGCGGCGCTGGCCGGCTACCTGCTGCACAATGCAGTCAACTCCAAGCGCTTGAAAGACGCCAAAGACTTTGCCCGCCGCATTGAAGAGGAAGCCCGCAAAGAAGGCCAGGCGCAGAAAAAGGAAATTCTGCTGCAGGGCAAGCATGAGCTGATTGAATATAAGCGTCAGGCCGAGCAAGAACTGAAAGAACTTGAACGCGAACTGAAGAACAAAGAAAAAAAACTGGAAGACCACGGCGAAAAACTGGAAGAAAAGCTGGAAAAGGCCACGGAAAAAGAGCACGAATTGCTCCTGCTGGAAAAAGACCTGGCCCGCAAAGAACGGTCCATTGAAGAAAAAGAGCTGCAACTCTCTGAAAAAATGACGGAGCAGGAACGCCGGCTGCAAGAAGTTTCCGGTCTGACGGCCGAAGAAGCCAAGGCGCGCCTGATGGAAGAAATCGCGGCCCGGACCCGCCATGAGGCGGCCAAAACCATGCGCGTCATTGAAATGGAAGCGCGCGAAACAGCCGACCGCAAGGCCAAAGAAATTATAGCCAATGCCATTCAGCGTTATGCGGGCGACTACGTCGGCGAACAGACCGTCACCGCCGTGCCCCTGCCCAGTGATGATATGAAAGGCCGGATCATCGGCCGCGAAGGACGCAACATCCGCGCCCTTGAAGCGGCCACCGGCGTTGATCTCATTATCGACGATACCCCGGAAACGGTTATTCTATCCGCCTATAACCCGTTGCGCCGCCAGGTGGCCAAAATGGCCCTGGAACGGCTGATTCAGGACGGGCGCATTCATCCCGCAAGAATCGAGGACATTGTCAAGAAAGCCGAAGAGGAACTGGACGTGCAGATCCGCGAAGTGGGCCAGCAGGCCACTTTCGACGCCGGGGTGCACGGCATCCACCCCGACGTCATGCGCCTTCTCGGTCAGCTTAAATACAGGACCAGCTTTTCCCAGAACGTGCTGCAGCATTCTCTGGAAGTCTCATCCCTTTGCGGCATGATGGCCGCCGAACTGGGGCTGGATATCAAAAAAGCCAAACGCGCCGGGCTGCTTCACGACCTGGGCAAGGCCGTGGACCACGAGGTTGAGGGCCCGCACGCCATCATCGGCGCGGATCTGGCCAAAAAATACGGCGAAAGCAAGGAAATCATCCATGCCATCGCCGCCCACCATGAAGATGTGCCGCCCGACACCGTGCTGGCCGTGCTGACTCAGGCCGCGGACTGCCTGTCCGGCGCCCGCCCCGGCGCCCGCAAGGAACTGCTGCAAAGCTACGTCAAACGCCTGGAAGATCTGGAAGGCATCGCAGCCGCGTTCCAGGGCGTGAGCAAGGCCTACGCCATCCAGGCGGGACGCGAGTTGCGCGTCATGGTCGATTCCGAATCCGTGGATGACGACACGACCTACATGCTCTGCAAGGATATAGCGGAAAAAATTGAACAGAGCCTGACCTATCCCGGCCAGATCAGGGTTACGGTCATCCGCGAACGCAGGGCCGTGGGGATCGCGAAGTAATATCCGGAATACGGGGCTCCGCCCCGCACCCCGGCAGGGGTTGGCCCCTGCACCCGCAATTGTCGTAAATCCGCGCGAAGCGCGGATTTACGGTTAGATGGAGCCGCTATGCCCCTGTCCCTGCCTTTTTACAAACTCAGCCCCGGCGGCAATCCCACGATTCTGGTGCCGGACGCCGCATTGCCCGCGGGCGTTTCACGCGCGGCCCTGGCCCGGGCGCTGATGGACGCGAATCATCTGGGCGCGGAACAGGTGGGCTTCATCCGGCCGGACGCGGACCCGCCGCACATGGAAATGATGGGCGGAGAGTTCTGCGTCAACGCCTGCCGCGCGGCGGCCCTCGTTTTTTCCCTTCTGGGCGGGCTGCCCGTGACAGAAAAAGATGCGGCCGGAAAAGCGGTCGCCTGGTCCGGCGTCATCACCGCTTCGGGGCTGGATCGGCCCGCCCGGACGAACGTTCGCGCCCTGCCGGGCGGCGGATTCGCCGCTGCCGTGGCCGTGCCTCTGCCGCAACGCGCCGCCCCCGAAAACCTGGCCCCCGGCATGGTTCTGGTCCGCCTGCCGGGCATCGTCCATCTGCTGCTCGACACGGCTCTGTACCCCCTGCCCGATGACTGGCGGCAGGCGGCCATAGACATGCGCCTTGAGCACGGGCTGTCGGAAGAAGAGGCTGTCGGGGTCATCTGGCATGAACGGCTGGAAAGAACAGACAGCCGCCGCATTTATCCGGCTGTCTGGGTCCGCAACACGGATTCGCTGGTCATGGAAAGCGCCTGCGGTTCCGGTTCTCTGGCGCTCGTCCTGCACCTGTGCAGACAGGACGGAAAAACCGCCGCCGTGCGCCAGACCAGCGGGCACGACCTGGTTGTGCATCTTGAAAAGGGCCACGCCTGGATCGACGGCCCGGTGGCGCTGACAGCCGAAGGCACGGCCTATGTGAATGCGCCCTCCCTGTGAATCTCAGTGGAACAATTATTGCCGCGGCAGCTGAAAGACTATTTTTTGACGCTGCCCCGGACGCCACGCCGGACAGGGCGCTGTATACCGGAGACTGGTGATGGGGCTCTCTCTGCGCAATCACAGCGCCGCTCATCTGCTCCCTTCCGGGCGGCAGGGCAAGGTCCACGGGCAGGACCGTATTTCATCGTAGATTGGCGCGTCCCGCCCTTTTCCGAGACCC
The DNA here is from genome assembly GCA_031548325.1 of Desulfovibrionaceae bacterium. Classification (GTDB taxonomy): domain Bacteria; phylum Desulfobacterota; class Desulfovibrionia; order Desulfovibrionales; family Desulfovibrionaceae; genus FLUQ01. The sequence goes on from JAVBRE010000052.1 coordinate 11,046, forward strand.
GCGGAGAGATCGGAGCGTCCAGGACACAGAATCCGCATTTCTAGAACAACTCATTTATTTCATTCATGAATTGCTCTAGAGCATTTTGACTTTGAAATTATACAATTGAAGTCGCGTAACGGCACAGAATTAAGCACATAACAATGCTAAATTACAAAGATAAACGACACGCTTCGCGGGCATCCGCTTCGCGTCTGCCGAGCAATTTCAAAGAAAAATTGCTCTAGAAACTGACGACCACCCGGTCTTCCTGCTTCGAGGCCAGCCGCTCGACCGAACCGATGGCCCAGGCCGGCTGCTGCATGGCGGAAAGGCGGTGCAGAACTTCTTCCTGCGCGTCCTGCCCCACGACCAGAACATAGCCGATGCCGCAGTTAAAAATTTGCAACATTTCCGGCCAGGCCAGTTTGCCCTGCTCCATCAGCCAGGTGAATAAGCGGGGAACGGGCCAGGATCCGAAGTTGATGTGCGCGCCCACCTGCTGCGGCAGCACGCGGGGAATATTGTCGTAAAAACCGCCGCCCGTAATGTGCGCCATGCCTTTGATCGGCAAGTCGCGCAACAGGGAACGCACGCAGTCCACATAAATTTTGGTGGGCTCCAGAAAAATCTCGGCCACGGTTTTATCCGTGCCGGGAAGAATGGCCTCTCCCGTCAGGCCGCTCTTGGCGAGCAGCTTGCGGGCCAGGGAATAGCCGTTGGAATGCAGCCCAGACGAAGCAAGGCCGATAAGCACGTCGCCCACCCTGACCGAAGAACCGTCCACAATTTTGCTGTTGTCCACAATACCCACGCAGAACCCGGCCAGATCGTACTCGCCGGACGCATACATGGAAGGCATCTCGGCGGTTTCGCCGCCCAGCAGGGCACAGCCCGCGCGGCGACAGCCCTCGGCCACCCCGCTGATGACCGCAGCCGCTTTGTCTACATCCAACTTGCCGGTGGCGAAGTAATCCAGAAAAAAGAGAGGGCGCGCGCCTTGCACGATGACGTCGTTGGCGCTCATGGCCACCAGGTCTATGCCCACAGTGTCGTGTTTGTCGAATTCAAAAGCCAGCTTCAGCTTGGTGCCCACCCCGTCGGTGGAAGCCACCAGCACCGGCGCTTCCATGCCGCCGAGATCGGGTTTGAACAAACCGCCGAATCCGCCGAGATCGGAGTACACCCCTTGAATATGGGTGCCGGCGACCATAGATTTGATACGGGCAACCAGATCATTTCCGGCATTGATGTCAACGCCCGATTCGGTGTAGGCTTTGGCTCTGGCTGTTGTTTTTTTGGGAGACATGCATTTCTCCGAAAGAGGATATTTACATGAAAAGTATAGACGTTTTACCCGCACTGCGCAAGGAAAAGGACATGGGGCTCCAAGGTCGCGCAAAGCCCGCGACCCTTTGCACCGTCCTGCCGCGTCTCATGCTGGCGGCCTTGTTCGCGCTGGCTGTCGTCGGAACGGCTCCGGCGGCCGGCGGTGACATAGAAATGGGCACCGGCAGGATGGGCTCCATCGGCACGGACCCGGACAGCGGCGACCGGCTCATGACCACTCCGTCCCCTGTGCCGCAGCAGCAGGACCAGGGGCCGCAGACCATCATCGTGAGCCCTGAAATCGATCTGCAGCGGCCGGGATACGGTCCGACTCCGCCCAGGCCCTATCCGCCGGGACCGCGCCCCTACGGTCCGCCCGGACGGGGAGCGCCCTATCCGCTTCCTCCGCCCAGAGGCAGGTAGAAGTGGATCCCAAAATTTGGACAGGTGTGATAGCTACTCACCCAGACGAGGAGACCACAGATGTCCAAACGAAAGAACCATGCTCCGGCGTTCAAGGCCAGGGTCGCCCTGGCCGCCCTTTCCGGCGAGAAGACCATTGCTGAACTCAGTTCCGAATTCGGCGTCCACCAGACGCTCATCCATAAATGGATGAAGCAGCTCAAAGAGTCGGCGGCGGGCGTCTTTTCCGGCGAAATCAAGACGGAAGAGGCCAAAAGGGAAAAGCAGCTGCATGAGCTTCATGCCAAAATCGGCCAACTCACCGTGGAACGCGATTTTTTAGCCGAAGCCTGGGGGAAGCGGTGAGCGTCTCCCGCAGGCAAAGCATGGTCGTTTCCGGCCATGAGACGCTCAGCGTCGTCCGGCAGTGCGCCTTGCTCAGCATCGCCCGCTCCGGCCTGTACTACAAAAGAACCGGCGAATCGGCCATAAACCTCGCGCTGATGCAGGAAATCGACCGGGCGTTCACCGAATGGCCGTTTCTGGGGGTGCGTCAGATGTGCCGTTACCTTGCGTCTCTGGGGTACAGCGCCGGCAGGAAACGCGTCCGCCGCCTGATGCGGCTGATGGGACTCATGGCGGTGTACCAGAAGCCGAAAACCAGCGTGCCGAACCCGGAACACAAGCGTTATCCCTATTTGCTGCGCGGCCTGACCATAGACCGGCCCAACCAAGTCTGGTGCGCGGACATCACCTACATCCCCATGCGCAAAGGCTTTCTGTATCTGGTCGCCGTCATGGACTGGCACAGCCGGAAAGTGTTGTCATGGCGGTTGTCCAACACCATGGAAGTGGATTTCTGCGTTTCAGCCCTGGAAGAGGCCTTGGCGAAATACGGCTCCCCGGATATCTTCAACACCGACCAGGGCAGCCAGTTTACCAGCTTTGCCTTTACAAATGTCTTGCGGGAGAATGGAATCCGCATCTCCATGGACGGCCGTGGTCGCTGGCTGGACAACGTGTTTATCGAACGTCTCTGGCGCTCGCTCAAGTACGAGAATGTGTATCTGAACGCATACGAGACCGGCTCTGAAGCCCGCGCGGGCATCGGCAGGTGGATCGACTTCTACAACCAGACCCGGCCACACAGCAGTCTGGACGGAACAACCCCGGAGCGCTGCTACCATGAAGGTTTGTTAAAGGCAGCCTGATAAGGGAAAAGACAAGCTAAGAAACCGCTGTCGCCTGTCCGAACATTGGGGACCACCTCTCCGAAATTTGCTCAAAAATGTCTTGACTCAAAGGGCGGGTCTATACATGCCTTTAACACAGGCCGCCCCGGCCTGTGCGCATTCCACCTTTCACGACGCGAGGATGCCCATGGCCGTACCTGCCGTTCTCTGGGAAAGCGCAATTGACGCGAAAATCCGCTGTATTCTCTGTGCTCACTATTGCCGTATCCCCGAAGGGGAAAGCGGGCGCTGCCGGGTACGCTTCAACCAGGGCGGCAGGCTGTACAGCCTGGCCTCCGACAATATCGTCTCGGCCAATCCGGACCCTGTGGAAAAGAAACCCCTCTTTCACTTCCTGCCGGGCAGCATCGCCTTTTCCGTGGGCACTCCCGGCTGCAACATGACCTGTTCGTTCTGCCAGAACCACAGCCTCTCGCAGGGTCCCCCGCCCCTTCGAACGCCGCTTGAACCCCTGCCGGACGAATACGCCGGCCGCGTCGTGCGCGCGGCTCTGGATGCGGGGGCGAAAAGCATCGCATATACTTACAACGAACCCACGGTGGCAGTCGAACTGGTGCGGGCCGCCGCCGCCAGGGCTCTGAACGCGGGTCTGGCCAATATTCTGATCAGCAACGGCTATCAGAGCCCTGAATGTATGGAAATGCTGCAAAGCTTGATCCAGGCGGCGAATTTCGACCTCAAATCGTTTCGGGACGATTTTTACACGACATACTGCGGCGCGCGTTTAAAACCCGTGCTGCGCACTCTTGAGCAGGCCGTCGCTTATGGCTGGTGGATTGAGATCACGACCCTGCTTATTCCCGGCCGCAACGATTCCGACAAAGAACTGCGCGACATCGCCCGCTTTATCAAAGAAAACCTGGGAAAACAGGTGCCCTGGCACATATCGCGCTTTCATCCCGCCTTTCGCATGCGTGACGCGCCCGTCACCCCCCTGGCAGATCTGGAACGCGCCCACGCCGTCGGCCGTGCGGAAGGATTGCTGTTCGTTTACGCCGGCAACGTGCCGGGCCATGCGTCCGAGAGCACTTTCTGTCCTTCCTGCGAAGCTCTGTTCATCCGGCGCGCCGGCTACCGTTGCGAGCCGCCCGCATCCGGCCGCTGCGCGGCGTGCGGGACTTCCGTTCCCGGCGTCTGGGGTTTTCCTGCAGCCGGGTAGGTCCCGGTACAATTTGCGTCAGTTTCGCCTGCCCCTCTTGACCTGAGGTCAAGCTTTCCCTATATGTGCTTTCACTGGGGTTCTCTCGCTTCTTTTACGGAGGGCTTTTCGGTCGTGCGCGCAGCGGTTGCGCGCATGGAATTTTCCTTCCATAACCTTATATTTCGTTCAACGAGAACACCCATGAATTTCGCCGAAGCCACGGCTGAAGACACGGACACACTGGCCCAGCTTATTCGCGCCTTTTACGACGAAGAACCCGACCTTCAACTGTTCAGCCCCGAAGAATCCCACCGCCGGGCCGCGGAAATAATCGCTCTTTCCAACAACCTTATTTTCCCGCTGCTCATCCGCCAGGGCGACCAGGTCATCGGCCACGCCTTGATGGTGCCGTATTATTCTAACGAATTCGGCGGTCTTCTGGTCATGCTGGACGAATTTTTCATTCTGGCCGAATACCGCAGCCACGGCGTGGGCGGCGAAGCCATTGAAAAACTCAAAGCCTGGGCCGTGGACCAGGGGTACCAGGGCATGACCCTGGAAATTACCGACGCCAACAACAAAGCCCTGCCTTTCTATGAACGGCACGAGTTTGCGGTGCCCCCTCGCAAAATCATGTACTGGTTTCCGGAACAATGGACGCGGTCCGTTTCCTGCGGCCGTTTTGCGGGAAAAGCCGACGTGGCCATTCTGGCGGGAGCGGAAGAAAGCCGCTGAGCGGCGGCCTCAGAGCATTTTCAAAATGAAAATGCTCTGGCGGATACGAAGCGCAATGAAGTATCCGCCCGCAAGCGAACAGCGTAGCGTGACTCAAAGGGCGGTCTATACGTGACTACGCGGACGTCAGAGCAGATGCGCTTTTTCAAAGCGTATCTGCTCTAAGGCCTGTTCACACAGCGGGAAATTTTGTTCTCTGCCAAGGAAAAGGGCTTTTTGCGAAGGGGGAGTGTACTCTTTTGGTACTCGACCCGGAGCAAAAAGCCCTTTTGACGCGGGCAGAGGGCAAAAGAGCCGTTGTGTGAACAGGCCTTAAACCAGTTGCAGATAGCCCAGAAAATCGTCCTCCATCTTGTTCAGGCGACAGTCGATGTAGCGCGATATATACTGCGCGAAAGTCATGCGCCGCCCGAAAACAGGGTAGTCCGCCTCTTCTCCGGCAAAGGGCAGCTTGTGATAGGCCGCCACTTTGGGGTGAATGGGCAGATGAAAACCCTCATACTCCACGGAAAAACCTTCGCGGACAACGGCGGGCAGATCCGGCAGGCCCAGACGCGCCAGAATGCCGTCCGCCGTGTGCAGCAAGAGGGTTTTGTCCGGGTGGTTCACAGTCTGAAACAGTTGCTCTTCGCGCCAGCGCGCTTCCACCAGGTTCGCCGTGTCCAGCGCGCAGCCCTGTTCTTTTTTTTGTTCCAGATCCAGGGTTGCGCTGACGATGGCGGCGAAATCCGCCATTTTTTCCACGGGCCCGTGCAAATAGACGCGCAGAATTTCCGGCTTGCCCGCGCCTGACTCGATCAGCCTGTCCAGCAGAAAGTCGCCGAACTCCATGGGGCTGTCGCTGGTCCAGAAGGGCCAGTACCCTTTGAAAAACATGTTGGGAACGCACAGCGCGGCACAGCGCGGCGACAGGCGCGCCAACAGCGCGTCCGAAGCGAATTCGCCCCAGCCCGGCCCCAGGCGCTGATACAAAAAAAGCGTCGCCGCTCTCAGATCTTCCGGGGCTATCGCCTCGCGTGTATAATTGGTATAGTGTCGTATACGCCATCGCGCGTTGAATTCCGGAGACGCCGCGAGCAGCGCCGCCAGAGGTTCGCCCTGGCAGTTGGCGTGCAGAATGCACAGTTCGGGCGAAACGGCTGTGTTGATTGCGGACATGGCCGAGCCAACATACTTCAGGTGGAGGACTCATGCAAAGCTATTCGTTCACCGCCACAGAATGCCGCATGCAGAAAGAAGAATTCGAAGGGGGAGGCCCCGACGTCTACACTCTGGGCCTGGCCGACAAGGGACCGGACCCGGAACACTACGTCATCCTACAGCAGTCGTCGGAACAGGACGAACAGGATGCCGCGCCGGGCATGGACGAAGCGTACTTCGTCTCTTCCTTTTTCGAGGGCAACGGGTGCGGGGTCGTGCAAAGCTACAGCCTGGAACCCGGCAGGCTGGTGTTGTATTTCACCCGCGAGCACGCTCCGGCCATAGGGTACGACACGGTCGAAGTGCGTTTCGCCGAGGCGGTCGTCGACCACCAGGCCCTGCACGATTTTTTGGGCGCAACCATCGGCATACCCCTCGCGTAGTTTTTTATGCGCACCAGCATCAGAGCCCGCCGCATCCTGCCGCTTGCCGGCGAAAATCCCGCGCGGAGCGCATCCGCTCTGGACGCGCCCCTGGCCGTCATTGACGACGGCGTCATCATCGCCGAAAACGGTCGCATCCACGCCGTGGAATCGTACAAAACATTCCGCCGCCGCGCGGGCGAGGCGACGCCCGACGACCTGGGCGAGATCACTCTGGCGCCGGGCCTGGTCAACTGCCACACCCACCTGGAGTTTTCGCATCTTGGGGGAAAGACCCTGCTGGGCAAGGGTTTTCTGCCCTGGCTGCACAGCCTGCGGCCGCTCATCGGCGCGGCCGACGAAGAGCTGGCCCCGGCCGTGTCCGAGGCCGCCGCAGCGCTGCGGCGCGGCGGCACGGCTCATGTGGCCGACATCGTCACCCGCCGCCCGGACCTGGTGGCTCCGGCCGTCCACCGCCAAAATCTCGGCGCGACCCTGTTTCTGGAATGCATCCGCCACGACCCGCAAATTCCGAAACATTTGGCGCAACAAGCCGCCATGCCGCTGTTTGCCGATTCCGACCTGCCCCTCGTTTTTTCATTGGCCGGACACGCCCTGTATTCCACTTCCGGCGAAAACCTGATCCAGGCCAAAGCCTGGTGCGACTCCCAAAACAAGCCCTTCAGCCTGCATCTGGCCGAACACGCGGAAGAGGTGGAGTTTCTGCAAAGCGGATCCGGCGCCTTTGCCGAACTGCTTTACGACCACCTGATCCCCAGAGACTGGCCCCCGCCCCGCCGCCACCCGGTGGCCGAGGCCCGGCGCCTGGGCCTGCTCGGGCCCGGCACGCTGGCCGTGCATTGCGTGCAGTGCGGCCCCGGCGAAGTGGCCGCTCTGGCGGAAAGCGATTCCGCCGTCTGCCTGTGCCCGCGCAGCAACGCGGCCATCGGCGTCGGCGACGCCCCGGCGCGGGCCTTTGCCGAGGCCGGCGCGCTGCTTGTGCTGGGCACCGACAGTCTGGTCTCCAACTGCGACCTTGATCTTTGGGGAGAAATTCGCCATCTGCTGCAAAAAAATCTTCTGCCCGCAAATGCGCTTCTCCGTATGGCTACCGTCAACGGGGCAGGCGTGCTGGGCCTCTCAGGACAACTGGGAACACTGGATAGAGGAACGCGATTCTGCTACAGTTCCATTCCGAACGATCTGGCGGCCTTTTTCGGCTGAACGGGGACGCCGGACCATACAGGGCAGCGCCTGTCAAGGACGGACCCGCAGGAAACGTTATGGAAAACATTGTCGCATGGCCGCACAAGGACCTCATTGACGTCACCCAGTTAACCCCCGAACTAACCACCTATCTGCTGGACCTGGCGGAACAGTTTCACGAAGTGAACACCCGCCCGGTAAAAAAAGTACCCACCTTGCGCGGCAAGGGCGTGGTGCTTTTTTTTGCCGAAGACAGCACCCGCACCAAGACGTCCTTTGACATGGCCGGCAAACGCCTGTCGGCGGATACCTTTTCGCTGGGCAAGTCGGGCAGCAGCATGAACAAGGGCGAAAGCCTGAAAGACACCGCTCTCACCCTGGAAGCCATGAGCCCGGACGTCATCGTCATTCGGCACCGTTCCAGCGGAGCGGCCCAGTTTCTGGCCGAACGCCTGGCCTGCTCCATCGTCAACGCCGGCGACGGCTGGCACGCTCACCCCACCCAGGCCCTGCTGGACCTGTTCACCCTGCGCCGCTACTGGAACGGCGCTCTCGCCGGCAAAAGCCTGCTTATCATGGGCGATATCGCCCACAGCCGGGTGGCCCGTTCGAACATTCTTCTTCTGAGCATGATGGGCGTTTCCGTACGCGTTTTCGCCCCGCGCACCCTGCTGCCCGCCGGGATTTCCCGCTGGCCGGTCACGGTGTACGACGATCTGAAAAACGCCCTGAAAGACGTGGACGCGGTCATGTGCCTGCGTCTGCAGATGGAGCGCATGCAGGCGGGGCTGCTGCCTGACATCAGCGAATATTCTTCCACCTTCTGTCTGACCAAAAACCTGATGAGCCTCGCCGCGCCGAACGCGCCGGCCATGCATCCCGGTCCCATCAACCGGGGTACCGACATCGCGGCGGATCTCGCCGATTCGGTGGAAAGCCTTATTTTGCAGCAGGTCAACGCGGGGGTAGCCATCCGCATGGCCATTCTGCTGGCGCTGTGCACTCGAAACGGCACTCAGGAACAATAGCTCAACAAAGAACGGAGTTTCTCCATGTCCGAGCACAACAGCACGACATACATAGCGGGCGCCCTGCACCAGGGCGCATCCGTTGATCTTTTTGTCAAGGATGGAGCCGTCGCGGCCTTCGGCCCGGCCGGTTCCCTGAACATCCCCGCCGGCGCCGAAAAAGTGGAAGCCAAAGGCCTGACCCTGCTGCCCGGTCTTATTGACGCCCACGCCCACTTGCGCGAGCCGGGCTTCGAGTGGAAAGAGGACATCGCTTCCGGCCTTTCCGCCGCCGCGCACGGCGGCTTTTGCGCCGTCATGTGCATGGGCAACACCCGCCCGGTCAACGACAAAGCCGCCGTCACCCGGCTGATGCTGGATAAAGCGGCCGCCGCCCACCCGCGCGGGCCGCGCCTGTATCCCATCGGCGCGCTGACCGTGGGCCTGGACGGCGCGGAACTGGCCCCCATGGGCGAGTTGGCCGCCGCGGGCTGCGCGGCCTTTTCCAACGACGGCAAGCCCGTGGGCAACACGGAAATCTTTCGCCGGGGCATTGAATATGCCGCCATGTGGGACAAGGTGGTCATCGACCATTGCGAAGATCCCTATATGGGCAAGGGCAGCCACATGAACGAAGGCTTCACCAGCGGCATGATCGGCATCAAGGGCCAACCCACGGTGGCCGAGGCTCTGCACGTGGCCCGCGACATTCTGCTGGCCCAATACCTGGACCTGCCCGTGCACCTGGCCCACATCAGCTGCCGCCAGTCGGTGGAACTCATCATCTGGGCCAAGAACAAGGGCGTCAAGGTCACGGCCGAAACCTGCCCTCATTACCTGCACCTGACGGACGAGTCGCTCAGCGGCTACAACACTCTGGCCAAGGTTAACCCGCCCCTGCGCGCACAGGACGATGTGGCCTACCTGCGTTCTGCCCTGGCCGACGGGGTTTTCGACATGCTGGTCACCGACCACGCCCCGCACGCCGCCCATGAAAAAGAAGACCCTCTGGATGAAGCGCCTCAGGGCCTGATCGGCCTGGAAACAGCCCTGCCCTTGACCTGGGAGTTGGTCCGCGAAGGAGTCATCAGCGAAAAGCAGGCCATATCCCTGTGGTCCGAAGGCCCGGCGCGGGTATTCAAACTGCCCCGCAACAGCTTCACCCCCGGAGATCCGGCGGATTTCGCGCTCTTCAACCCGGACGAAGAATGGACCGTCTGCCGCGAAACCATTCACTCCAAAAGCTGCAATACTCCCTTTCTGGGCAGAACCCTGCGCGGCAAGGTGGCCGGCAACTGGGTCGGCGGACACAGGGTTGTATAATCTTGGGAAACGCCGATTAATGCCGGAGGACAAAAAAAGCATTAAGCAGCGTTTCCCTTGAAACATTCGCCGCGGGCTGATACCAAAACCATACGCCGTCTCAACAGCGTATGGTTTTTATAATAAGGACACGCCATGCCCCAAGCCCTGCTGAAAAACGCCGTTCTGGTCTGCAAATCCATCATGCGCAACGGCTATGACGCGTATATCGTCAACGCGCCCTTGCAGTATAGTCTGCTGAAAATTTTGCAGGACGACGAACTGGACCTCGCGACGGACGCCCCGCTTGAGGAATTGACCCGAATTTTTCCGGCCGCGCGCGCCGACGGGGACGGCGAAGACGGGCTGATCGCCGTTCTGCGCGAAGAAGACGCCTTGTTTCGCCTGTACCGCACCGATATATCCGAAGCTTCCCCGCCCCAGCGGGCGCTTACCCGCATCACCCCCAATTTGTTCCAGCGCATGGAAAAGGCCGGCTCACTGCCCCGCGCCGGGCTCGGCTTGTTCAGCCCGCCGGTGACTCTGCCCAACGACGGCTTCGCCGATCTGTCCACCGGCGTCGTGCGCCTGGACGGTCTGCCCGACGAAGCCCTGTGGCGCAACAATCTGCTGGGCGTCCGGGCTTTGCGCCACGCGGCCAACTTCGGCCTGCCCATCGAGCCCAACACCTGGCTGGCCATTGTCCGCGCGTCACAGCGCATTCTGGACTATGTGCCCATTCGCGACATCATGGACGAATGGCATCAGGTTCAGGCGCAGAACATGTGGCGTTTCGCCAAACTGCTGGTGGACTGCCAGATCATGCACGGGCTCATTCCAGAAGTGGCCGCCCTCTCTCTTGTCCGCCACAACCGTCCTGACGGCGCCACGGAAAGCATCCTGGATTTTACCCTGACCTGCATGAAAGAATACCCGGAAGGCGAATTCGCCTACGACTGGATAGGCACCTTCGCCCTGCTGTTGCACAATGTGGGCAAGCTGGTGACCGCCGAACACCTGAACGGAACCTGGACCTTTTACCAGCACCACCAGGCCGGGGCGAAAATGGCCCGCAAAATACTGCGCGGCCTGCATTCGAACCAGGCGGACATCGACCTGATCAGCCACCTTATCCAACATCACATGCGCTTTCATTTTATGATGACGGACAAGGGCATACGCCGCTTCATGGCCCTGGAAGAAACCCCCCGCCTTATCCAGATGGCGCGGGCGGACATCAAAGCTCTGGGCGACAGCTACACGGCTTTCAACCACAATATGAAGTATCTCTCCCGGGCGGAAACCCCCGAGCAGATGCTCGAACCTCTGCTGAACGGCAACGAGATAATGGAACATACCGGCCTGACTCCCGGCCCCCATGTGGGCATCATTCGACAGGCCCTGCTGCAAGCCCAGATCGCCGGCGAGGTGACCAACACCGAAGCTGCCGTGGAGTATGTGCGCGCCCATGCCAGAAAGATGAAAAGCCCGCAAGGTCAGGCGTAGCAAAAGCCGTCCTTGCCAAAAGAGCCCAGGGTGGTTATTTTTTCAGGGTAAGAAAAATTTTGCCGGCAACGGCATATACCTGTAAGGAGATGCACCATGTTTCAACGCCCCACTGATGTCGTCACTTCCCGCGCGGAAGTCACCAACGCGTTCATGCGCGGGGTGTATGTATGGATGACCATCGGCCTGGCCGTTACCGCGGCGTTCGCCTATCTGACCCTGAATACCGAAGCCCTGTTCCGCTTCGTGTTCTCCAATTCGTACGTCTATTTCGGCCTGCTCATCGCCGAAGTGCTGCTGGTCTTCACCATCAGCGGCGCCATTCATAAACTGTCCGCCTCGGCCGCCACGGGGCTCTTCATCCTATACAGCGCGCTGAACGGCGTCACCCTCTCGGCTATCATGCTGGTCTATACCTCGCAGTCCGTGTTCCAGGCCTTTCTGACCGCGGCCGGCATGTTCGGCGCCGTCAGCATCTACGGCCTGGTGACCAAACGCGACCTGACGGGCATGGGCAGCTTCATGATGATGGGTCTCTTCGGCCTGATCATCGCCATGGTCGTCAACATGTTCCTGGGGTCCAGCGCCATGAGCCTGGGCATCAGCATCCTCGGCGTCATCATCTTTCTGGGTCTGACCGCGTTCGACACCCAGGCCCTGCGCAACATGGGCGAAACCGCCCCCATGGACGACGGCACCGCCATTCAGCGCGGCACCATTCTGGGCGCGCTCAAGCTGTACCTCGATTTTATCAACATCTTCCTCTTCCTGCTGCGCCTCATGGGCGACCGCCGGTAATTGAAGCAACTGTGGGGAGGCCCCGCCTCCCCATACCCCTCCGGCAGGCAGGCTCGGCCTGTGCGAGGCATGATGTCCCTGCACCCCCGTTTGGCGCGAATTTTTCCGCAATGCGAAAAAATTCGCGCCAATGGGGTCAAGGGGACTCAATCCCCTTGCAGGGGGCTCGGGGGACAGGGCCCCTCGCACATATATGAACATCCTTTCTCTGCAACGCCGCTTCCGGCCGCTGCTGCGGCCCGCCGCAACCGCCTACGAGACGGTCATGCGCCTGCGGGCGCGGCGTTACGCCGACACCCCCGACAAACGATACCGCGCGGCCTGCCCCGTGATTTCCGTGGGCAACATCGCCTGGGGCGGCAGCGGCAAAACCCCTCTGGTCGACTATCTGCTGGACCGGGCGGCAAAAGCCGGCGCCGGCGCCGTGGTGCTGGCCCGCGGGTACAAGGCCAGACCGCCGGAACTGCCCTATCCCGTCCGGCCCGACGCGGACCCCGCGCTGGCCGGGGACGAGCCCTTGCTTCTGGCCCGCAGGCATCCGGAAGCGCTGGTTCTGGTCGACCCCAAACGCCGCAGAGCGGCCGCCTGGGCCGAAGAAAAGGCCGGGCCGCGACTTTTTGTGCTGGACGACGGCATGCAGCATCTGGACATGCGGCGAGACCTCGACCTGGTGTTGCTGCGGCCCGACGACCTGCTGACGGAATGGAACCGGGTCATTCCTGCCGGATCCTGGCGCGAGGGCAAAGAGGCCCTGGCCAGAGCCGACGCCTTTTTTCTCAAGGCAGACCCCGAAATCTTTTCCGTTCTGGCGGCCACGGCAGAGCAACGCCTGCGACCCTACGCCAAACCGCTGTTCAGTTTTTTCCTCAAACCCGCGGGGCTTTCCCGCCTGACCCTCGCCCCGTCCGATGCGCCGGAAAAAGCGCCCGATCTCGGCGGACGGGAATACGCCCTGACCTGCGCCGTGGGCAGTCCCGATCAGGTGCTGAAGACAGCCGAAAGCCTGCTGGGCAAAGCGCCGGCCTTCACAAAAAACTTCGCCGATCATCATGCCTATACCGAGACGGATGCCGACGCTCTGGCCGCTCCGGGTCTGCCGCTTGTCTGCACGGCCAAAGACGCGGCCAAGCTTGCTCCGCTCTTGCCGCGCTTCGGCCGAACCCCGGTCTGGGTGCTGGAAACCGAATTGATTTTCGGCCCCGCCCTGTTTACGGACAAAAACTTTGACGCATGGTGGGCGGAACAATGGGACAGGCTCCAAGGAATGCGATGAAAAAAAAACGTTCCGCCGGCCGTTCCGTCGAAGCCTCTTCCGCCCTGCTGTCGGCCGAAGACATTGTCGAAACCCTGAAGCGCGTACATAAACCCCTGCGGCTGGACGATTTTTTGCGCGTCTTCGCCCTGCCCCGGCGGCGCAAAAAGGATCTGGAACGCGAACTGTCCGCCCTGCTTGAAGCGGGAAGCCTGCTGCGCCTGTCCGGCGGAGCCTATTGCCTGGCCACCGGGCTGAAGGAGCTGACCGGAACCTTGCACATGCAGCGGTCCGGCGTCGGCTTTGTGCTGGCCGATCCGCCGCGCAAAAACGACGTTTTCATCAGCCCGCAGCATCTGGGCGACGCATGGCACGGCGATCGGGTGGCTGTGGCGCTTTTTCCCGGCCAGCGCGGCAAGAACAGGGACGGCCGCATTCTCCGCGTACTGGAGCGGGCGCGCAAGGAACTGGCCGTTCGGGTCATCCGACGCATTCCCGGCGGCGCGGCCGACGGCAGCGGCAACGCCGGAGGCCATATTGCCGCAAATCTCGAATGCCTTTGCGAGTCCACAGACCCGCATATCAGCGCTCTCTTTCTTACGGATTGCGCTTCGCTGCCCAAGCCGCCCGAACGCGGCGACCTTGTGCGCGTCCGGCCCGGCGAACGGCGGGGGCATGGCCTGTGGCAGGCCGAAGCCCTGGCCCTGCTGGGGGACGAAGAATCACCGGCCGTGCAGGAAGAGCTGGTCAAGGCCGACAACGCCATACCCCGATCCTTTCCTGCCGACGCCCTGAAAGAAGCGGGCAGTCTTCCCACCGAGCCTTCGACGGCCGATATGGCCGGACGCAGGGATCTTTCGGCCGTTCCTTTCGTGACCATAGACGGTGACGAAGCCAGGGATTTTGACGACGCCGTGCACGTGGAAAAAAAGGGGCGCGCTTTTGTGCTGCGCGTCGCCATCGCGGACGTGGCCCACTATGTGTCGCCCCGCTCGGCCCTGGATGCGGAAGCCTTTGCCCGCGGCAATTCCTACTACTTTCCCCGCTCGGTGGAACCCATGCTGCCCCCGGCCCTGTCCAACGAATTGTGCAGCCTGAACCCCCATGTCCCGCGCCTGGTCATGGTCGCGGAAATGACCTTTGACGAGCGTGGCGCCGTCGGCAAAGAAAATTTTTACTCCGCCGTCATCCGCAGCGCCGCCCGCCTGACCTATGACGGCGTGCGCGATGCCCTGGCGGACGACGAGCAGGGGCGCCGCCCCTGCACCCCGCCAAGGGGCGCGTCCCTTGGAACCCATTCAGGGGTTTGCGTTTCCGCAAAGCGGGACCGCAAACCCCCTGATACGGGGTCCAGGGAGGTCACCCCCCTGGCAGGGGGACCGGGGGACAGCGTCCCCCGGCGATCCCAGCTCCCTGTTCCGCCAAAAATTCTGCCCATGCTGCGCGAGGCGCTGGAACTGGCCCAGCTGCTGACGGCGGCGCGCAAAGAACGGGGCAGTCTGGATTTCGATCTGCCGGAACCCCGCTGCCTTTTTGCCGAAGACGGGTCCATCAGCGCCATTGTGCCGCGCGAGAACCATTTCATCCATAAACTTATCGAAGTTTTCATGGTCGCGGCCAACGAGGCCGTGGCCCGCTTTCTGACCGCCGGGGGCAGGCCGCTGCTGTACCGCGCCCATCCTGCCCCCGACCCGGACAAGCTGAAAAACCTGTTTACCCTGCTGGCCGTCAGCGGACTGGCGCCGGGGCAAAATTCCAAACAGGGGCAACGGACGAAAAATCCCAGCCCCGGCGAATTGCAGGCCGTGCTGGAGAGCGTCAAGGGTTCTCCGGCTGAATACCTGATCAGCCGCGTGGCCCTGCGAGCCATGATGCAGGCCGGGTACACCCAGGACCTGGAAGGGCATTTCGGACTGGCTTCCGACTGTTACTGCCATTTCACCTCACCCATTCGCCGCTACGCGGACTTGGTGGTTCACCGTTCGCTCAAGGCCGCCCTGGCCCTGCCCGACGCGCCGCCTCTGCCGGGCCGCAAAGCTTTGCAGGGTATCGCCGACCATATCAACGAGACCGAACGCAGGGCCATGGACGCGGACCGGGAGCTGTTCCGCCGTCTGGCCGCCCTTTACATGCAAGACAAGGTCGGCGAAGAATTTGACGGGATCGTTTCCGGCCTGACGGAATTCGGCATTTTTGTGGAACTGGGCGGAGTCATGGCCGAAGGCATGCTGCGACTCGCGAGCCTCGGCGGCGACTATTACGTGTATTATCCGGAACGGTTCGAACTGCGCGGCGAACGCGGCGGCCGTATCTTTCGCCTGGGGCAGGCTCTGCGGGTGCGGGTCACGGACGTCAATCCCGGTCGGCAGGAAATCAACCTGGAATTGGCCGAAGACGAAAGCGGGCGGCCCGCATCGCGCGGCCCGCGCGGTCGGCGCGAACAGAGCCCGCGAGAAAACGGCAGGGGTGAACGAAAACGCGGCGGCCGCCTCAAAGGCGAAAGTCGCAAGAAAAAGAAATGATCTGATCCCCGCAAAGCGGGGGTCAGGCTGCTGACACAGTCCTCTTCGTCAGCAGCCCGCCGCGCAGGCGCAGGCGGCATTCATTGCCGCCGTTAAACGCCGCAGCGAGCGTACCTTTACAAACCCTGCCGAAGGCGGGTTTGTCATCAGTCAAAACCCCCGCACAAGCGGGGGTTTTGATTTGGTGCGGATCATTGCCTGTTTGTGCACAGCCATATGGTTTTGCCCTTTTTTTTATGTTACATGGTGGCAAACGGCATCCCGCCAGCCATTGCCATCGGCATAAAAACAGAAAACGTTTCCACTGGGCCCTATCTGCCCGTCGACAGTGAAACTCGGTATTTTTTTAGGAGTGGAATATGGCAGAACAATCTGTGCACAAAAAAGGAATGTTGGACTGGTATTTCAAATCAAGCCTGCTGGCGCGCATCAGCATAGGGCTGATCGCGGGCGCGGTGGTCGGCGTTTCTCTGGCTTACGGCTCGCCGGAAACGGCAAAATCTTTCGAGGCCAATACGAGGTTCCTCGGCGCCATCTTCATTCGGCTGCTGCAAATGGTCATTGTGCCGACCATTTTCTTTTCGCTCATCACCGGCGCATCCAGCATGGCCCCGGCCAACCTCGGCCGCATCGGCGTCAAGGTCTTGCTTTTCTATCTGGTTCTGGTCGTTGTGGCTATCTGCATCGGTCTTGGTCTGGCCAACATCTTTCAGCCCGGCAGCGGCCTGGAAATAGCAGGCGCCGCCGAAGCGCAGGCCAAAACTTCCAACGCGCCGCCCCTGTCCGCCGTGCTGCTGGCCATCATCCCCACCAACCCCGTTGATTCCCTGGCCAAGACCCAGGTGCTGCCCATCATCTTTTTCGCTCTCTGCTTCGGCATAGGCCTTTCCTATCTGCGCGACTCCAGTGACGAAACTCTGGCCAAGGGCGGCCAGGCCCTGTATACGCTGTGTTCCGCCGCCGCCGAAACAATGTACAAGATCGTGGGCGGCGTCATGCAGTACGCGCCCATCGGGGTGTTCTTCCTGATTTCCGGCGTACTCTCCATCCAGGGGCCAAAGGTCATCGGCCCTCTGATCTTTGTCATGTTCCTGGCTTACCTGGGTTATGCGCTGCACATCATCATCGGTTTCGGCGGCGCGCTGACGCTGTTCGGCCTCAGCTTCGTGAAGTTTCTGCGCGGTGCCCAAGAAGCCATGATCACCTCTTTCGTGACCCGTTCCTCCAACGCGACTCTGCCCATCTCCATGCGGGTATCCGAAGAGAACCTGGGCGTGCCCCGGTCCATCTCGTCTTTCTCGCTGCCCATCGGCGCGACCATCAACATGGACGGTACGGCCATTTATCTGGCCATCGGCTCCATGTTCATCGGTTTTGCCGTGGGTAAACCTCTGGCTATGCACCAGCAGTTGGTTGTGCTGATCACGGCCACCCTGGGCGCCATCGGCGCGGCCGGCGTGCCCGGCGCGGGCGCCATCATGATGCTGCTGGTGCTTGAATCCGTCGGCCTCAAGGTTGAGGCCGGAACGGCCGTGGCAGCCGCTTACGCCATGCTGCTGGGCGTTGACGTCGTGTTCGACATGGGCCGCACCTGCCTGAACGTCACCGGCGACATCGTGGCCGCCTCGGTCGTTTCAAAAAGTGAAAAGGTGCTCGACATGAACAAGTGGCCAAAGCGCACATAAAACACGATACAAAAAACGTGTAAAACAAAACCCCCGCTTTCGCGGGGGTTTTTCAAGTCCTGGCAGTCCCGCGAAGGACCGTTGCCTTAGACCACGGAATCCAGCTTGTTGCCGATGCCGGCCGCATTCAGCACGGTCTTCTGAAACTCGTAACCGGCATCCGGTTTCATGCCGCCCGTGCCGTCCGGCACGCTGTTCAGCTTGTCCAGGGTTTTGCTGATCACCGAGGCCCCGGTGACGTCCTTGATGGCGCCTGCGGCAACGGCGCCGGAAATGCCCGCTCCTGTCGCATCCATACATACGCTCCTTGTAAGAGATGGATGCATGGCTTATCGGCTCATATCGGAAAAGCTATAGCCCCAAAGCGAAGGTGCTTCCGAAAAGGGCGGTCGCGATACTTGTATCGCGGCCGCTCTATTCCCAGCCGCCGCCCAAAGCCTTGTACAGGTTCAGGGTATTGACCTCGCGCAGAAGGCGCGTGGTGATCAGCCCCTGCTGCGCGCTGAACAGCGAACGCTGGGCATCCAGCACGTTGATGTAGCTGTCGATGCCCGTTTCATAACGGGCGGTGGAAAGGGTGAAGCTCAGGCCCGTGGCCTCGACCAGGGATTTTTCGGCTTCCAGTTGCTCTCCGATGGAGTCACGCTGGGCCAGCGCGTCCGCCACCTCGCGAAATGCGGTCTGAACAGCCTTTTCATACTGGGCGACGGCCATATCGCGTTCGGCCTCGGTAGCTTTCAGGGTGGCCCAGTTGCGGCCCGTGTCAAAGATGGGCAGCACGGCCTGCGGTTGAAACAGCCAGGTGCCGCCGCCCCGCGAAAAGAGGTCCTTGTACTGCGGGGCCACAGTGCCGATGGCGCTGGTTATGCTGAGAGAAGGAAAAAAGTTGGCCCTGGCCGCGCCGATGCTGGCGTTGGAAGCCTGCAACTGGTGTTCGGCTTCCAGAATGTCGGGCCGCCGCTGCATAAGATCCGAGGGCAACCCGGCGGGCAGGTCGGGCAAAAACTCGATATCGGCGAGCTTTTCAGCCATTTTCAATTCGGAAGGAACGACCGAACCCAGCAACAGAACCAGGGCGTTTTCGTCCTGGGCCACGCGGGTCCGGTACTGAGCGGCCGTGACTCTGGAATCTTCCAGAGAAGAGCGGGCCTGGTTCAGGTCCAACTGCGAAGCCACGCCCTGCTCGGCCATGACCCGCACCATGTCATATGTGCTTTTACGGCTCTCATAGGTTGCGTTGGCCAGCGCCAGCACTTCTTTGTCCGCCGCCAGCTGCAGGTATGCGCCCGCCACGTCGGCCACCAGGCTGACCTGCGCGCTGCGGGCGGCCTGTTCCGATGCGAAGAACTGCTGCAACGCGCTTTCCTTCAGGCTGCGGATGCGGCCAAACAGGTCAAGTTCAAAGGCGGTGAACCCCACGGTCACGCTGTACTGGCGAAAAATGCCCGCCTGACCCGTCTGGGACACAGCTTTGGGCAAATACTGCGCGGAAAGGTCGCCGACGGCGTTGATGGTGGGCAGCAGGTCCGCCCGCTGAATGTAATACTGCGCCCGCACCTTTTCGATGTTCAGCATGGCCGTGCGCAGGTCGCGGTTGTTGCGCAGAGCGATTTCGACCAGGCTTTTCAGGGTCGGGTCGGTGAAGAAGGAAGCCCAGGGCGGGCTTGTCTCCGCTCCTTTTTCCCTGTTGGCGCCGGACTGGCCGTAGGCAGGCCAGTCCGCCTGCGTGGGCAGGGCCGGGCGTTCGTAACGCGGAGCCATGGTGCAGCCCGAAAGAACGGACAGGACCAGGGCAAGGCAGAGGGTCAGCGCGCGCATTCAGATACCCTCCCCGATTGAGGGATGAGCCGGGATCACTTTTTTCTCCTCACTGACCGTGGGGGACGGAGGCGGAGGCGTATGCCCCGGCCCTTTGTGCGCCTGCACTTTGAAGATGCGCGAAACCAGCACAAAAGACAGGGGAATGAAGAAGATGCCCAGGAAAGTCGCGGAAATCATGCCGCCCATAACGCCCGTGCCGATAGCGTTCTGGCTGCCGGAACCCGCGCCGGAGCTGATGGCCAGCGGCAGCACGCCCAGAATAAAGGCGAAGGAAGTCATGAGGATGGGCCTGAGCCGCATGCGCACCGCCTCCAAAGTGGCGTGGATGAGGTCCATGCCCTCTTCTTCCAGTTCTTTGGCGAATTCGACGATCAGAATGGCGTTTTTTGCCGACAGGCCGATGATGGTCAAAAGTCCCACCTGAAAATACACGTCGTTGTTCAACCCGCGCATCATGGCCGCGCCCAGGGCGCCGACAACGCCCAGGGGCACGATAAGCATGACGGAAAAGGGAATGGACCAGCTTTCATACAGGGCCGCAAGGCAAAGGAACACGACGATCAGGGATATGGCGTACAAAGCCGGAGCCTGGGCGCCGGACTGGCGTTCCTGAAAGGAAAGGCCCGTCCAGGTGTAGCCCACCCCGGCGGGCAGCTGGCCGGCGTATTCTTCCATGATGTCCATGGCCTGGCCGGAACTGAGCCCCGGCGCGGCCTGCCCCAGAATTTCGATGGACGACACGCCCTGGTAGCGTTCCAGACGGGGGGAACCCTGCCCCCAGTGCCCGCCGGCAAAGGTGGAAAAAGGCACCATGTTGCCGTCCGTGTTGCGCACGTAGATTCTGTTGAAGTCTTCCGGCTGCATGCGATAGGGGGCATCGGCCTGGATGAAGACCTTCTTGGTGCGGCCCCGGTCCAGAAAGTCGTCGGCGTAGCTGCTGCCCCACAGGGCGGAGACAGCGGTGTTGACTTCCGAAATGCTCAGACGCTGGGCCGCCGCTTTGACCAGGTCGATGTCCAGCTGGTACTGCGGGGTATCTTCCTGGCCGTTGGGCCGGACCCCGGTCAGCCGGTGGTCGGTCATGGCTTTGCCCAGCAACTGGTTGCGCGCGGCCATCAGAGCGTCGTGCCCCAGATTGGCCCGGTCCATTAGTTCAAAGTCAAAACCCGACGCGTTGCCCAGTTCGATAACCGCGGGCGGGGCAAAAGCGTAGGCGCGCGCGCCTTTGATCTGCGAAAAGGCCGCCATGGCCCGCGCGGCCACAGCCGGCACGCGCAGATCCTTGCGGCTGCGTTTTTCCCAATCTCTCATGCGCACGAAACACATGGCGTTATTCTGGCCGTTACCCGCGTAACTGAACCCGGCCACGCAGATGAGCGAATCCACCGCTTCCTTTTCATTGTTCAAGAAGTGGTTTTCCATGGCTTTGATCACGTCGACGGTGCGTTCAAAACTGGCGCCCGCGTCCAGCGTGGCCTGGGCGAAAAGGATGCCCTGGTCTTCGTCGGGCAGAAAGGCCGTGGGCAGCCTCAGGAAGAAATAGCCCATGCCCGCCACGCAAAGCGCATAGATAAGCACGTAACGCAGGGGCTTGCCCAGTATTTTGCCCACCTTGCTCTGGTACCCGTTGGTGCGGGCCTCGAACCAGCGGTTGAACCAGCCGAAGAAGCCGTGCTGATTATGCTCGTGTCCCGGTTTGTGGGGTTTGAGCATGGTGGCGCAGAGCGCAGGGGTCAGCACCAGGGCCACGATCACCGACAGGACCATGGCCGACACTATGGTGATGGAGAACTGCCGGTAAATGACTCCGGTGGAGCCGCCGAAAAAGGCCATGGGAATGAACACCGCGGAAAGCACCATGGCGATGCCCACCAGGGCGCCGGTGATCTGGCTCATGGATTTGCGGGCCGCCTCTCGCGGCCCCAGGCCGTCTTCGCGCATGACGCGCTCCACGTTTTCCACCACCACGATGGCGTCGTCCACCAAAAGGCCGATAGCCAGCACCATGGCGAACATGGTCAGGGTGTTGATGGAGAAACCGAAGGCGGCCAGGGCGCCGAAAGTGCCCAGCAGCACCACGGGCACCGCGATGGTGGGAATGAGCGTGGCCCTGAAGTTCTGCAAAAAGAGATACATGACCAGAAAGACCAGGACGATGGCCTCGAACAGGGTCTTGTACACCTCGTGGATTGAAATGCGCACGAACGGCGTCGTGTCGTAAGGGTAGGCGACTTTGAGCCCGTGCGGGAAAAAGGCGGAAAGCTGTTCGATCTGCGCCTTGACGCGGTCCGCCGTATCCAGGGCGTTGGCCCCGGTGGCCAGCTTGAGGGCCAGACCCGAGGCCACCTGGCCGTTGTAGCGGGCTTTCGAGTTGAAGCTTTCGCCGGCCAGTTCAAGCCGGGCCACGTCTTTCAGGCGCACCGCGGACCCGTCCGGGTTGACCTTCAAAAGGACGTTACTGAATTGATCTACGCTTTGCAGGCGGGTCTGGGCCACAACCGTGAAGTTGATGCTCTGCCCGGACACGGCCGGCGCGCCCCCGAGCTGGCCGCCCGGAATCTGGGCGTTCTGGGCCTGAATGGCGTTGCTGATATCGGTGATGGTGACCTTGTATTTTTCAATCATGGGCAGGTTGACCCAGACCCGCATGGCGTACTGGGCGCCGAACAGGGTGATGTCGCCCACGCCCAGAACGCGGCTGATGGGGTCCTGAATGGAACTGGCCACATAGTCGCTGATGTCGGCTTCGGTCATGCTGCCGTCGGAGGAATAAAAACCGATGACCAGCAGGTTGTTCTTGGTCGCTTTGGCCACCGTCACGCCCTGTTTCTGCACGGCCTGGGGCAGCAACGGCATGGCCAGTTGCAGTTTGTTCTGCACCTGCACCTGGGCGATGTCGGGGTTGGTGCCCGCGATGAACGACAGCGTCACCACGGACTGGCCCGTGGAGTCGCTGGTGGAGTACATGTAGTTGAGGTTGTCGAGCCCTTTCATCTTCTGCTCGATAACCTGGGTCACGGTGTCTTCCAGGGTTTTGGCCGAGGCGCCGGGGTAAACGGAGGTAACGGATATTTCCGGCGGCGCGATGTTGGGGTACTGGGCGACGGGCAGCGTCCTGATGGCAAGCGCGCCCGCCATCATGATCAGAATGGCGATAACCCACGCGAAAATGGGCCTGTCGATAAAGAAATGGGCCATGTGAAATCCCCTCTCCGCGGCTACTTGCCGGCCTGCGGTGCGGCAGGAACGGCGGCCGGAGCGGTGGCGTTTTTCGGAGCATAGGGGACGCCGTTGGCCTTCACGCCGGCGCGCACTTTGACGCGTCCGTCGACAATGATCTTGTCCCCTTGCTTGACGCCGGAACCGACCAGCCACAAATTGCCGACGGAGCGGTCAACGGTGACAAATTGTTCGCGCACGACACCGCCTTCGTCCAGCAGCAAAACGGTGGCCTTGCCCATAGCGTTGCGGCCGACAGCCTGCTGCGGCAGCAAAATGGCCTTTTCGTCCCTGGCCTCTTCCAGACTGGCGCGCACGAACATGCCGGGAAAGAGCAGCCGGTCCTTTTTGCCCGGGGCCACTTCCCGCAGGGGGTTTTCAAATTTGGCCCGGACCGTGACCATTCCGGTGCTCTGGTCCACGGTCACGTCCGAAAGCAGCAGTTCGCCGGCAAGGTCGTAATTGACGCCGTCTTCAAGTTTCAGCCGCACCTTGGCGCCTCCGCCGGGGGCGGGAACGAGGCGCCCTTCAAGCAGAGCGCGCTTCATGCGCAGAATGTCGGCGCTGGACTGGGGAACGTCAACGTACATCCAGTCCATCTGCTGCACGGTGGCCAGCGACTGAGACTGATTGGCCGTGACCAGCGCGCCGGGCGTCACGCTTGATATGCCCACATGCCCGGAAATGGGAGAAAACACTTTCGTATATTCAAGATTGATGCTGGCCGTATCCACGGCCGCCTTGGCGGCGGCCACGTCGGCCTTGGCCTGGTTGTAAGCGGACATGGCGTCGTCGTACTGCTGCTTGCTGACGGCGTTGGCCTTGACCACCCTGCCGTAGCGTTCGGCCAGCAGGCGGCTTGAGGTCAGGTTGGCCTGGGCTCTCAACAGACTGGCCTTCGCCTGATCGAGGGCAGCCTGATACATGGCGGGGTCGATCTGGTAGAGTTGCTCGCCCTGCTTTACCTCAGCCCCTTCGATAAAGAGCCTGCTTTTGATGATGCCCCCGACCTGGGGCCGCACCTCGGCAACCTGCAAGGCCGATGTGCGGCCGGAAAGTTCCGTGGTCAGGTCGACCGCCGTCAGAGCCGCCGTCAGAAAAGACACTTCCGGCGTCGGCGCCTGAGGCTTTTTCGCCTCTTCGCCGCATCCGGCGAGCAAAAGGGCGGCAAGCCCGCCGACCAGAACAGGAAAAAGAATTCCTCTCAGACTGCGCATATGCACCTCAACTACGCTACGTAAACATGCCGGTTCTTAAGCGGCGAAGTTTTGCAGAAACGGCCGGAAAAGACAATGAAAAAACGCGCGCAGGTCCGCCGGTTCTCGAACATGCTTTTCCCGGCACCATATACCAGAATTGCAAACATAGCAAAAAGCAAAGAGAAGATTTCGCTTTCGTTCCGACTTGCCTGTGTCATGGATTTCGCGGCCGCGCCGGAGGGCGGCTGAGACGACGCGCCCCCCGGCATGCCGGGGGGCGCTCCAATAATTTCAACGGGACCGGGCGGATCTATCCGCGCCTGCGCCCGCCGCGGATGGCGTTCAGTTCGAAGGGAGTTTCCTGGTATACGTGATGGTTCAACCAGTTGGAAAAGAAAAGATGCGCGTGCGCCCTCCAACTGACCTGCGGCGCCTTTGAGGGATCGTCGCCGGGAAAATAGTTGGCCGGCACCTTGATGGGCAGATTTTTGTCCACGTCCCGAAAATATTCTCTGGCCAAGGTGTCCGCGTCGTATTCCAGATGTCCGGTGACAAAGATTTCGCCGGTTTCCCGCGCCATCACGGCGCAGACGCCGGCATCGGGGGAAAGGGCCAGCACTTCCAGTTCGGGAACTTTCTCAATATCTTCCAGCCGAATTTCGGTATGCCGCGAATGGGGCACGAAAAACACATCGTCAAAACCCCGGAACAGTTTCAGCCCCGGCGACATGATTCTGTGCGGAAAAACTCCGAATTTCTTCTCCGGCAACGGATATTTGGGCACGCCATAGCGGTGGTACAAACCCGCCTGCGCCCCCCAGCAGATATAAAGGGTCGAAAACACGTTGGCCGCGCTGTAATCCATAATGGTCTGCAACTCTTCCCAGTAGTCCACATCCTCAAAAGACAGCAGTTCCACCGGCGCGCCGGTGATGATCATGCCGTCGAACTTCTGGTCGCGCACCTTGGAAAAGGTCGTGTAAAAACGGTCCAGATGTTCGGCCGAAGTGTTGCGCGAAACGTGATTTTCCGCTTTCAAAAGGGTGATGTCTATCTGCAGCGGCGTGTTGCCGAGCAACCGGAGCAACTGGATTTCCGTCGCGATCTTAGTCGGCATCAGATTGACGATGGCTATCTGAATAGGACGGATATCCTGAGCGACCGCCCGGTCCTCGGTCATGACAAAAATATTTTCCTGCTCCAACGCGGCCCTGGCGGGCAGGCTGGAGGGAATTTTAATAGGCATGGCGTTTCCTTGTGTTCAGGAGATTCACTGTTTACAAGGACTTTCGTTTACGCGCGGTTTCGGTCACAGTCAACCCATCGCATACGGAAAGCGCCGGGCGCGCGAATTTCGCAAAGCCCACGTCCTGGCCGCAAGCTAAATCGGCCAAGCTTTTCGAACGTAGATAATTACGTATGTGCGCGTCAAACTCAAGCCAAAAGGGACGAGTGCCGCAAATCAGGCTGCGGCTGCATGAATCGGCCGCGTCCATGCAGGGCGAAGGCGCCGAGAGCCCTCCCAGGCTTTCAAAAACGCTCTCCAGACTCACTTCGGCCGGATCACGGGTCAACGCATAGCCACCGCGGGCGCCGCGCACGGACGCCAGAACCCCCAACGGCCGCAGCAACCCCACAATCTGCTCCAGATATTTTACGGAAACCCCCTCCTCAGCCGCGATATCCGCAACGGATACATACCCGTTCCGAGTTTGAGCCGCCAAACGGGCCAAAAGCCGCAATCCATATCGAATCCGCGTCGGATATGCCATAATCCCCCCCTTGGTCCCCCTTTGGGATTACGTTCTATGTCAAAACCTGTCAATCAAAGCGTTGCCTATATGGAATCGTATAACTTTTCAGATGCCCGCATGCCTTTATCGCGCCTGCTTCATATTTTTTTTTGCATGCAGTTGACTGTTTTGCATAAAAAGCGCATGAGACAAGAAATACAATATGTTAGAAATTCTCTAAACTATGGCAAAGAATAGCCCGCGCGCGCCGATTCCGTCACGGGCACAAGAAGTATACGGGGTTTTCATGCGGCGTCTGTATGTGGTTTCGACATCATGTCTGGGATTGTTTTTAAGTTTCATGCTGCTCGTTTCCGGCCTGCTTGTCTGCCCGCCGTCCGCGGCCTGCGCTGTGCCTGACAAAAATACCATACAAAAGCAGGCTGCAACGCAAAAACCTCGCACCAAGACGGCCCGGACGGGCAAAAGCGTCCGCAAGGCCACACAGAAAGAAATCAAGGCCGCCATCACCATGGACGTGTCGCGCAAACGCGTTCTCTTTCAACGCAATGCAGACAGGCCCGTCGCGCCGGCATCGCTGGCCAAAATCATGTCCATGTACGTGATTCTGGACGAAGTGAAAGCGCGCCGCGTATCTCTTGATTCCATGGTTACCGTCAGCTCAAAGGCAGCCGGAACGGGCGGTTCCTGCATGAATCTGTACGCGGGCGAACGGGTCCGGCTGCGCGATCTGCTTCGGGGCATGGCTGTGGCCTCGGGCAACGACGCGTCCGTGGCCGCCGCCCAGCATGTGGCCGGATCCGAAGAGCGTTTTGTGCTGATGATGAACCGCAAAGCCAAACAGATCGGCATGAAAAACAGCAGATTCAAAAACGTGCACGGCCTGCCCGCCGCAGGACAGCAAACCACAGCCCGCGACATGCTCACTCTGGCCGCCCGCTATCTGGCCGCCCATCCGCAGGCGCTGGAAGAGTATCACAGCCGCCGCTACCTTGATTTTCACGGCCATATTCCCAACACCAATCCCCTGCTGGGGCTGATGACCGGAGTGGACGGCCTCAAGACCGGCTATGTAGGGTCATCGGGCTACAATCTGATCACCACCGCCAGACGCGGCGACACGCGGCTGGTCAACGTGCTGCTGGGCGCGCCCAACAAGGCCGTACGCCTGCATGAGGCTTCCCGCATGGTGGAGACAGGCTTCGAATCCGCCGAGACGCTGGCGGCCAAGGACGCGGCCGCCGCCAAAAGCAAAGCCGCCGCCAAAGGCGGCAAAAAGAAAACCTCCGCTCCGGCGGCGAAAAAAAACGTCAAAGTCCAGACCAAAGCCCAGACCCAGGCGACCCTTTCCCGTCAGACGCTGCCCTGAGCAAACCGACCAAGAACTGAACCGTTACCGGAAAACTTTTTTTGGTAGCTGCCACCAACGAAAAACGCCCTTGCGGGCGTTTTTCGTACGGGTGGGAGGTCTTTCCCTGAGTAAGCCGGCACATGCAGCAAGGCATGGCACTGAGTCGGTTGCGGTTACATGGTATAGTCGTCCGTTAAGCTATTGCGCCGGCGCGTTGCCGGCTTCTATTGCAAAAGCTGCAAAGCCATCCTGGGCAGAGCGTTGGCCTGGCTCAGCATGGCCACGGCTGCCTGGGTCAGCACCTGGTTGCGCACGAATTCCGTCATTTCGGAAGCCACATCCACGTCAGAGATGCGCGATTCGGCGGATTGCAGGTTTTCGGCCTGAATCTGCAGGTTGCTGATGGTATTCTCAAGCCTGTTCTGCGTCGCTCCAAGGCTGGCGCGAATCTTGTCCTTGGAGATGATCGCTTTGTTCAGAGCGTCCAGAGCCCTCTGGGCCGCCCCCTGCGTGGAGATGGAGTAGCCGTCGCCTTCAGCGGCCTGATTGCCCACGCCCAACGCGGAAGCCGTCGAGTTGCCGATGCTGACGTAATAATAGTCCTCGGCGGAATCGTTGGCCGTGCCGAAGTGGATTTTCAGCTTGCCTGTGGAGTCAAGCCCCTCGCCGTCGTGTACGCTGCCGGACAGGTTGCCGTTCAGCAGATACACGCCGTTGAAGTCGGTGGCGTTGGCGATACGGGTGATTTCCGAAGCCATGGCCTGATACTCGGACTCGATCATCAGGCGTTGGTCGGAGTTATAGGTACCCGTCGCGGCCTGTTCAGCCAGTTCTTTCATCCGGATCAGTTTTTCGTCGATAACGCCCAGAGCGCCGTCCGCCGTCTGAATCAGCGAAATGGCGTCGTTGGCGTTGCGCACGCCCTGATTCAGGGCGGCGATGTCCGCCCGCATCAATTCACGGATGGCGAGACCGGCGGCATCGTCGGCAGACGTGCCGACGCGCAGGCCGGAAGACAGTTTACGTACGGAGTCACCAAGGTTGTCGTACGAAATCCCGAGGTTCCGGGCGGCGTTCATTGCCATCAAGTTATGATAAATTATAAGAGACATGACCATTCCTCCTTGAATGTGTCACGTGGCTCATGCCTTTGCCGATTCAGGATCGGTCGTTGTGCCGTGCCTCCTCCGACCATTGTTTTCCCTCCCGTCACCTGCCTTATCGGGCCTATTGACGGTTGCTTTAGGTCTTTGCATAAAATAAATTGCAAAAAGACACTTTCGCCCGCACGGAGCCCCATGATTTTTCCGCTGAAAGACTCCATCCCCAGGCTGCGCAGGCCTTACGCCGTGTGGACTATCATGCTGGTCACCACGGCCGTGTTTCTGTGGCAAAAGACGCTGCCTCCGCAAGAATTCTATCGGGCCGTGCGCCTGCTGGGCATAACCCCCGTCTACCTGCCTTTTGAGGGCGAAAGCGCTTTTGCGCCCTATCTGCTGAACCTTCTGACCTACACCTTCGCCCACGGCGGCTGGTGGCACCTCATTTCCAACATGTGGGTGTTCCGGATTTTTGCGGACAATATTGAAGACGTCATGGGGCCATGGCGCTTCACCGCCTTTTATCTGCTTTGCGGGGTAATCGCGGGTCTGGTCCACGCCCTGACGCACGCGAACTCGTATGTGCCCGTGGTGGGCGCTTCGGGAGCGATTTCCGGAGTGCTGGGAGCGTATTTTCTTTTCTACCCTCACGCGCGGGTGACGACTTTCGTCTTTTTTCTGATCTTCGACCTGCCCGCCGCCGTATACCTGGGGGGCTGGTTTTTGCTCCAGCTCTTTTCGGGCCTGCAAGAAGCCGGAGCCGAAGGCGTGGCCTGGTGGGCGCATCTGGGCGGCTTTGTCGCGGGCATGGTCCTGGCCGCCCCCTTTCGCGGCAACCGGGCCTGCCCCGCCGCCTTGCCCAAGCCCAAACCCGCGCAGCCCCAGGCGGACCCCAAAGACCCCTGGAGGCATTTGCGGAGCAAATGACGACGACCGGGGAAGGGGGGAAACTTTTTTGCAAAAAAGTTTCCCCCCT
>JAVBRE010000201.1:0-11044 GCA_031548325.1 Desulfovibrionaceae bacterium
CAAAAAGCCGTCCGTGTCGGCGTCGCATTTTGCGAACCGGTCCTGTCCGGCCGCCTTGCGTTCCTGAATTTTGGTCCTGGCGGCCTTCCATTCGGCTTTCGAAATTTTGCCGTCCTTGTCCGCATCCACAGCGGCAAAACGCTTGTCCGCGTTTTCGGGTTTCATGCGGGGAAAGCAGGCTTTAAACTCGCTTTTGTCTAAAAAGCCGTCCTTGTCGGCGTCGCATTTTGCGAACCGGTCCTGTCCGGCGACCTTTTTGCCGCCTTCGGCCGCGCCGGCAACGCCGACAAAAACAAGGCAGGCCGCCAGAATCGCCGCCGTCGCCATCAATTGAAACACCTTTTTGCCCATGTCGATTCTCCTTACGGGGTTTTCCCGATGATCCGGGTATATGCCCGCGCAATGAGTCAGGCAAGCGTTATTTTCCCCGCTCTTCCAGAATCGCCACGGCGGGCAGGGTCTTGCCTTCCAAAAATTCCAGAAAGGCTCCGCCGCCGGTGGAAAGATACGAGATGTCCTTTTCTACCCCGAACTGCTCGATGGCCGCCAGAGTGTCGCCGCCGCCCGCGATGGAAAAGGCGGAACTCGCGGCCACCGCCTTGCACAGCTCTTTTGTTCCCCGGCTGAAGGGTTCCATCTCAAAAACGCCCACAGGACCGTTCCAGACGATAGTGCCCGCTTTTTTCAGAATGTCCGCGTACAGGGCCGAGGTTTTGGGGCCGATGTCCAGAATCATGTCGGCATCCGTCACCTCGGACGCGGCCTTGATCGCGGCGGGCGCGGTCGCGGCGAATTCCGGCGCCACAACCAGGTCCAGCGGCAGGGGAATTTCGCCGCCCTTGGCTTTGGCCGCCTGCATCAGGCGTTTGGCCTCGTTCACCAAGTCAGGCTCATACAACGACTTGCCCACCGGAAAACCGGCGGCTTTCAAAAAGTTGTTGGCAATGCCGCCGCCCACGATAAGTTTGTCCACTTTCGCGGTCAGGGCGTCCAGAATGGTCAGCTTGGTTGAAACCTTGGATCCGCCGATAATGGCCACCATGGGCCGGGCGGGCTTGGCCACGGCCTTTTCCAGGGCTTCAAGCTCCGCCGCCAGGAGCGGCCCCGCACAGGCCGCGGGCGCGAACTTGGCCACCGCATGGGTGCTCGCTTCCGCCCTGTGGGCGGTGCCGAAAGCGTCCATGGCGAAGATGTCGCAAAGCGCCGCGTATTTGCGGCCCAGTTCGTCGTCGTTCTTTTTTTCGCCCTTGTTGAAACGCACGTTCTCACAAAGCGCAATCCCGCCGTCATTCAAGGACACGCCGTTCAAATAATCCGTAACGAGCGGCACCGGCCGCCCCAGCAGAGCAGCCAGATGCGCGGCCACGGGCGCCAGAGAAAATTCCGCTTCCGGCTTGCCTTCTTCGGGCCGCCCCAGATGGGACATGACCAGCACCTTCGCCCCGGCGTTCAGGGCCAGCTTCAGAGCGGGCAAGGCCGCGCGGATACGCGCGTCGCTGGTCACCTTGCCGTCTTTCACAGGCACATTGAGGTCTTCACGGATCAGCACGCGTTTGCCCTTCAGGGCCAGATCGGACAATTTTTGTATGGTCATGGCTACTCCTTCGCAGCGAAAATCCCTGGTTGCGCCGGGCGATCTTCAGATCGCGGCATGAAGAAGCATGTTATCACGATGTACGGCTTCCGTATATGCGTCGGACTCTTTTAATTTATGCCCCATGACCTGCCGCAACTCGGCCGCGGAATAGTTGCACAGACCCACGCCGAGAGTCGCGCCGTCAGGCCCGTCGATCTTCACCAGCGCGCCCTGCCCGCAATTGCCGGAAACAGCGGTGATCCCGGCGGGCAGCAAGCTTTTTCCCCCACTGAGCAGGGCCTTTGCCGCGCCCGCGTCCACGCACAGGATCCCGGCGGGATCGGCGTTGTAGGCCAGCCAGAACTGGCGGCTGGAAATGGCCTTGGCCGACGGCCGCACCCAGGTGCCGAAGGACAGAGCCGGGTCGTCGAAGATTTTCAGCAGAACGCCCGGCTCCTTGCCCGGCACGATGTAGGTGGCAATGCCCAGTTGCGCGGCCCGCCGGGCGGCCAGCATCTTGGAATGCATGCCCCCGGACCCCAGGGCGGTTTTGGCGCCGCACAGGGCGTTCACGTCCAGGCCGTGGATGTCTTCAATGCAGTCCATGACCCTGGCCCCGGCATTGGCGGCCGGGTCCGCGTCATAGACCCCCTCGGCCGAGGTCAGATTGATGAAAAGATCCGCTTCCACCAGGTTGAGCAGCAGTCCGCCCAGGTTGTCGTTGTCGCCGAATTTCAGTTCCTGCACGGCCACGGTGTCGTTTTCGTTGACCACAGGAATGGCCCGCCAGGCAAGCAGAGCCGCGAAGGTGTTGCGCGCGTTCAAAAAGCGCTGGCGGCTGCGCAGGTCTTCGCGGGTCAGCAGCACCTGGGCCGATATCTTGCCTCTGGCCGCGAAGGCCAGATCGTAATGGTGCATGAGGCGGCTTTGCCCGATGGCGGCCGCGGCCTGCTTGTCGGGCAGGGCCGTGGTGAAAGAGCGGCCCGACTTGCGCAAAACCCCGCGCCCGGCCGCCACCGCGCCGGAACTGACCAGAATGGGCGAAAGCCCCCGGTCGTGCAGCGCGGAAAGCTGCCCCGCGAGATGCTCCACCCGCTCGTGGTCGAGCCCCTCGCCCGAGGCCAGAACCGCGCTGCCCACCTTGACCACGACGCGTTTGGCTCTGGCGATGTGGTCTTTCTTTTCCCGCTTCCAGTCCATAACAGGCTCTTCCTATTTTCCGGCCTTCTTCGCCGGGGTTTTGGCCGCGGCTTTTCCGGCTTTGGCGGACGCTTTGCCTGCAACCTTTCCGGCAGCGGGCGCGCCCTTCTTTGCGCTCTTTTCCGGTTTGGGCAGCGCGATGCCGGGAAAAACCTTGATCACCGCCGAATCGTCCTCGCCGCCGTGCCCGGCGGCGCTGGCGCTGATGAACTGCTGATGGGCGGCGGCCGCCAGCGGAGCGGGAAAGACCAGTTTACGCGTGCTGTCCAGAACCAGACCGAGATCCTTGACGAAAATGTCCACGGCGCTCAGCGGCGTGTAATCTCCGGCCAGCACGTGGGCCATGCGGTTTTCAAACATCCAGGAATTTCCCGCGGCGTTGGTGACCACGTCATAAACCATCCGCGCGTCAAGCCCCATGCGCAGGCCGAAGGCCACGGCTTCCGCTGCGGCCGCGATATGCACGCCGGCCAGCAATTGATGCACGATTTTCATGGCCGAGCCCTGGCCGGCTTTGTCGCCCATGCGGTAGACCTTGGTGGCCATGGCTTTCAGCGCCTTGTCGGCCTTGGCGAAAGCCGCATCGTCGCCCGAAGCCATGACCGTGATTTCCCCTTTCATGGCTTTGGCCGCGCCGCCGGAAATAGGGGCGTCCAGCATGCCCAGCCCCATACCCGCGAGACGGGCCGCCACCCGTTCGGCGTCTTCGGGCCGCACGGTGCTGCACATGACCACCAGAGCGCCCTTTTTCATGGCGGCGGCGGCGTTGCCCGCGCCGAACAGCACGTCTTCGACCTGGGCGGCGTTGACCACCACCAGAAACAGCGCATCCGCTTTGGCTGCCGCCTCGGCGGCGCTGGCGGCAGCCTTGCCGCCGGCCGCCGCAAAAGTTTGCAGCCTCGCCTTGTTGAGATCAAAACCCCAGGCGGGCAATTTCGCCCGTACCAGGGACTGAGCCATGCCCATACCCATCGCGCCGAGACCGATGACCGCATATGCGCTCATAACGCCGCTCCTTTGTTTGTGACCTTGCAGAGTCGGAAGATGATTTAACGGCCCTTGTAAGGAGCGAACCAGCCCAGACCCGCGGTCGTGCCGCCGGCGGGGTTGTATTCGCAGCCGATGTACCCCTTGTAGCCCAGCGCATCAGACTGGGCGAAAAGATAGGCGTAGTTGAGTTCCCCGATGTCCGGCTCGTGCCGTTCAGGCGCCCCGGCCAGTTGGCAGTGCCCGATAATGGAAAAATATTCCTTGAATTTCAGAGCAACACAACCTTCCTGCATTTGCACGTGGAAATAGTCGAACTGCAGTTTCAGGTTGGGCGCGCCAATTTCCTGAATAAAAGCAGCGGCCTGGGCCTGGGTTTTCAAAAAATAGCCCGGCATGCTGCGCTGGTTGATGGGCTCGATGACCAGGGTAAGGCCCGCGTCTTCTAATTTTTTGGCGGCCAGGGCGATATTGGCCCTGTATGTTTTTTCCAGAACGGCCGGGTCGCTTCCGGCCGGCGGAAAGCCCGCCATAGCGTGAACCGTTTTGCAGTCCAGTGTCCTGGCGTAGCTGATTGCCTTGTCGACGCTGTCCGCAAACTCTTTTTCACGTCCGGGAATGGAGGCCATGCCCCGATCGCCGCCGGCCCAGTTGCCGGGATACAGGTTGAACAGCACCTGGGTCAGGCCGTGCTCTTTCAACTGCGCGGCGATCTGTTCCGCCGGAAAATCGTAGGGAAACAGATATTCCACGGCCTTGAAACCGGCTTTGGCTGCGGCCCCGAAACGGTCCATAAAAGGCGCTTCCGTGAACATCATGCTCAAATTGGCGGCAAAACGCGGCATAAAATCCTCCGAATAGTATGTTGCAAACCACAAAGGTCAGTGTGTAAGAAGCTCCATCTGTTCCGATTCGGTCAGGTAGCGCACATCCTGCCCTCGCAGAAGGATAAGCAGGCGGCAGGCGTCTTCCATTTCATCGGCGTTGGACGCGGCCGCGCCGATGTCCCGACCGGTGGCCAGCAGCCCATGGTTGGCCAGCAGCAAAGCCGCATGCTTGGCAGCCTGGGCCATAACCGCGTCGCGCAATTGCGCGCTGCCGGGTTTGCAGTACGGCACGAGGCCGATGCGGCCATAGCGCATCAGCCCGTACGGAGTTATGGCGGGCACCACATCGTCGCCGTTCAGCCCGTTCAGACAGGAAACAGCCGTGGCGTAAGGCGAATGCAAATGAACGATGGCCCCGCACTCTTCGCGCGCCGCATAGCAGGCCAGGTGCACGAAAACTTCCTTGGTGGGTTTGAGCCCGTCGATATGCGCGCCGAACGCATCCAGGCGGCTGAGGGACGCCGGATCAATCTCTCCCAAAGATATGCCGGTGGGGGTCGCCACATAGCCGCCGTCGGGCAGGCGGGCGCTGAGGTTTCCGGACGAGCCCCCGGCCAGATTGCGCAGGTAAAAGGACCGACCCGCGTCCGCCAGGCGCTGTCGTATGGTCTGTTCGGTCATGGCGTCTCCCTGGGGGGCGCTGCCCCCTCAAACTCCCCCGGCAGGGGCACGGCTCCTGCACCCGCAATTTTCCGAAAACGGCTTCGCCGTTTTTAGGACGATGCGGGGTCAAGGGGACTCAGTCCCCTTGCGGGGTTTCAAAGGGGCGGAGCCCCTTTGGTCCTGTCACGGCAACATGCTGTACGCCTTCGTGAAAAAGTCCGGCCCGCCGAAATTGCCCGATTTCAGAGCCAGGGCCAGGGCGGGCTCGTCAATGGTCACGGTCCAGGGCACGCCGGGCGCAATCTGCTCGCCGATGCGCAGACCGGTTACGCCGAGCGCGCTGACCACCGCGCCCGAGGTTTCGCCGCCCGCCACGATGAAGCGGCGCACTCCGGCGCCGCGCAGGGCCAGGGCCAGAGAAGACAAAGCCTCTTCCACCAGACGGCCGGATTCTTCTTTGCCCAGCCTGGCCTGCACTTCCGCCACCTGTTCGGGAGCGGCGCTGGCGTAGACCAGCATGGGCGCGGGCATCTGGGCTTTGGCCCAGGCTATGGTTTCCTGCAGATAGCCGGGGCCGCCGGCCAGTTGCAGGGCATCCAGACGGCGCAACTTGACGCCCCCGGCTTCTTCCGCCTTTTTAAGCTGGTTGCGGGTGGCTTCGGAACAGCTGCCCGAAAGAATGGCCGTGGGGCCCGCGACATTCAGAGCGCAGGTGGCTGTGGCGCGTGATTGCAGCAGACCGGCGCGGCGAAAATTTTCCGGCAGGCCGAGCGCGATGCCGCTGCCGCCGGTGACCAGGGGCATATCCGCGCAGGCTTCGGCCAGGGTGAACAGATCGCCGTCCTCTATGGCGTCGGTGACGGCGAAACGGGTTTTGGTTTTTACAAGTCCGGCCAGAGCCTCGCGTACCGCGGCGGAACCCTTGCGCACCACGGGCCAGGGCACCAGGCCCACGGCTTCGCCGACCTGGGGCGCCAGCAGCCGTTGCAGATTGGCGTCGCGCATGGGCGTGACCGGATGGTCGCGCATGGGACTTTCATTGAGCGGCACATCCCCCACAAAAAGGTTGCCCATGTAAATGGTGCGCCTGTTTTCCGGAACAGCCGGGCAGACGATGGCGCAGTCGCCGTTCAGATCTTCCAGCAGGGCTTTCGCCACCGGGCCGATGTTGCCTTTTGCCGTGGAGTCGAAGGTGGAACAGTATTTCCAGAAAAACTGGCGGCACCCGGCGGCACGCAGAAAAGCCAGCGCTTCGCGGCACTGGGCCACCGCTTCCGCCGGGTCTATGGAACGACATTTCAGGGAAACCACCAGAGCGTCCGCTTCCGGCACGGCCAGGCCGCGCGGCGGAACCCCGCACAACTGGATAACCCGCATGCCTTGCCGCACCAGGGTGTTCGCAAGGTCGGTGCTGCCCGTGAAGTCGTCGCCGATACATCCGAGTATTGGTTGCATGCCTGTCTCGCAGTCTTGAGGGTGAGGGCCTGTCAACGTCGCAGATACCGTAGCGGTATCCGGCTCATCTTGCAAGACTGCACACTTTTCAGCGGCGGCCCGACTTGCTTGATTTCAGATAACGGCTCAGTTTGCCCTCAGACGAGAAAGGCGAGATTTCGGCGGCGAGAGTATACTTTTCTGGCACATGACGGGACCGAGAAGCGAGGCGCTGCCGCGGGCAGCGCCCGAAGGGCGGGGCGCAGCCGAGTCAACCGAAATCGATGTCCGACGAAGTGTCGCGGCAAACTGGGCAGTTACCCTTTTATTCGCCGGCTTTGCCCTTCGCCGTCTTCTGGCGGCGAAGGGCAGCCCGTTCACGGTCGGCGGCCCGGGCTTTTTCGAGCAGCCCGTCGCGAATTTTTTCAAAGCGGAGCACGGTGCGCAAAAGCGCAACGGCAAAAGCCAAAAAGCTGATAAGAAAAGTCGCTATTTTCTGCACCTGCCATTGCTGCCCCGCCAGCGCGCTGACGGCCCAGGACGAACCGGTTTTCTGGGCGTAAAAAAGCAGCAGCGGCAGCACCACCAGCACCAGCAGAAGGCCGATGATCTCCAGCCAGAAAAAGGTCCGCAAAAGCGTCAGCCCGAACAATGTGACGTCGCGGATCAGGCGCAGCAGTTTCAGGCGGCGTTCCAGCTTGGCTATGCGTTCTTCTTCGGCCACGGCGATCAACTGCGCCCGGCGAAACGGCTCCGCCATGGCCAGGTTGGTCTGCATGGCCCAGTTCAGGCTTGCGGCGCACTGGTTATAATTTTTATTGAACTCGACCATGATGCGGGGAAAGGGAAACCAGGCCGCTTCGTCCCGAATCACCGCCAGCTTTTCCAGATAGCTTCGAAAGCGGTTCCGGAAATCGCGGCTTTCGCGGGCGATGAGCTGCTGCATGTCCTTTTCGAGCGCCAGGCGACCCTGTATAGCGGCCATGTAAGGCACGTAGTTGCTGTATTTCGCCATTTCCTGCAAGCGTCGGATGCGCTCTTCGGCCTGAACGGTAAAGGGATGATCGGGGGTAAGCCAGTTGCCGATCTCCGCCCGCAGGTGGGAGAGCATGGCCGGTTCATCCTGCATCCGGCCGTCGGTCATGGTCCACAGAGTGCCGAGCCCGGTCAGTATCTGGATCTGACCCCGTTCCAGTTCCGGGTCGAGAATGGCCATGTTGAAATAATTGGCGTCCTGTTCCATCAGGCCCGACAGCGACGAAAGCGCCTTGTCGGCGAACCCCGTTTTCACCTGGCAGACGATGGCGCGGTACAACGGCACAGTCCATTGCGGGCACAGGCGCGCGGCCTGTTCGTACATGGCGGAGGCCTGAGCGAGACGGCCGGAACATTCCAGCACCCTGGCCTGCAAAACCACGTGCCAGGCCTGTAAAAAACCTGCCGGGGCCTGGCCTTCCGCCTCTTTCCAGAAGGCGGCGGCTTTTTGCCCGTCCCCCCGCTCAAGGGCCACAAAACCCTGGGCGGTCCGTATCCGATAATCGCGGGGAAAACGCAGCGCCAAGGCTTGCAGCGATTTTTCCATAAGTTGCTTGTCTGCGTCCGCAAAACCCGCCCAGATATCCCAAATGGGGTTACTGTCCTCGGGAATCAGATCCTGGTCCCCGCCCGGCGGCACTTTGCCCTTTGCGCGCCAGAAACGCGCGACGCTGCGCAGTTGCAGCGGCAGGTCGATCTCGTACAGAGCCCTGGCCATGACGCCTGACAGATTGTCCCGCTGCGCCGCTTCCGGCACAAGGTCCATGCCGGATTTGGATATTTCTTCATCCAGGGTCTGGACGCCCTCTTTCATGGCGGCAAAATCAAGTCCGGCGACGCGGCGCCAGATATCTTTGTCCCGCCCGGGAAAGCGGCGGGTGGGGCAGTTCGTCAGTTCATGGCTGCGCTGGCCGCAGTAAAAACAGAGGGGCTTGTCGCCCAGAATCAAAGAAGCGGGCGCCAGCAAGGGGATGGACGCGCCGCCGGGCTGGTCCGCTTCGGGCAGGCTGATGTTGCACCAGTCGTCGGGCCCCTGTCCGGCCGCGAAACGCACCTCGTGCGGGGCAAACCCGGCGCCCAGCGACAGCGCGTTGCGAAAACTCATGTACGGATGATCCGCGGCCAACTGGTCCCAGTCCACATGGATTTTTTTGGGCAGGTCGTTGTTGAAGCTCAGGTTTTTTCTGTCCACAATCGCCATGGCGCAAGGCCAGTAGACTTCGGGCTTTTCCGCTTTCAACTTCGCGATCAGCGACAGGTAGTCTTGCGCCCAGAACCGCATCTGGCGCAAATTCTCCAGCGGGAACATCAGGAAAAAATCGTGGATGGTGTAGCGGAACTTATGCCGCTGCAGAATCTTTTCCACCTCTTCGAACAGCGCGCGCCAGCCGATTTGAAAATTTTTGTCCAGCGGGTTGCCCAGCGGGCGCAAAACAGCATAGCCGCCGAGCGATGCCTGATACGGCAAGCGCGGATCGGCGCGCAACAAGCGCCACATGTCGCCGCTCATGCCGCCGGGCACCGGGGCGTCTTCGCTTTTGAGGCCGGGAACGGCTATTGCCGTGGACGCGCACTCCGGGTGCACCCAGACCTGAAAGGACTGGGGCGAATCCAGGGTCTGATCGCGCAAAGAGGGCGCCATGTGCATACACAGCGCCCGACCTCCGCCCAGAGTCAGATCCGCGGGCATGATGACCAGGCTGACGGCCAGACTGTTGAAGCGCGCCCAGGTTTCCAGCCGGGCGGCAGCCAGAAAGACGTCTGAAGAAAAGAAAAAGAGCAGCGACTGCTCGTCTTCCGTGCCCATGGGCAGTCCGCCGTAATCCTGCATGGCCTGCAACACCACGGGGTTAAGCCCGCCCTGCCAGACCACCCACACGGCATAGCCCTCGGCGTGCATGCGCACGTCGGCGGGTTCTCGCATCTGGCTGAACAGGCTGGCTAACTGCGGCATGGTCTTGTGTATCCTCGTTTTCGGACCGTCAAAAATATAGCAGCATTCTTTTGAATAAGCAAAATACGGGCCGAAACGATTTTATTTCTCCAGAAGCTGTTTTTCGAGAAGGCCGCGCCCTTCCCGCTCACGCCGTATGGCCCGTATTTCCGCCTTGGCCGCATCCCAGGAATATTCCCGCCAGTTGCAGGCCGTGACCCGGTCCGGCTGCACCGAAAGAAGCTTTCCGGCGCTTCGCTCGCGCACCGCGACCCCGGTTCCGCTTTCCGCAGCATGGCGCGCGGCCTTGGGAGAAAATGAAGCGGTAAAGCTCGCCGCGGCGCGCAGTATCTCGTCATCCCAGGCACGGCCGCCAAAAGCTCTGCCCACGGCAAGAGGGCCGGGAAACAGTTCGGTTTTCAGCACGATGTCCCCGGGCCCGGCGAGCGCGGCCAAAGCGTCGTTATCCGCCTGATTGCGCCCCACGGCCAGCCACAGGGGACCGTTCTCCAGGCTCCAATACTGCCGCCCCGTGTTCGCCAGCGCAAAATCGGCCGCGCACGGTCGTTCCGTCAGGCGCAAAACCGGCCAGTAACTGCGGGCGTTCTCTTTTTCCGCCAGGCGACAGCCTCCGCCCGGAGTGGGTATTTCTGAAAAACCCAGGCGCGAGGCGAGCGCCAGTTGATCTTTGCGTCCCCGGCCGTGGATGCCCCCAAGAAGCGAACGGTCCACAAGCCCGTCCCGTTCCATGGGGGTCTCGTCAAGCACCAGGGCCGAAAGGGGGCGCAGCAAAAGATCGCGCACGCCGGCCTCGCGCCGGATGATATTAAGAGTGTCCCGGCGCTGGGACATGGGCCGCTGGCCCAGCACTTCGCCGCTGACGATGAAGCGCGCGCCGCATTCTTCCATAATCGCCTTCGCTCGGCGCAGCATCAAAATTTTGCAATCCACACAGGGGTTCAGAACCTTGCCGAAGTCGTGTTCCGGCCAGGCTGCCAGCAGCGCCGCGAAATCGTCGCCGATGTCCACGGGCAAAATATCCAGGCCGTACAGTTTTTCCCAACGGCCAAGCGACTGGACCTTGCCGAAAAAAGGACTGACGAAATGCAGGCACTTGACCCGCAACCCCTGATCCTGTACCAGGCGGGCGGCCAGAATGCTGTCCAGCCCACCGGACAGAAGCGCCACAGCGTCGTATGATTCATGATTGTTCATCGCGGCACCATAGCGGCAGAAGAAAAGGCGGGCAAGGCGGGATTTCAGCAAAAGAGAGCTTGACTTTCTTCCGCCGAAGAGGGTAAAGACCTCTCTCTTATTGGTACGGAGGAAGCGACATGTACGCGATTATAGAAAGCGGCGGCAAACAGTTCCGGGTTGAGGAAGGCGGCA
>JAVBRE010000194.1:0-6437 GCA_031548325.1 Desulfovibrionaceae bacterium
CTTCGGACGCCGGCTGTATGCGGCGGCTGACAAAGTCTTCTTTGGCAGCAGCTTGCCGCGCGGGCGCAGGCGGCATTCATTGCCGCCGTTAAACGCCGAAGCGTGCGTGCCTTTGCAAACCCTGCCGCAGGCGGGTTTGCCATCAGCCCAGACAGCCGGCGTCTTCGGACGCCGGCTTTTTGTATTCGCCGCCACGACTATTTCACGCGAGTCACTTTTTTTTCTTTTTAAGCCCCGCATTGTGGCGCAAAACTAGCTCGGGCATCTGTTCCGCATGCCGGGTCAAGTTGGCGATGGTCAACGTCTTCAAGGCGCCGGCATCCTTTCGGCGCAGGGCGCTGATGTAATCCCTGTGTTCGCGTTTCGCATCGCCGCCGTATGTCTGGTTACTGGCGTGCACCAGCCTGAAAAAGGAAAGGCTGGCCCACAGGCCTCTGATCATTTCACACAGGCGCTGCATTTTGGAAATCGCATACAGCCGCATGTGAAATTCCTGGTTCAACTTAAAAAGAACCTTGGTATCTCTCGTCGCAGCCTCTACTTCCGCTTCAAAGCGGGCCTGGATTCCCTCCAGGTCGCTGATGTCCGCTTCGGTCGCATTCGCGACGACCTTGTCGATGACGAACGACTCAAGCAGCTCCCGCAACTGGTAGATCTCATTGATGTCTTCAATGAGCAGCGTATTGACGGACGTTCCGACATACGGCGTCGAGGAAACCAGCCCCGCCTGCTCTAAAGCCCGCAACGCTTCGCGGATGGGCGTTCTGCTCACGCCGAGTTTTCGTGAAAGCGCTTCGGAATTCA
Source organism: Desulfovibrionaceae bacterium (assembly GCA_031548325.1). Lineage (GTDB taxonomy): Bacteria > Desulfobacterota > Desulfovibrionia > Desulfovibrionales > Desulfovibrionaceae > FLUQ01. The sequence goes on from JAVBRE010000194.1 coordinate 805, forward strand.
GCTTCTGACCCGCCCGCAGCGTTCCGTCCATGATCCAGCCCGTTATCTGGTCCGCCACGACCTCCGACAGGGGCCTGTGCTTTATGGGAAGCACGGCGAAAGAACTCTCGGGTTCAAAAGCAGCGTCATTTTCGTCGTACATACACCACCTGTGCGACATTTTTGCCTTTCTTCCCGGCATGGGCAGCGGCGGCTTTTGAGAAAGAAGAGCGCTCGCGTGCTGCCCATATAAACCACTCTTTCTGTGAGTGCAAATAAGCCGCAAGCTATCGGGGCGACACGTGTCGCTCGGCATTGCCGGGCGCGCCGCCAAAGGCGGCGGAGCGAGCCGCAAACCCCCGTTTTCGGCGTAGCGATCCTCACTCCTGTTACGACAGTACAGGAGTGACATCTCACTAGATCAATCAACGCTTCAAATGGTTGCTTAACGACGAGCAAAGCTCGCCTACGCCTATTTGGCGGCAAGGATTTGAAGACAAATCCTTGCGGCGTTTCAAGTATGAAATTCTCTGGTTTCACCGCCGCCGTAAAAAAATACTAAGCCCCGCTTAGGAAAAAAGACGCCGGCAAATTTTGGGCAGAACTTCGGCTTGACATGGCGAGGAGCCTGCTATATTTTTCAAATCGTATACAATGTCCAATGTCCAGTATCCAAAATCCTTATTCCTTTGCCCAAACCCGATATCAAAAAGGACATTGCGCCGCGCTTCAGAAGAGCGCGGCGTCCTATGCAATCAATCAACCCGATGCCGCAGGAGGAAAGCCATGAGCGACAGCCTGAAATTTCACGACCCGTCAGGGACGAAAAAGCGCTGGGATGTGTTGTGGGCCACATTCATAACCTATTTTTACGACAGCTATGACCTGGCCATTCTGGCGGTGGTGATGCCTGTCCTGATCAATACGCTGCATATCGACCTCTTTCAGGGCGGACTGCTGTCTTCCGCGACCATGATCGGCGCCGCCGTGGGCAGCATCGTCATCGGCCTGATCGCCGAAAACTACGGCCGCAAGATCGCTATAATCCTGAGCCTGGTGGAGTTCGGCATCGGCACCCTGCTGGTCTATGTCGTTGACTCATGGAGTCATTGGATGATTTTGCGGTTTGTGACCGGCATCGGAGTCGGGGGTGTATGGGGACCCTGCGTCGCCCTGCTGGCCGCCCACTGGTCGCCGCGCTACATGGCGCGAGCCAATGCCCTGATGCTCAGCACCTTTGCCCTTGGCTGGATCATCGCCGCGGTCATGGGGCGTTTTTTCTTTCAATACGACTGGCGGCTTCTTTTTCTTCTCGGAGGCTCTTCGATTCTGGTCGCCGCATATGTGTGGATAGCGCTGCCGGACGACCGCGTGGTCCGGACCCCCGAAAGCGGCCAGAACACTGAAAAGGTCGAGACGATCACCTTGTCGACGATCTTTGACGCCGCCAACCGCAAGCATACCATTCTGGCGACCTTGCAGAACGTCTGCCAGATGGGCGGGTTCTGGGGGGCGGCCACCTGGATTCCCACGCTTCTGGTCAAGGAAAAGGGACTGGCCATGCCCGACATGGCGACCTTTCTGGCTCTGATGTATGTGGGCATGTTCGCCGGCTATCAGTTGTTCGGATACCTCGGCGACATGATCGGCAGGCGCAACACAATTCTGCTCTGTTTCGCCATCGACTGCCTGACCGTGCCCACCTACCTGCTGTCGTCCAACCTCACCTTCCTGTTCTGGTTCGGGCCGCTGATGGGTCTTGCTTTCGGCGGCGTGTTCGGCGTCACCGGGTCCTTTTACGCGGAATTGTTCCCGCAGCGCATCCGCGCGCTGGCCGGCGGATTCTGTTTCAACGTCGGCCGCCTGGGGGCCGTCATCGCGCCCTTTACAGTCGGATACATCGGCAACACCTACGGCCTGGTCGCCGGCATCACCTGCAGCCCGGTGATTTTCGCCATAGGCATCGTCGTGTCGCTGATGCTGCCCGAGACGCTGACCAAGTTGCAACGCCCTGCCGCCGCTGCCCACTAAAGCAGCTACAGTGAGAAAATGGTCTAAAATATCTTATAGTTGAGGAGAGCGTCATGAAAAAACTTACCGTGCGGCCGATCAATACCGGCTACGTCACGACGGTTCCGAAGGAATACCTTTATCACCACTCCGTGGCCAAGTATCTGCCCGGCATACCCGACCACCGCATTGAGATGCCCGTGTTCACCTTTCTGATCGAGGGCGGCGACAAGCTGGCGCTTGTGGATACCGGCATGTCCTGGAGCGAAAGGGCCAACGAATACCACCACCCGGAATCGCGCCAGCCGGAAGGCATGGCCATTCACGAACAGTTGAAAAAGATCGGGTATTCTCCGGCGGATATCGGCATCGTGATCTTTACCCACATGCATTGGGACCATATTTATTACATGGACCGATTCACCAAAGCCACATATGTCGCGCATGAGCGCGAATACGCCTTTGCCCTTGACCCCATTCCCCTCTACTACAAATCGTACGAGCATCCCGCGCTGGGCATCGTGCGCCCTTTCGAGGGGCTCGGCATCTCCACCGTCAAGGGAGAGACGGAAATCATGTCCGGGGTCAGGGTGTTTGAAACGCCGGGACACTCGCCGGGGCATATGTCGGTGGAAGTCGATACCCCGCAGGGACGCTTTCTGTGCGTGGGCGATTCCATTTTCGTGCCGGACAATATGCGGCCTGTTCCTGAACTTCATTACGACCTCACTCCTCCCGGCCGTTTTTACAATATCATCGAGACATGGAAGAGCATCGAGCTGCAGAAGAAAAGAGCCGCCGACAGCAATTTCATCCTTTGCTGTCACGATAAACTTCTGGAAGAAAGAATCAGGGCAACTCCTGTGCTCGGGGTCTGATCCGCGTGCAGCGGCGGGGATCGAACCGCCCCTGGCGGTTGTGACAAACAAACAGCGAGGTATTCGCATGAAAACAATAGCGGTGCTTGCATGCTGCGACACCAAATTCGCCGAGATAGATTTTCTTCGCAAAAAAATCATCGGCGCGGGGTGCAACGCATTTATTATCGACGCCAGCACGAGTCCGGATTTCGTTTCGCCGGCGGAAATCACGCGCGAGCAACTGGCGCGGGAAATCGGCGTCGACTGGAACGAACTGAAAGGCGCGCTGAAACACGAGTTGCTGGAAGTCGTGCGGCGCGGCGCGACCAGACTTGTCGCCAGGCTGTACGCGGAAGGCAGGCTTGACGGCATTATCTCCGTCGGCGGCCTGCAAAATACGACCGTCGGCGCCAGCGCCATGCGCGAATTGCCCATCGGCGTGCCCAAGGTCATGGTCTCCACGGTGGCGACCGGTCAGCGCACTTTCGACCTGATTGTGGGGACAAAGGATGTCACGGTCATGCCCTCAATTTGCGACATGTCGGGCATGAACGTCATCAGCGAGGCTGTTCTCGGCAATGCCGCCGGAGCCGTTGTCGGGATGCTCGAGCGCGCCGGAAAGGAAATCCGGAAACCGGGCAGAATAGCCGTGGGCACCACCTTGATGGGCGCGACCAACGACAGTGTGATCAACGCCGTGCGCTGCATGGAAAAAATGGGCAACGACGTGATATCGTTCCATTCGACGGGCGTCGGCGGCAAGGTCATGGAAGAACTGATCGAAAGCGGCGTCATTGGTGCGACCATGGATATGACGCTGCATGAGGTGGTTTACGAGTATTTCGGCTCGGGCTTCGGTTTCGGCACGGTGAACAGACTGGAGACCGGAGTCAGGAAAGGCATCCCCATGGTTGTCTGCCCCGGCGGCATCGACTTCATCTGCCAGTGGAAAAACGAACTGTTTCCGGATGTGGCCCGGCGGAAAATGATCTGGCACAATGCGGCGCTGGCCCACGTGAAACTGAACATTAACGAAGTGACCGACATCAGCCGCATGATCGTCGCCCGCCTGAACAAGGCCGACGGGAAGGTCGTCGTCATGCTTCCCACCCGGGGGCTGCGGACCTTCACAAATCCGGGCGAAGCCCTGCATGATCCGGCCGTTGACCGGGCCGTGGTCGATGTTTTCAGGCAGGAATTGCGGAACGATATCCCGCTCAAACTGATGGAAGCCAACTTCATGGATGATGCGTTTTCCGAACGCGTTGCCGAAGAAATGGACGCGCTTCTCAAATCCGCCGGTTGATGCCGAAAAGGAGGCCGCTATGGACGACATCGTGTATCTGAGGCAGGACATGGCCGCTGTTGCCGAGCAATGCAGCCGGCGCGGGTTGCAGACGGGAAACGGCGGCAATCTCAGCGCCCGCATCCCGGGAAAGGAACTTATGCTCGTCAAGGCGAGCGAACTCGCCTTTTCGCTTTGCTCGGCCAACAGCTTCGTTGTTGCCGACTTCGACGGAAACCTTGTCGAGGGCGACCGCAAACCTTCGCGAGAAAGCCTGCTGCACGGCGCGCTGTACAGAAAACTGCCTCGCGTTCATATGGTGGTCCACTGCCATTCGCCCTGGGCCACGAGCTGGGCTTCCACATCCCGCTCGCTGCCCTTTGCCACGTACCACTCCAGAATAAAACTGAAAGGCGAGGTCCGGGTCTTCGATACCGGAAGCTATGCCGTGCCGCCTTCGTTTTTTCCGGAGATTCTTCAGGCCTTTGACGTCGACTCCGAACTTGCCGCCTTTCTTTTGAAGGGACACGGGCAGGTGGCTCTGGGCAGAAACAGCACAGAGGCGGTGCACACCGCGGAACTGGTCGAAGAAACCGCGCATATCGCCGTGCTGGAAACCTTGTTGCAAAATGCCCTGGCGACCACGACCGGGGGTTGAGGGGGGCCGGACCGGACGCGCGAGGGGCGGTTGCAGAGGGGCGTCAGCCGAGGTGTTTTGCGACTTTTTCGCGCAGCATTTGCGCGGCCACCGGTTTTTTAATGAAATCGCTGGCGCCGGCGCCGTGCGCTTTTTTCACGTTTTCCACGCTGACGTTGCCGGTCAGAAAAAGCACCGGCGTGTTTTCGTACGCCTTGATTTTCCGGATAATGCCCAGCAGCGCGAACCCGTTCATGTCGGGCATCTCTATGTCCAGCAAAATAAGGTCGGCGGTGTTGCTGGTCAGAAACTTGAGCGCCGCCATGTGGTTGGTCACGCCGTATACGGCGTAGTCGTTCTTCAGCACGGACTTGACCGTGTTCAGCACGTCGGGCACGTCGTCGACGGCCAGTATTTTCTTTTTCGCCGCCTTGCCCGAATCGTCGGCCGCCTCTTTCGTCAGTTCCACCAACCGCCTGGACTGCGCGGATGCGCTTTCATAGTCAAAACGGATCAGATCCCGACAGATTGAAATGAGAAGAGAATCAACAGCGCCGCTGTAAGTGAAGCTGAGCAGCGAGCGCAGCATGCCCATGGCGTCGTCCATTTCAAAATTTTCTACCAGAATGTTCAGTTTTTCGAACAATTCCGGCTTGACGGGGGCTTTGGGCCGGGTCGAAGCCGTCTGCGGCGGCGCGGCCGCGGCGGCCTGCGCGCCGGCCGTTCTGGCTGTCGAAGGTTCCGCCTTCGCTTCATCCAACTGGTTGCACAGCGTCTTGACGCGCGTACCCAGAATGTACAGTTCATCCTCACACTTGACGCAGCTGCCGCTTCGCGCCGACTCCGCCGCCTTTTCGGCAAG
>JAVBRE010000077.1:0-14295 GCA_031548325.1 Desulfovibrionaceae bacterium
GTGAAACTTGCCGAAACCATTGCGCCCCACAGTACGGTTACGAGAACCATTGTCCGAAAATGGTCGAAAGAAGACTACGAGGGGTATTCGCAGTGGAAAGAGCTGCTGCAATGCCCCAAAGACGCCAACGACATGATAGCCTCGGGCAAAACCAGCGCCCCGGTTGTTCTCGTAAGACAGGGTGTTTTTCAGGGGCCGGACGGCAACGCGATAAAGGCGGAGGTGTTGAATTTTCCGCTCTCCCAGGGCATCACGCACCCAGACCTGAACCCCGACTATGAATTTGGAGCCCGCGTCCTGTTTCCCGCCGACCCGGCGCTGCGCGAAAGCCTGTACCCCGGGGGCTGCGTGCCCTGACCCCCGTTTTTCTCCCCGCTTTACATCCATATTTGCTTGGCTTATGGAAATCTGTTACTGCAACAGCTTTTCAAGGGACTGCCATGGCCGCCATTCAACGCATCAAGGGTTTTGCCGATCTGTTCGCGCCGGACAGCGACGCCTTTTCCTTTATGGAAGGGGTCGGCCGCGAGGTTTTCGCCGCATACGGGTACACTGAACTGCGCACCCCCATCATGGAACACACGGAACTGTTTTCGCGCGGCATCGGCACGGAAACGGACGTGGTGCAAAAGGAAATGTACACCTTTCCCGACCGCAAGGGCCGCTCGCTGACCCTGCGGCCCGAAGCCACGGCCGGAGTCATGCGCGCCTATATCGAGGCCGCCCGCCACAGCCAGGAACAAGTCTCCAAATTTTTTACGTACGGCCCCATGTTCCGCTACGAGCGGCCGCAAAAGGGCCGTATGCGCCAGTTTCACCAGATAAACTGCGAATGTATCGGCGCGTCCGAACCGTTGGCGGACGCCGAAGTCATTCTCATGCTGATGCGCTTTTTGACCGGCATCGGCCTGACCGGCCTGTCGCTGGAACTGAATTCGCTGGGCTGCCGCGAATGCCGCCCCGTGTACAACAAGGCCCTGATCGAATATCTCACCGCCCTTGATCCGGAAAAGCTCTGCGAGGACTGCCGCCGCCGTCTGACCGCGAACCCTCTGCGCGTGCTGGACTGCAAGGTTCCGGGCTGCAAGGAGATGACCAAAGACGCGCCCGTTATCGCGGAATACAACTGCCCCGCCTGCCAGGAACACTTTCTGGTGGTGCTGCGCATTCTGCAGGAAGCGGAGCTGCCCCACGTGCTGAACCCGCGCCTGGTGCGGGGGCTTGATTATTACACACGCACGACCTTTGAGGTTGTTTCTTCCACTATCGGCGCCCAGGCTTCCGTCGCGGGCGGCGGCCGTTACGACGGCCTGGTGGCGCAGCTCGGCGGGCCGGACCTGCCGGGCGTGGGTTTCGCCTGCGGCATGGAGCGGTTGAGTCTGATGCTGGGCGAGCGGGCATTGCCCGGTCTTGATTTCTACCTGGCCGTGCTGGATGAAAGCGCTCTGGAAAGCGCAATGAACATTGCGCAGGAATTGCGGGTCCAAGGCAAGCGCGGTGAAGTCTCCTTCAGCGCCAGAAGCCTGAAAAGCCAGATGCGCCAAGCCTCGCGCCTGAAAGCGAAATACTGCCTGCTGCTGGGCGGCGACGAGCTGGCCGCCGGGACCGTTACGGTCAAGGATATGGAAAACGGCAGCCAGACAACCGTGAAACGTGAAGCATTGGCCGAGAGCCTGTAGCCAAAAGGAAAAGCCATGAGCGAAATCAACGTTCAGGAAGAACATCAGCAATACATCGTCCCGCTGGGCGACTGGAAACGCACGCACAACTGCGGAGATCTCGGCAAGCCCGACTGCGGCGACATCGTCTGCCTTATGGGCTGGGCTCAGACCCGTCGCGACCACGGCGGGGTCATTTTTGTGGACCTGCGCGACCGGGGCGGCATAACTCAGGTGGTGTTCAGTCCGGAAATCGAGCCCAGGGCCCACGAGAACGCGCATATCCTGCGCTCGGAATATGTGCTCGCGGTCAAGGGCAAGGTGCGCATGCGGCCCGATGGCATGGCAAACCCCAACATGCCCACCGGCCAGATCGAAGTGGTGGTGCAGGACTGGAAACTGCTCACTACCTCCAAAACCCCGCAGTTCCTGATCGACGACAGAAGCGAAATCAACGAGAACGTGCGCCTGCAATACCGCTACCTTGACATGCGCCGGCCGCGCATGGCCCAGAACTTTGTGCTGCGCCACAAGGCGGCCCAGTCCGTGCGCCGCTATATGGACGGCATCGGCTTTCTGGAAATCGAAACCCCCATTCTGACCAAGGCCACGCCCGAAGGCGCGCGCGACTATCTGGTGCCCAGCCGGGTCAACCCGGGCGAATTTTACGCCCTGCCGCAAAGCCCGCAGGTCTTCAAGCAGATCCTGATGGTGGCCGGCTTGGACCGCTATTTTCAGATAGCCCGCTGCTTTCGCGACGAGGATCTGCGCGCCGACCGCCAGCCGGAGTTCACTCAGGTGGACGTCGAGATGTCATTTGTGGACGAAAATGCGGTTATCGGCATGGCCGAAGGCCTGCTGGCCGCGCTGCTCAAAGACACCCTGAACGTGGACGTGCCCCTGCCCATGCCCCGCATGACCTATGACCAGGCCATGCTCGAATACGGCGTGGACAAACCCGACACCCGCTTTGACCTGAAGCTTGCGGACGTGACGCATATCGTGCGCGGCTCGGAATTTAAGGTTTTCGCTAACGCGCCGCTGGTCAAGGCCATGAAGGTTCCGGGCGGCGAATCCCTTTCGCGCAAGGAAATCGACGATTTTACGGATTTCGTGAAAATTTACGGCGCCCAGGGCCTGGCCTGGATCAAGATCCGGCCTGACGAATGGCAATCGCCCTTTGCCAAATTCCTGTCCGAAAAAGAAAAGACCGGCCTCAAAGAAACCCTGAACCTGCAAGTGGGCGACATTGTCTTCTTCCAGGCGGGGGACCCGGCCATGGTCAACGCGGCGCTCGGCAACTTCCGCGTGCATCTGGCCCAGCACCTGAACCTGATCCCCGAAGGCAGGTTCAACTTCCTCTGGGTCACGGATTTTCCGCTCTTCGAATACGACGACGAAGAAAAGCGCTATGTGGCCTGCCACCACCCCTTCACTTCGCCCGCTTTGGGCCACATGGAAAAGATGATTTCGGACCCGGCTTCATGCAAGGCCAGGGCCTATGACGTGGTGCTCAACGGTTACGAAGTGGGCGGCGGGTCCATCCGCAACCATTCCGCAAGCGTGCAGCGCAAGATGTTCGAATCACTCGGCTTTGCGCCCGAAGAGTACGAGGCCAAGTTCGGCCACCTGATCCAGGCTCTGGAATACGGCGCGCCGCCCCACGGCGGCATCGCACTCGGCCTTGACCGGCTGGTCATGCTGCTGGCGAATGCCCCCAACATCCGCGATGTCATCGCCTTCCCCAAAACCCAGAAGGCCACCTGCCCGCTGACCGCCGCGCCTTCCGAAGTCACGGCCAAACAACTGCGCGAGCTGTCCATCAGGGTGCGCGAAGAAGTGAAACCGCAGGAAAAATGACGGGAAAGGGCGGCTGAGCCGCCCTTTTTTGCCGCTCTTTCCTAATCGCGCTTCATACTTATTTCTGCTATGGCAGGTACACCATGATACGCGAAGTACTGACATACCCTCACCCGCTGCTTAAAGAGCGGGCTAAAGAGATAACTGAAATCACGCCCGAACTGCGCGCCCTGGCCGCGGATATGGTCGAAACCATGTACGATTACGACGGCATAGGCCTGGCCGCCCCCCAGATCGGAGAACTGCTGCGCATGATCGTCATCGACATCAGCGGACCGGAAAAACGCGAGGACCCGCGCGTTTTGATCAACCCCAAGCTGGAACTCGTCGGCGAAGAGGTGGAGTCCGAAGAGGGCTGCCTGTCGGTGGAAGAATACCGTTCCACGGTGATTCGCTCCTCAAAGGTGCGCCTTACGGCCCTGGACCTGGACGGCAAGCCTCTGGATTACGAAGCCGAAGGCCTGCTGGCCATCTGCCTGCAGCACGAGTGCGACCACCTGGACGGCACGCTGTTCATTGACCGCATCAGCCGCCTGAAACGCGGCCTGTATGACGCAAAAATAAAAAAATGGGCCAGGCAGAACAAAGAATGACCCCGCGGACTCTGGTATTCATGGGCACGCCGGACCTTGCGGCCGCGGTGCTGCACCGGGTCCTGCAATGGCCGGGCGGCCGGGTCGTTGCGGCCTATTGTCAGCCGGACCGCCCCGCCGGCCGAAACCTGACCATGAAAGAACCTCCGGTGAAAGTCCTGGCCCGCGAACGCGGCATTCCCGTGCAACAGCCTCTCAATTTCAAGAGCGATGAAGCCGTGGCTGTCCTGCGCGCCTATGAGCCGGACTATCTGCTGGTCGCGGCCTACGGCCTTATTTTGCCGCAAAGAGTGCTCAACATACCCCGCCGCTTTGCCCTCAACGTGCATACCTCGCTGCTGCCCAAATACAGGGGAGCCGCGCCCATTCAGCGGGCCGTCATGAACAACGAAACGGAAACGGGCGTGACCATCATGCAAATGGACGCGGGCCTGGATACCGGTCCCGTTGTACTGCAAAAAACCGTACCCATTACGGACCGGACCACAGCCGGAAGCCTGCACGACCATCTGGCCGAAGAAGGCGGCGAACTGCTGCAAAAAGCCCTGGAAGGACTGGAAGCGGGCAGCCTGACCCCTGTGCCGCAGGATCCTGCAAAAGCAAGCTACGCGCCGAAACTGAACAAAGCTGACGGCTATGTGGATTTTACCCGCCCGGCCGCCCTGGTTGACGCGCAGATTCGCGGCGTCAGCCCCTGGCCCGGCGCGACAACAATTTTGGAGCGGGAAGGCGAAGGTCCCCTGCCCGTAACCATTCGCGAAGGCAACGCTCTTTCTTGGAATGCCGAGAACATGCCGCCGCTGGAAGGCCCGGGGAACATTCTCGACGAGCCGCGCATCGACGGGCGGGTCGTTGTGCGCTGCAACAGCGGCAGCTTGTACGGCATCGCCTCCATCCAGCCTGCGGGCAAAAAAGCCATGGATGCCGCGTCGTTTTATAACGGTTACCTCAAAGGCCGAAGCGGAGCGCGCTTCGTTATGCCGCAATCCGCAATCACGGCTACGGAAAAAGCATGAGCGGCGACCCCCGTCCCGGTTCCGGCGCATGCCGGGGCAGCGAACACACGGCCATCGTACCCATGAAGTACGAGCCGCGCGCTCGTAAACGTCTGTTCATCGGCCTGGCGGTGGGCACTTCCGTGCTTATCAGCCTGCTGCTCCTGCTGGGTTGGGTCATTCCCTTCATCGGATTCGAGCGCATCCACCCTTCGCTGCCCTACATCACCGGCGCTCTGCTGCTTGTCGCCGTCGCTTCAATCGCCTTTGCCACTCTCTGCCTCGTGGTGCATGTCTATTCGGGCAAGCCCTTTTTGTGGTCGCATAAATTCCGAACCATGTCCGTGCGGTTTTTTCTGCCGGTCATGGAACTGGTGGGCCGCCTGGGCGGCATTTCGCCCGAAGAGGTGCGCCATTCTTTCATCAAGGTCAACAACGAGCTTATTTATACGGAACCCTCGCGCTACGATCCGGAACAGATCCTCATCCTGCTGCCCCACTGTTTGCAGCGGGCTTCCTGCGAGATCCGGCTGAACCACGACGTGAGCCTCTGCCGGCGTTGCGGAAAATGCCCCATGGGCGGCCTGCTGGACCTACGCGACCGCTATGGCGCGCGTCTGGCCGTCGCCGCCGGCGGCACCGTGGCCCGGCGCATCGTGGTGGAAAAACGGCCCCGCTTCATTCTGGCCGTCGCCTGCGAGCGGGACCTGTCCAGCGGTATTCAGGACACCTTTCCCCTGCCTGTTTTCGGGCTCCTGAACGAGCGGCCCAACGGCCCCTGCTACGACACCCTGGTTTCGCTCCCCCTGGTGGAAAACGCCCTGCAACGTTTCATCAAACCGGAGCGGCTGCCGGGGGACGCTGTCCCCCGGACCCCCTGCAAGGGGTCTAAAACCCCTTGACCCCGCATCAGGGCCGCATTCATTCCGGCACGACGGACCCGCATTTGTGGCTGGATACCCAGTCCCGGAATGATTGCGGCCCGAATGGGGGTGCAGGGGCATCGTGCCCCTGCCGGAGGGGCTTGGGGAAGCGGAGCCTCCCTACTGCCGGCCGCCGGAGGCACCAAATATGACCATATCCACACAACGCGGGACAAAAAACCGTTCCGGCCACGACCCCAGAGCAGCGGCCCTGCGCGTTCTTGACCGGGTACTGAGCGGGCAGGAAGCAGCCCAGGCCGCTCTGGACGCGATTTTGCGCGAATCATCCCTGGTACCTTCGGACAAGGGCCTGTGCACCGAACTGGTTTACGGTTGCCTGCGCTGGAAAATCCGCCTGGACTGGGAACTGAAGCAGCTGCTCAAAAACCCGGACAAGCTGCCCGCTGAAATGCGCCTGACCCTGTGCCTTGCGGCTTACGAACTGGCGCATCTGAGCCGGGTGCCCAACTACGCCAGCGTGAACTGGGCTGTCTCGCGCACCCGCAACCGTTTCGGCCCGGGTCTGGCGGGCGTCGCCAACGGCACTTTGCGCGTCTTTGCCCGCAGCCTGGGCAGAACCTATAACGCCCCCGCCCGCTACGACGCCATTGCGGACGAAAGCGAACGCCTGGCCTTGGCTCACGGCCTGCCCGTCTGGCTGGTCCGGCTGTGGCAACGCGAATACGGCCCGGACGCGGCCTTGGCTTTTACGCGCGCATCCGGCAGACAGGCTCCGCCGGCCGTGCGGATCAACGCGACCAGGGCAGACGCCGAAGGCTTGCGCGCAAATCTGCTTGCGGAAGCGAAGGATTTCGCGGTCAAAAGCGCAGCCGGGGGCAAAGCCTCCGCCAAGGGCGCGCCTGTGGTGAGCGGGACTGTTGCGGGACCTTCTCTTGTCGGCGATTGCGGTCTTGTTTTTCCTTCCGGCGCGCCGTACGCAACAAAAGCGCTGGAGAAGGAAGGAAAACTCTCCTTCCAGAGCGCCGGCGTACAGGAGGCCTTGGCCGCTCTCGGGGCCAAGAGCTGGCCCGGCCCGGTCTGGGACGCCTGCGCGGGCCGGGGCGGCAAGACGGCTGCCCTGCTGGAAGCCGGGGTCGTGGTGGCGGCGGCGTCCGACATATCGCCCGCGCGGCTGCAAGGCCTGTTGCCCGAACTGGGCCGTCTTGGGCTGGACGCTTCGCGGCTTGCGGTACTGGAAGCGGACACGGCGAATCCGCCGGCCGGAACGGTTCTGGATGGCCCTTTCGCAACTATTCTTGCGGATGTGCCCTGCACGGGCCTGGGAACCCTGGCCCGGCGGCCGGAAATACGCTTTCGCCGCGCGGAAGACGATATTGCGGTCCTGACGCGGGTCCAGGACGCCATTCTGGATGCGACGGCGGCCCGCCTGCTTTCAGGCGGGCGCATCGTCTACCTGACCTGCACCCTGTCCCGGCAGGAAAATCAGGAGCGGGCGGCTGCCTTTCTGTCCCGGCATCCGGATTTTGCCCTGGAGCGGGAGTGGTCCACACCGACCGATACGCCCTGGAACGAATTTTTTTACGCGGCCGTGCTGCGGCGCGGGGCGTGAAGAGTGGTGCTCCCGGCTTTTTGGCGGAAGCGGCTCCGGTGAGAAATAAAGAGCGGGGCTCCCGTTCGTTTTGCGAAACTCATTCCGGTGAAAATTTCTGTTTCTCTTTTCTGCAGTTGATCCGCCTGCCCGGCGAGGGCCAAGGGAGGAGGACATGCCCTCCCCTCCCTTGGAACCCTCCCCTGCTTTTTGTCGTGCCGGGCGTGACTCTGTCGCCTCCCTCAACCGTCCATCCGGCCGGGTGACCAGCTGCAAGGCTCCGGCGGCTTCCAGTAGGAGCCGCCTCCGCACAGCACCGCCTGCATCATAACTAAAATTATAGTCAGATAAGCGTTGCCGTCATCGCTTCCGCACAGCACCGCCCGCATCTTATAATTGTGACGCCCGCCATAGCCGGATTGCCCCATCGCACCGAAGAAGCTCGTTTTGCCGGTCACGTGACGCGAAATGACGGGTATTTCAGAAACACCGTGCCGAAGGGCGCTTGTTTCGCTCACAGGCATACTTCCAACGCGCACCGTGCCGGAGGGCGCTTGTTTTACCCTTGGGCGAAACGCGGGGGTGCAGGGGGCCGCGCTCAGCGGTCCCCTGCCGGGGGGAGTAGTCCAGAAGAGGGGTCGACGCCGACCCCTCTCTGGCCCTCGCCGGGCAGGCGACCGTTCCGCAGGAAAGCGGAACGAGACGGGGGAGCGAAAGCGACCCCGCCTGAAGGGCGAGGGTCAGGGTGGCCCGAGTCAACCAATTACAGAAAAAGAAAAACAGCGCTTCTCACCGGAATCACTCCCGCCAACGGGACGAGAGCATCGTTCTTTCTCTTTGTTATTATTATCTATATTCTCTCTTGACACATTAAAACTAAAAAACTAGTTATATAGTTATGAGAACGCAATACCTTCCCGAACTCCCGCCCCACTGGCAACCAGTTGCCGACATCTTCGCCGCCCTGGGCGACGAAACCCGGCAAAAAATCCTGCTGCTGTTTGAACCCGGCGATGAACTTTCCATCAAAGACATCGCCTCCCAATTCTCCTTCGGCCGTACGACCGTCGTCCACCACCTGACCGTGCTGGAAAAGGCAGGCATCCTCGGCGTGCGGCGTTGCGGCCGCCTTGCTTTATATTCCTTACGTCATGCCCCGGTGCTGGACGCTCTGGAAAAACTGCGCATGCTGATCGACGAAGACCTGACCGCCGCGCCGTCCGAACGGACGAAAGTCGCGCCTGATCCGCTCCTTTCGCCGGGCGCCGTTCCCGTCACAGCAGCGGAACCGGCGCCTGCGCCGAAGTCCCCTGATCTCGCCGCTACGCAAGCCGCAAAGACGCCGACCGGGACCGAAGATTCCGCGGGCAAGCCCGCTTTTGATCGAGATAGTTTTTTTCTTTCCAACTACTTATGAAATATAAAAAGATATTATGAACGAAAGTCATACCGCAACAACCGCGACGGACGCCCGCGCCCGGCTTCTCAGCATGGGCACGGCCTATGCCATGGGCACCTTCAACGACAATTTTTTCAAACAGGCGGCCCTGCTGTTGGCGGCCAGCGCCGGCCTGCACGCCATCCAGGGCGTGGCCACCTTTCTGTTCGCCCTGCCCTTTGTCCTTTTTTCCGCCTGGACCGGATGGCTGGCCGACCGCCTGCCCAAAAGGGACCTGGTGGTCCGCTCGAAGTTTCTGGAACTGGCGGCCATGTTTCTCGGCGTCTGGGCTCTTGCCGGCCTGCACTGGGAAGGCATGGTGGCCGTGGTCTTTCTGATGGGCCTGCAGTCCACCGTCTTCAGCCCGGCCCTGAACGGATCCATACCGGAAAATTTTCCGGCCGGGGACGTGCCGAAAGTCAACGCCCTGCTCAAACTGGCGACCACGACCACCATTTTGCTGGGCATCGCCCTGGGCGGCATGATGCTGGACCTGCCCCTGCCCGCTTTCGCAAGCTCCCTTGCGCCGCAGGGCATGTACGGTTTCGGCAGGCTGGCTGTGGGGATTTTTGGGGTGTTCATGTCTCTGGTCGGGCTGCTGGCCGCTTTGTACATACCCAAATCCGCCCCGAAGAGCGGCGCGGCCAACCCCTTTCCCCTGTTCGGGCCGCTGGATTCCGTGCGCCACGCCCTGGAGTGCCGCGCACATGACCTCCCCCTGTATCTGGCTCTGGCCGGCGAAGCCTTCTTTTACTTTCTTTCTTCCTTCGTGGTGCTGGCCATCAACAACCTGGGCGTGAAACAGATGGGCTTTTCCCTGACCCTGACCAGCCTGCTGTCCGTTGCGCTGATGGTGGGCATCTGCATCGGATCGCTGCGCGCGGGCAAATATGAAGCCTCCAGTTGGCGGCGCTTCATGCTGCCCGCCGGAACCGGCATGGCCGCCGGCCTGCTTTTGTCTTCCCTTGTGCCCTTCGTGTCCGGCCACAGCGTGCAATTCGTCTTTCTGCTCCTGACTTTCACGGTCACGGGCATCTGCGGCGGCCTGTACCTCCTCCCCCTGGTCAGTTTTATCCAGGTGCGGCCCAAGGTTACGGAAAAGGGCAAAATCCTGGGTATTTCCAACTTCGCCTCCTTTTCCGGCATCATTATCTCCGGCCTGCTTTTCAGCTTCAGCGGCGGCATACCCCCGGCCCTGCTGCTGGCGGCCAGCGGCGCCACCGGGTTTGCCTTCATGGCCTGGGCCGCCTCACGCATCGGCACCTTGCCGGACGCCAGCCTTGCGGACAAGGCGGCCAACCCCTTGTCCCTTGCGTTGCGCGCGATTTTATCCCTGCGCTATCGCATCACCGTAAGCGGGCTTGCGGATATCCCGGCCCCACAAGCCGGCGGGCCTCTGCTCTTTATGCCCAACCATCCGGCGCTCATCGACCCGGTTATCGTCTATTCCCTGCTGGCGGGTCTGCGGCCCCGTCCTTTGGCCGACGAACGCCAGATGGACGGGCCGCTGGGCCGTGTTGCGGCGAAAATAATCCGCGCCGTGCTCATTCCCGACCCGGGCAAGGATGGAGCCAAAGCCCGCCGGGGCGTGGAGGAAGGCCTGCGGGTCGTGACCGCCGCTCTGCGCGGCGGCGATGCCGTGCTGCTCTACCCTTCCGGCAGGATATACCGCGCGTCCAAAGAAAAGCTGGGCGCCAATTCCGGAGCAGCCGGCCTGCTGGCGGCCATGCCGGACCTGCGCGTGGTGCTGGTGCGCACCACGGGCCTGTGGGGCAGTTCTTTTAGCTACGCAGCCGGACAGGGCGCGCCGAATTTCGCGAAAGCCCTGCTGCGGGGTCTGGCCGCCGTCGCGGCCAACCTCGTTTTTTTTACGCCCCGGCGCGACGTGCTGGTGGAATTCGTCGAAGCGGAACCGCCCCGCGTCAGCGGCAAAAAGGCGCTCAACGCCTGGCTGGAGGACTTTTACAACGTGGCGGAGCGCAAACCCCTGGCCCTGCCCCGCTTTTTCTGGCAGGGCAGGGATCCGCTGCCCCTGCCGGACTATACCCAGGCATCCGCAAGCACCAATGCGGGCGGGAGCGTGGACCCGGCCCTGCGTGAATCCGTGTACGCCGCGCTGCGCAAGGCCGCCAATCTCGACCCCGCTCACGTCCTGACGGATACGATGACCCTGGGCGGGGATCTCGGCCTGGACAGCCTGACTCTCATGGAACTGGCCCTTGAACTGGAAGCCGAACACAACGTCAGCTTCGGCAACATGGAAATCCTGATCACTGTCGGCGATTGCCTGGCCGCTGTCGCGGGAACCTCGGCAACTCCCGAAGAGGAAACCCGCCCGGCGCCGCCGGTCTGGTTCACCCCGGCCCCGGACAAAAACCTGCGCCTGCCCGAAGGCGCTGCCAGCGTACCCGCCGCCTTTCTGGACGGCCTGCGGCGCGCGCCGAACATGCCGTTGCTGGCGGACCGCTCCACCCTGCGCACCCGGCGGGACATTCTGACCGGCGCAATGGTGCTTGCGGAACGCTTCAAGGCCTTGCCGGGACGGCGGCTGGGCATCATGCTGCCGGCGGTGCCCGCGGCCGCGGCGGTCTGGCTGGCGGCCATGCTGGCGGGCAAAGAAGCGGTGTTCTTCAACTGGACCGTGGGCGAAGCCAACTTGCGCCATTGCATGACGCTTGCCGGGGTCAGCCATGTGGTCAGCGCCGCCGCCCTGCTGGACCGGCTGGAACGCGGCGGCCTGCCGCTGGCCGCCCTGCCCGCGGTCTGGCTGCGCCTGGAACAACTGGCGGCAGGCTTGACCCGTTGGGAAAAGCTGCGCGGTTTTTTGCGCGCGCGCTTTTGCCGTTCGCTTTCCGCATATCCGGTTGCGGATGTGGCGGCCGTGCTCTTCACTTCCGGCTCCGAATCCCTGCCGAAAGCCGTGCCTCTGACCCACGCCAACCTGTTGGCCAACGCCGGGGACGTTATCGCGGCCCTCCATGTGGATGCCGACGAAACCGTGCTGGCCATGCTGCCGCCCTTTCATTCCTTCGGCTTGATGGTGGGCCTGGTGCTGCCCCTGGCCCTGGGCCTGAAAGCCGCCTTTCACCCCAACCCCACGGAGACGGGCCCGCTTGTTTCGCTGGTGCGCGACTACAAACTGACGCTGCTGGCCGCGCCGCCCACCTTTCTGGAAGCCATGCTGGACCGGGCCAGGGGCGGCGATGCCCTGGCCAGTCTGCACTTCGCCTTTGCCGGGGCGGAAAAATGCCCGGACCACGTGTACCGCGCCTTTGCCGAGCAGTGCCCGCACGCGGCTCTGTGTGAGGGTTACGGCATCACCGAATGCTCTCCGGTGGTTTCCGCCAACCGGCCGGAATCCGTGCTGCCGGGCAGCATCGGCCACCTGCTGCCCTCGGTCGCGGCCGTTCTGGTGAGCGAAGAAGACGGCCGCATCACCGGCCGGGCGCAAACGGATGAAACCGGCATGCTGCTGCTGCGCGGACCCAGTATTTTTGGCGGCTACCTGAGCGGCGGCGCTTCCACGCCGCCCGACCCCTTTGTGGAATTTGAAAGGGAGCGCTGGTACCGCACCGGCGACCTGGTCAGCATGGACGCGACCGGCCGCCTGACCTTCAGGGGCCGTCTGAAGCGTTTCGTGAAAATCGGCGGGGAGATGATTTCCCTGCCCCAGGTGGAAAGCGCGCTGCTCGAAGCCTTTGCCCACCGGCCGGAAGCCCCGGCCGAAGGCCCGGCCCTGGCCGTGGAAGCCACCCCGGAAGATGCGGGCGCGGAAATCGTGCTCTTCACCCCCCTGCCCCTGACCCTGGCGGAAGTGAACCAGGCCTTGCGGGGCGCGGGCCTTTCCGCCCTGTACTCGGTCAAGCGCATTTGGCCGCTGGCGGCCGTGCCCCTGCTGGGCAGCGGCAAGACGGACTACCGGGCTTTGAAGGAACTGCTGAAAAACCGGACCTGATGCAGATATGCGCGCGAATTGCGGCTGAAAGAGTTCCACAGCGCGCTCCGCTTGCAAAGAGCATGAACAGACTTATGAGTATCGTGCAGGAGGACTTATGTTCCGCTCTTTTCGCACCACGCTGTCCCTTGCTCTGGCGTTCCTTTTTTTGGCCCTCTGCCCCTTTGCCGCGTCTTCGGCGGAAACGGCCTTTTCTCCCACCAACGGTCCTGTAAGCGGGCCGCAAGGCCACGCCCTGATAACTTCGCTCGGCGCGAAACTCCTGGTTCTGGACGTGCGCACGCCGGAAGAGTTCAACCAGGGCCATGTACCGGGGGCCCTGCTCATCCCCGTGCAGGAATTGAAAAACCGTCTTGGCGAAATCCCGGCGGACAGGCCTGTTCTGGTCGTCTGCCGTACAGGCAGACGGGCGCAAGCCGCCTATGACATACTGGCGGAGGCCAGCCCCCGACTGCTTGAGACCGGCCTCTGGTATCTGGCGGCCACGCCGGAATACAAGGCTGACGGTACTTTTGTATTTCCGTAACGGCCGGGGCGGAGCGCTTTCTTATTGGGAATTATGCCAGCCAGCGGCAGAGGGAGGCCGGCAAACCCAGCTCCCTGATCTTGGCCGCCGTCCTGCTGCCGTCATAGGGCACGGAACGGGCCAGAATGGCTCGGGTCTCCGTGTTCCACAGCACATACTCCGCGTCCTTGCCGCCTCCGCGCGGCTGCCCCACGCTGCCCACATTGCAGATGTGGCGGCAGTTTTTCGGCAGTTCCATGCGGCCAGGCATCAGAGGCGAGGTCAGCATGACCCCGTCCGGGGTCAGACGAATCAGCTCGCGCAGATGGGTGTGCCCCACAAAACACAGTTCTTCGCCGTACTGCCCGAAACGCCGCAGCAGGTCCGGCCGCGAACATTGCGACAGATAGCGGGTGAGGGAATCGGGCGGCATGCCGTGCACGAAGCGAGCTCCGTCCCGGATATGGACGCGCGGCAGCAGGCTGAGCCACAGCCTGGCCCCGGCGGACAGGACGTCGCGGGCGTACAGGATGCTCTGCCGGGCTTCCAGGGTGAAACGCGAGACCATTTCCGGATTGAACAGGCCGCTTTCGTGATTGCCCGCCACCGTGACGATCTGCCGCAACGCCAGTTGCGCGACCACCGCTTCCGGGTCCGGACCGTAGCCGACGACATCTCCCCGGCAGATGTACTTCTCCGCCCCCAGTTCGTCGGCATCGGCGAACACCGCTTGCAAAGCCTCGATGTTGGCGTGCACGTCGGCTATAACAGCTATTTTCATAGTATCTCCGGGGAGGCTCCGCCTCCCCAGGCCCCTCC
>JAVBRE010000021.1:0-6580 GCA_031548325.1 Desulfovibrionaceae bacterium
CCCGGGCGGGTTTTTCCGGCGGGCGGCGGGATGAGGGCAGGAGCGTGACGCGCACCCTGTCCGGCATGCCGCCGGATTTGCCGTGGCTGAACGCGTATTCCAACTGGCGTTCGTGGTCCAGGCAGCCCGAAAGGCGCAGGGCGTCCAGCCACAGATACTCGGCAACCAGTTTGCCGTTTCTGAACTTCCGGGCCGGGCCGATGGGGTTTTCGCCATCGCACTCGTAGCGGATTTCCTCTCCGGACGGCAGGATGACCCTGTCCAACAGGGTATCCCTGCCGTAGAAAAACCAGGTGACGCCCCGGCAGTCGCGCCGAGCGGCAAGCGCGCCGCTTGGGTCATAGTCGAAGGTCGTCCCTCCGGCTCTTTCCAGCCTGCCCCGCTCATCGTAGTACAGCGAACCGGCCGTCAGGTCGCTGTATCCGCCATATGCGCAGCGCTGTTCCACACGCTGCCCGGCCTGGTTGTAGCGGTATTGTTCTTCCAGGCGGCCGTTGCGCAGCACCGAGAGCAGATGCCCCCTGGCGTCAAAGCCGTAGACGAATTCATCGGCCGCCCCGGCCGTGCGTTCGACTTTTCTGCACAGCTTTCCATCGCTGTTCAGAAAGCAGTCGACGGTCAGTCCGTTGCTTTGAATACGCCTGCTCTTTTGTTCGTCATTGGCATCGGGGTGTTGTAAAATCCGCGTCACGATTCGCTCCTGTGTTGTATGGGCAATGCGGGCACGCGCCTGCCGCGCCATGCGGACAGGCAAGATGCTGGGATGCCCCGCCCGCCAAAGGCGGGCAGGTCAGGCATTTTCGGGCAATGGGGACTAAGGCGGAGAAGAGGGACAGCGATGATTACGATATAGAAATATTTTCAGATAAATATATTAGCAAAAAAAACAAAAGTTTGTCAAGCAGGCCGCGCTGCTGTCAAGGGCAAAGCCCCGAAGCCCGACACGGCAATCCGTGCTTTTCTTTCTTGGGGCTTTGTCGGCCACAAAAAAGTCCCCGCTCTCGCGAACGGGGACTTTTTTCGGGCGAGCAAATCCCGCCACAGCATTTGACCTTGAAATGCTCTAGAAAGGCCAGATATTGTCGAGCAGCCGGGTCAGCCAGCCTGACTTCTGCTTGTCGGCCAGAACGCCCTTGCCGTAGTAGTCGACCTTCGAGTCAGCCATCTGGGTGGATAAAATGGAGTTGTCGGACGCCACGTCGCGCTGCCGAATAAGGCCCGTGACCACCATAAACTGGGTCTCGTCGTTGACCTTGATCTCGCGCGCGCCTTCGACCTGCATCACGCCGTTGGGCAGCACCTGCACCACGCGCACCCCCATGGTCGCGGTCACATAGTTTTCGCGCTTGGTTTCGCCGGTAGCGTCGTTTTTGGTGTTGGTGGTGGTTTCAAGAATGGGGTCTATGCCCACTCCGCCGGCAAGCGGCCCGCCGGTCACATAAAAAGGCGACACTGTACTACGGCCGAAAGCGGCCGTGACGCCAAGCTTGTTGGAAGCCTTGCGTTCCGCCGTGGTGTCGACCTTGCTTTTGGATTTGGCGTTTTCCACGATCTTGACCAACACAATGTCGCCGACCTTCCGGGCCCGGTTGTCGTCGAAAAGATACTTTGAACCCGAATCGGAAAACAGGGAACCGGGATTGGCGTCGCGTTCCTCCGGCTCGGTATAGGCCTGCGGGGGCACCATGGGGGGCATGGGGCTGGTCTGACGGCCCGAGCCGTTGCAACCGGAAAGAAGAACGGCCGCCGCCAGAAGTCCCGCGGACCCGACGAGTCGCATACGCCGCGCCCCGCCTGATGTTTTGACATGCATTTTCATAGTATTCACCTGCCTATCTGACGACTACGGTTGTGTTGTCGCGCACCATGGCGCGAAGCTGTTTTCTGCTTTGCAAATTGCGGACCGTGATGCTTTCGCCCACGGCGCCGTCGCCCAGGGCCTCGCCCGGCATACTCACCATAAAATTCCTGCCCTGAAAAAGCATGGTCACGGTCGCGCCTTTCTGCACCGTGGGAATCACGGCCACATCGGTCTGCAGCAAAGGCTGCCCCGTGCCCACAGGGCGCAGCATACGCCAGGGACCGCCCCGGCCGTCCCAGACCGCGCCTTTCAAATGGGCCAGGTTCTTGCGGATGTAGGTCACCCGTTCGGGGGACAGCGCCTCGTCCCGGTTCAAGGGCGAAGCCGCACAGGGCACTTCCAGCCACTGGTCCACAAAGACCGTGCCCGACAGGCGGCGCACCACCCCCCCGTCCTGCTCTTTCACCGCGAAACGCAGGGAAAGGCGGCCGGGAGCCATATCCGGCAGTTCTTCCAGTTCCACCGTCTGACCGGGATGGCTGACAAACACATAGCCCGGCAGGCGAAAATCCTGCAATGAAGCTTCCCCGGGCAAAACGCGCAGCAGCGGAGTCAAGGTTTTGACAACCACTTTCTGCAAGGCCTCGGCATCAAGCACGGCTCCGCCCTGTTGCAGGGTCATGGAAGCCGGGTACAGACACAGCGAGGACAGTTCCCCGGCATAATAGGCCATGGCCTGTTGCAGTCTGGGCCGGGTCATGTTCATGGGCCGACCGGCCGGAGGGGCCTGCCACAGCGTGGCGGCCGAAAGTCTGCTCCACAGTTCCGGAGCGATGGGCCCCAGAGGGTCGGCTATTTCACCCAGGGTCACATATTCGCCCCTGACCACAGCCGCATCTTTTAAACGCAGCTGCCAGCCGCCCTCGTAGCCCGCCGCGACGGCCTGCCGCGACAAAACAAGACCGAGCAGCAAAGCGGCAAAAGCGCAGGCCATAAGCCGCAACGCCGTGCCGAAAATGGCCCCGATTGTGCCGGAACGCCTTTTGCCGGCCATAGCGGCGGCCTGCTGTTCATAGCGTATCAAATTCATTGCCCCTCCATCGAACATGGCGCCCGGTGACGCGGCGCATTCACGCAACGGCCGCCTTTTACCGTTTCAGTTGCACGGCGGTTTGCAGCATCTGGTCGGAAGTCTGAATGGATTTGGAGTTCATTTCATAGGCCCGCTGGCCCACGATCATGTTCACCATTTCGTCTACGACCTCGACGTTGGACATTTCCAGAAAACCCTGGGCGATGGTGCCCACGTTGTCTTCGCCGGCCACGCCTTCGGTGGCGTCGCCCGAGGCTTCGGTCACGGAGTAGAGGTTGCGGCCGCGCGCATCAAGACCCGCCGGGTTGATGAAGGTGTAAAGAGGAATGTCGGATGCGGCCAGTTCCTGCCCGTTGGCGTCAAGCGCCGCGATATGGCCGTTTTCCGTGACCACGATGTTCTTGGTTTCCGTGGGAACCGTGAATTCCGGCTGCAGCACATATCCGTTGGCCGTGACCACCGTGCCGTCCTGGTTCAGCTTGAAAGCCCCGGCCCGGGTGTAAAGCTGTTCGCCGTTCACTTCCACCTGAAAGAACCCGTCGCCTTCAATGGCCATATCCAGGGGGTTGTTGGTGTTCTGGTAGTCGCCCTGGGAAAAGAACTTGTGCACCGCCGTGGGACGCACGCCAAGGCCCACCTGAATGCCCGTGGGAATGCGCTGGTCCCCGGCCGTGCCGGTGATGGACCCCGACATTTTCGAGGTTTGGTACATCAGGTCCTCGAATTCCGCGCGGCTTTTCTTGAAGCCTATGGTGTTCACGTTCGCCAGGTTGTGGGCGATAACGTCGATGTTGAGCTGCTGGGCCACCATGCCCGTGGCTCCGGTCCAAAGAGAACGCATCATGCCGGGTATCCTCCTCGCCCGATCGGGCGGCTGTTTCAATCTAAAAAAGCCGGATTTTGTCCCCTGGCAAGGAAAGCGCCGATTTCGGGCCAGGGATAGTACTCTTCCTGTACAGCCCTGGACCAAAATCGGCGCTTGACGCGGTCCAGGGGGCAAAAGACACTTTTTTACGCGCGGCCGCGACCGACTTTTGTTGTAGCCTCGCGGTCAATGGCGTCGCTGGTCTGCATCACTTTCTGATAGGCTTCAAACTGGCGCTGGGTTTCAATCATGTTCACCATTTCATAGACCGCGTCCACGTTGGCTGCTTCCAAAAAACCCTGGGCCATCCAGCTTCTGGAAAAATCGGCTTCCACTTCGGCCACCTCGGCTCCTTGCCGGGGCCGATAAAGATTGTTGCCGATCTTTTCCAGACCCGACGGATTGTCGACGTTGACGAAAGCCAACTGGCCGACCTGGTTGTCGTCGGCAAAAATACGGCCGTCTTCGGCGATGACGATATTTTTGAACCCGGGCGGCACGACTATTTCTCCGCCATCCGCCAGCACGGGCCAGCCCAGTTCGGTAACCAGCGTGCCTTCGCCGTTGATGGTGAAATGTCCGTTGCGGGTGTAAAAATCGCCGTCAGGCGAGCGGACCTTGAAAAAACCCTCTCCGCTGATGCCCACGTCAAAAGGGGCGCCTGTCACTTTGAGCCCGCCCTGTTGAAAATCCGTCAGCGCTACCGCGATGCGGGGTTTGGCTATATGCTGCGGGTCGGGGAAAAACTTTTTATCGCGGATGCTTGCCACCGGCTCCATGATCATATCATGGGCGAAGCGGGTCATGCTGTCGCTAAAGGCGAGCATGTCCCGCTTGTAGCCGGTCGTGTTCACGTTCGCCAAATTATTGGCGACGCTGTTCATCCTGTGCTCATTGGCAAGTGCGCCGAAAAGCGCGCTGTACATGGCATCCTGCATACTTCCTCCTCAGGGGCCTCCCCCTGGCTGCATCTGGCTATGCAACATACGGGCCAAGCATGCAGAATCCGGTTCGGCGTGATCCCGACGTTCTTTTTTCTTGACAGGTCATAATATGGAGGGGTAAAAGCCCGCGTATCAGAGGAAGGTTGGAAAAATCCGCCCTTCCACATCCTGAAAGGCCTAACGGCCCTGCGGGGTGGCCTGAGGGCCTCCCCTTTTTTTGACTCTTTCGCCAGGGAAGAAATGAATACGCCGAATGTGCCGGACAAACTCGCCGAGCTTGCCGCCCCTCTTGCCGCCTCTCTTGACCTTTCCGTCTGGGGGCTGGAATACGCCGTCGGGCCGAAAAGCCTGATTCGCGTCTACGTCGAGGGGCAAAACGGAGTGGACATAGACCGCTGTGCGGAACTTTCGCGCCTGCTGGGTCTTGCCCTCGACGTCGAGGACATCGTGCCGGAAGCCTACGTGCTGGAAGTGTCCTCTCCCGGGCTTGAACGGACTTTTTTCACGGCGGAGCAGTTGCGGGCCTATGTGGGCAGAACGCTGGAAGTCACCTTGCACGAACCCCTCGCCGCATATCCCGGCCGCAAAAAAATGACCGGGACCCTCACGGGCGAGCGTAGCGACCTCTTTACCCTGCTTCCTCTTGACGCTCCCGGGCCGGGGCTGGATCCGGTCAGCGTCGATTTCGCCTGGGGCGATGCGAAAAAAGTCAAGCTGCTGCACTTTTTGCCTGAAGGCACGGGCACGAAAAAAGGCGCAAAAAGGAAAACCACATGAGCATGGAACTGAAAAAAGCCATCGACCAGATAAGCAAGGACAAGGGCCTTGATCGGGACATGCTGGTCGACACGCTGGAAGAAGCGGTGCGCACCTCCGTGTTTCGCAAATTTGGCGACAGTATTGATATCGAGGTGAGCTTTAACGAGGAAACCGGCGAAATTGACGTATACCAGTTCAAAATCGTGGTTGAGAAAGTCGAGGAACCCAGCAGCCAGATTACGCTGGCGGATGCGCAAAAGCACGATCCCGGCGTGCAGCTTGACGACGAAATGGGGTTTCGCCTGAAAGTTGAGGACTTGGGACGCATAGCGGCCCAGTCCGCCAAGCAGGTCATTATCCAGCGCATGCGCGACGCCGAGCAGGAAATAATTTACGAAGAATATAAGGACCGGAAGAGCGAAATCATCTCCGGCATCATTCAGCGCCGCGACAAAGCCGGCTGGATCATCAACATGGGCCGTACCGAAGCCATACTGCCCAAAGAGGAACAGATCCCGCGCGAACACTACAAACGCGGCGACCGGGTGCAGGCCATCATCATCGACGTGCGCAAGGAGGGCCGGGGGCCGCAGATCGTGGTTTCCCGTTCCCACCGCGACTATATGGCCGCCCTCTTCCGCCGTGAAGTGCCCGAGGTGGATGACGGCACCGTACAAATCATGGGGGTCGCCCGCGACCCCGGCAGCCGCGCCAAGGTTGCGGTGCTGTCCCGCGATCGCGACGTGGACCCTGTGGGCGCCTGCGTCGGCATACGCGGCTCGCGCATCCAGAACATCGTGCAAGAACTGCGCGGGGAACGCATCGACATCGTGGTCTGGAGCGCGGACATCGCGACTTACGCCAGAAACGCCCTGTCCCCCGCCGTGCTCATCCGCATTGTGGTGGACGAGGAAGAAAACCTGCTCGAAGTCATCGTGCCCGACGATCAGTTGACGAACGCCATCGGTCGCAAAGGCCAGAACGTCAAACTGGCCGCGAAGCTGCTGGGCTGGAAAATCGATATTTATACCGAAACCCGGTACAATGAAGCCAACGCCATCGGCCGCGGCCTGGAACAACTGGCCAACGTCGTCGAAATCGCCGTGGAACACTTCATC
>JAVBRE010000186.1:0-14598 GCA_031548325.1 Desulfovibrionaceae bacterium
AAAATCCTGCGCTGGCCCCTGTTGGGGGATACCGTGTTCCAAAAACCCTGTTCTGCGTCCCTTGCCGTCCCGTCGCGGGTTGTCCCGCGACGGGACGGATCATGACGGCAGCTCAGGCGTTTTGGGCCGCGCTTCTGACAAAGGGTTTCTTAAGGCACTTGACGATACAGGCCCCGGCGGGAGTCCCGCTGGTAAGCGACAGGGCGGCCAGGCTCAGCAGCACGGCGGCCACCGGCGACTCGAAGAAAACCCACCAGCTTCCAGCACTGATGATCAACGCCTGGTGCAGGCTCACGTCCAGCATCTGTCCGAGAATAAGACCCACAACCAACGGGGCCACAGGCACCCTCACCTTGTCCATGATGTACCCGAGAACGCCGAAAAGAAGCATCAGGTACACGTCGAACACGCTGTTGTTGATGGCAAAGGCGCCGACGACGCAGAACACGGTAATGGCGGATGCCATGACTTTCGCCGGCACGCGGGTGATGAACACGGCCACGCGGGTGATGTACAGGCCGATAATATACATGGTGAAATTGCTGAAAAAAAGCGCCCAGATCAGGGTGTAGGCGACTTTTGCGTGTTCCACCATCAGCGTGGGACCGGGCATGATGCCGTGGCCCATGATGCCGCCGAGCAGCACGGCCGTGGATGACGAGCCGGGAATGCCCAAAGATATGGTGGGAATGAGCGCGGCCCCGACCACCGCGTTGTTGGATGATTCGGGCGCGGCAATGCCGTAATCGGACCCTTTGCCGAACTTCTCCTTTTCCTCGGGCGGGGCAAAGCGCTTGGCCTCGTTGTAGGCGAACCAGCAGGCCGTGTCGCCGCCGGTTCCGGGGGTCAGCCCCACAAAAATGCCGATCCCCGTGGAACGCAGTATGGTGGGCATCAGTCTTTTCAGCAAGTCCCAGCGCGGTCGCACAGAATCGCTGATGATCCCGGCTTTGGCCTGTCCGATGTCGTTTTCAAGCAGACGCAGGACCTGGGGGATGGAGAACAGACCGATGAGGGCCACCGTGAACGGAATGCCCGAAAACAAATCGATAAGTCCCAGAGTGAAACGGGGCGAACCGGAAATGGGGTCCATGCCCACGGTGGAAAGCATGAGCCCCGCCGCTCCGGCAATGAGCCCCTTGACGGTGGATTCCTGCGAAAGCGAAGCGATGATGGTCATGCCCAGAATAGCCACAGAGGCGATTTCCACCGGGCCGAACTCCAGAGCCACTTTTCCCAGAACGGGCGCCACGGTGATGAGCGCGACGGAGCTGATAAGCCCGCCGATGAAGGAGGCCCCGAGAGAAATGCTCAGCGCCCGCCCCGCTTTGCCTTGCTGGGCCATGGGAGAACCGTCCAGAACCGTGGCCGCCGCGGCCGGGGTGCCGGGCGTGCGGATCAGAATGGCGGAAATGGATCCGCCATACATGGCGGACAGATACAGGGCCGCCAGCATGGAAATGCCCGTTTCCGGCGGAAAAGCGAAGGTTACGGGCACCAGAATGGCGATGGCCATGGTGGCTGAAAGACCCGGCAGCGCGCCGATAAGCAGGCCGATAACCGTTCCCACGGTGATGGCGATGAGGTTGGAGGGCAAAAAAACGGTCGAGAGACCGAGCAGCATGTTTTCAAAAATCATAGGCTCACCCCAGAATGTTTTCAAGAAGGCCCAGAGGCAGAGGCAGGTACAGGACGCGCACGAAAACGCCGTATATCAGGGCGCAGAAAGCCAGCGCCACAATGAGCGACTTGCCCAGGGACAGGGCGCGCAGATACATGTATGTGCCGATGATGAACGCGGGCGTCGCGATGAAATAGCCGATAAGCTCAATACCGAAGACATAGGCGATAATGAAAACGAGAAAAAGGCTCACCCGGGGAATGTTGATATACGGAATCTCTTCCTTCCGCCCCGCTTTCACCATGCGTTGGTGCGCGAGCCATCCTTGGGCGGCCATGATGGCCGACAGCGCAAGAATGAGCCCGGCCAGTATCCGGGGCATCATCGCCGCGCTGTCGGTCAGCTTGGACGAATCGGCGATGAACCACAGCGCGAGAGCCATCGCCCCGACAACAAACAATAATTCTTTGACGACGAAGGGCATCGTGTCCTCCTGCTTCCTGATGTCCCATAGGGAAAGCGGCACGGAATCGCTCCCGTGCCGCGCACTCTCATCAACTACTTCTTTTCGATTGTTGCCCGCACTTCATTCCAGATATCCGTAAAGGCCTTTTCATCACCCTGCAAAAACTTCATGTAGTCGTCGCCGTATTTCATATCGACCACGGAAGCGCGGTCTTCGCAGCCCTTGATGAAGGCGGGATCCTGGGCCATCTTTTTGAAGGCGTCGACGAGGGTTTTCTTTATCGCGGGGGGCAGTCCTTTGGGCGCGCTGTATCCGCGCGAAGAACCGGCCACCAGATTGATGCCGAGTTCCTTGGCCGTGGGCAGATCGGGCATAAGCGAATAGCGCTTGTCGGCGAAAAGAGCCAGGGCGCGCAAGGTGCCGGCCTTGATCTGGGGATAGGTGATGCCCAGGTTGTTAAAGCTCACGTCTATTTTACGGCCCATGGCCGCCTGCCAGGAAGGTCCGTCGCCCTCAAAGGGCACCATGGCGACTTTCAGGCCGGTGGCCTTCATCCACTGGATGGTGGTAAAAAAGTCGTCGCCGCCGGTGCCGGAGTTGCCGACGGTGACCCTGCCGGGGTTGGCTTTCACGGCGTTGACAAAATCCTGATATGTTTTCAGAGGGCTCTCGCTGCTTACAACGATGATGCCGGGGTCGGTGATGACGTTGGCAATGGGATCCAGTTCACGGATATTATACGTGACTTCCTTGTTCATAATATAGTTGGTCTGAAGCATCGGGGTATTGGTGATGCTGATGGTGTAGCCGTCGGGCTTGGTGGATTTCGCCAGCTTGGTCCAGGCGATGGCCCCGGTGGCGCCGGGAATGTACTGGTTGATGAAGCTTTCGCCCAGAATTTTCTGCAGATAGGGCTGGGTAAGCTGGGCCAGGGTGTCGCTGCCGCCGCCGGCCTTGAAGCCCTGCGTCACGGTGATGGGTTTGGTCGGGTAGGCGGCCTGGGCCGGCGCGCCCATCATCAGTACGCCGCAAAAAACCGCCAGACAGATAAGGGCACGGGCTGTTTTACGCATGAAGTCGCTCCTTTTTGAATTGATCAATTACGGTGATGATGCCAAACAAAATAACGTGTTACTCCCGCTGATGGTCCCAACGCCCGGTTCACGGCATTCTGGTGATGCAGAACTGCTCGTCGTGTCCCAGGATTTCCGCTTTGCACAGCTTGCCCGAGGCCATGGCCACAAGCTCGCGATAAATTTCCTCCCCCATTTGTTGCAAGGTTTTTTCGCCGGTCAAAACGGCACCGGCATTGATGTCGATATTTTCCTTCATTTTTTCATAGGTGCGCGGGTTGCCCGTAATTTTGACCACCGGCACGCCGGGGAAACCGGCCGGGCTGCCCCTGCCCGTGGGGAAAAAGACCATCTGCGCCCCGGCGGCTACCTGGCCCGTGGTCACTTCACCGTCGTGGCCCGGGCCGTCCATAAGCAGAAGACCCTTGCGGGCGGGGGCGTCGCCGCTTTTGAAGACCTCGACGAATTTGGCCGCGCTGCCGCTCTTTTTCATGCCGCCCAAAGACTTTTCCACCACGCTGGAAAGCCCGCCCTCGTAGTTGCCCGTCGAAATAAGGTGGCGCCGGGCGCTATTGCTGGAATGGCGGGTCTGGCTGGTCAGATGTTCTTCCGTGGCCCGGATGGCGTTCAGAATATCCCGCCCCACGGATTCGTCCACGGCCCGACGGGCCAGAATATGCTCGGTTCCGAGCAGTTCCGTCAGTTCGGATAAAATGGAAGAGCCCCCCCGCGCCACCAGCATGTCGGAAGCAATACCCAGCGCCGGATTGGCCACCAGTCCCGAAGTCATGTCGGAACCGCCGCAGTTCAGCCCGATCATCAGATGGCTGACCGGGGCTTCTTCCCGCCGCATGAGGGACGCGGCTTCGCACATGCCCCGGGCGAAGCGGCTGCCTTTTTCAATGGCCGCCAGGGTGTCGCCCTCGTCCTGAATGATCACGGTTTCCAGCATTTTGCCCGTGGGGGCGATGCCTTCCGCCAATTCGCGCGGCGAAAAACGCTCGCAGCCCAGACCCACGACCACAACCCCCGCGAAATTGGGATTTCGGCCGATGCCGACGAGGGTTTTGGCCGTGATTTCCAAATCTTCGCCCACCTGGCTGCAACCCACCGGATGTCGAAAATGCACGCAGCCCGGCACGGCCTGGGCTATGCGCTCCGCCACTTTGGCGGAACAGAAAACCGAAGGAATGACCGCAATCAGGTTGCGCACGCCGAACCTGCCGTCGGGTCGGGCATAGCCCATGAAGACGTCCTTCATGTCACATCCCTCTTTCGCAGTACATATTGTGGCTGTGAATCCAGCCGCCCATGGCCAGAGCTTCTTTCATGCGGCCGATTTCCTCGCCGTATTTATAGACCGGCGCGTCTGCGGCCAGGTCGGCCAGGGCGATTTTGTGGCCGAAAGCCACATCCTGCGTCGCCGTCAGGGCGTATTCCGCGGCGCCGTCTCCGCGCACAAGACAGCTTTCGCCGGCGCGCAGATCGGCCAAGGTTACGGCCGCATTGTCTCCGGCATCCAGCTTGAGGGCGATTTTACGCCCTTCCATGCGCAAAAAATCGTTGCTCTCCACAGACGCTCCTCGGCTCTTTCAGGTGAAGGGATGGTGAGGACATGAGCAAGGAGCATGCCATGGGAATCGTGCTGATTTTATTGGATGGAAAAAACTCTCCGGGATGAATAGTGCAACAATATGCACCAAATAATGCAATCATGCATAAATTCATGCAAAATTGTATCAGCAGGCGCTTTTTCGAATGCCGTAACGCCGCATTTTGCGGTACAAAGTGCTCTTGTCCATCCCCAGCGCGGCGGCAGCCAACCCCTGCCTGCCCCCGCTCTCGCGCAGCGCGGCCACGACGCGCCGGCGTTCGGGGTTTTCGTCCGCTCCGGCATCTTCCGGCGCAAGCCTCGCCGCCCCGCCGGCGGGCGCTGCTCCGGGCCGGGACGCGGGGGTGGAGGCCAGCGCGTCCGCCACATGCCGTTCGCTGATGCTGTCCTCTTCCAGCAGCAGACAAAGCCGCTGTATGCAATAGCGCAATTCGCGCACGTTGCCCGGCCAGGGATGGGCTTCCAGAGCGGCCACGGCGCCGGGCGCCAGTCGCACCCGGCCGCAACCCGGCTGCTGCTTCGCGAAATGAACCGCCAACACGGCGATATCCCCTTGGCGTTCCCGCAAAGGCGGCAACGCCAGGGGCAGCACGTTCAAACGGTAAAAAAGATCCTCGCGGAATTCTCCGCTCTGCGCCAGGGCCCAAAGGTCCACATTGGAAGCCGCGACGACCCGGAAATCCACGGGCAAAAACTTGTCCCCGCCCAGGCGCAGCACGCTGCGCTCCTGCAGAACCCGCAGAAGCCGCGTCTGCCCGTAGTGGTCCATGCCCGAAACCTCGTCCAGAAAGATCGTGCCCTGATGCGCCAGTTCGAACAGGCCCTGCTTGCCCTTGCGGTTGGCCCCGGTGAAGGCGCCTTCCTCATAGCCGAAAAGTTCCGATTCCAGCAGGGTCGGGGGCAGGGCCGCGCAGTTCACCGCCACAAAGGGTCCTTTGCGGCGGGGCCCGGCATTGTGGATGGCCTGGGCGAAGAGCTCCTTGCCCGTGCCCGTGGCCCCCGAAAGCAGCACGGTGCCTTCGGCCGCCGCGTATTTCGCGGCCCGGTTCAGGCTGTCGCGAATCTGGGGGGATATTCCCGCTATGTCCGCGAAAGTATGGCGCGCCACCAGGCCCCTGACCGCCAGGTCCTTGCGGATTTTGGCCTCAAGTTCCACGATGTGACGCGCCCGCTGGCAGTTGATGACCGCGCCCGTGACGGCGTTTCCCACCCGAATGGGCGTCAGGCTGAGCAAAAGAGGCTGGCCGTCCAGGTACACCAGTTCGTCCGACATGGAATCCCCCGCGTCCAGGCAGGAGAGGCATTCGGATATGGGGCAGGCATCGGCGAACAGAACGCCCACGGGATCCCTGGGCAGACGCAATATGCCGCCGGCCACCGGATTGGCCGTCATGATGCGGCCCGTCGCGTCCACGGTCACAATGCCGTCCCTGGACGATTCAACCACGGCTTTGAACTGTTCCGCCCGCTGCTGTTCCAGCCTGCGGGCGTCAACGATCTGCCGGGCCTCGAGCAGAGCCTGGCGGATGGAGGTATCGCTGGAAACATAACGCGCGAAATGCGTCGCCTTGCCCAGGCGGCGCAGGGCCGCCAGCGTATTGTTGCCGCCCACCACCACATGCGCGCCCTCGGCCATGGCCAGCCTGACGGATTCCGCAATATCCCGGCTGTGATATCTGGAATGGTAAATGTGCAGATCCATGTCCAGCAGACCGGAACAGGCTTTAAGGTCAAGGTCGATGCGGGTATAGGTGATGACCGCGATGCGCGGACGGTCCATGCCGGTCTGTTTCTTGGCCTGGATCAACATGGAACTCATGTCGTGGATGCTGAGCGGAATGTTCACCACCGGAATGCGCAGGCCGGAGGATTCTATCCCCTCCACCGTGGACCCGCGCGAAACGATGACCTCCGCCCCGCCGGCGATCATGCTCCGGACTACGGGCAGCGCGTCTTCCAGCGTCGCCTCGCGGACCTCCGTACAGCCGGCAAGGCCCAATTCCTCGCATACGCGCAGGCTGTCGGCGTACACATTGGGGTCCGGAGCGATGATGCCGATGGAGATCATGCGGTCCCCGTTTTTATGTCGTAACCCCGCAGCAGGCCTTCATGGCCCCTTCGGGCGGCACGCAATAATTGCCGTCAAAGCAAGCCAGACAGTAGGAATCGGGTTTTTTCACCGCAGCCAGCAGGCCCGGCACGCTGAGAAAATGCAGGGTGTCCAGACCCAGCATGACGCGGATCTCTTCGGGCGAATGCCCCACAGCCAGCAGTTCTTTGGGGTCCGCGAAATCCACCCCGTAAAAACAGGGGTGGCGCACGGGGGGGCAACTGATGCGGCAGTGCACTTCTTTGGCGCCCAGTTCACGCAGCTTCTTGACCCGCGTGCGCATGGTGGTGCCGCGCACGATGGAGTCGTCGACAATGACGATGCGCTTGCCCTGAATCATTTCGCGCACCGGGTTGATTTTCACCCGCACGGAAAAGTCGCGCATGCTCTGGGTAGGCTGGATGAAAGTCCGGCCCACATAATGGTTGCGGATCAGGGCATGCTCGTACGGCAACCCGGAAGCCTGGGCGAAACCCACGGCGCAGTACACCCCGGAATCGGGAAAGGGCATCACGAAATCGGCCTCCAGAGGGGCTTCTTCCGCCAGTTTGCGGCCCATGGCCTTGCGGCACATGTACACGTTCTCGTCAAAAATGGTGGAGTCGGGCCGGGCGAAATAGACCAGCTCGAAAATGCACTGCCGGGTGGGCGCCTTTTGTTCCAGAAAACGGCTGCTCAGCCGGCCCTTTTCGATAGTCACGAATTCTCCGGGCTCGAAGGACCGGATGTACTCCGCTTCCAGAAGGTCGAAGGCGCAGGTTTCCGAAGCCAGCACATAGGAGCCGTTGACCCGGCCCAGGGACAGGGGCCTGATGCCGTGCGGGTCGCGCACGGCCATGATCACGCCGTCGGCCAGCAGCACCAGGCAGTATGCCCCGCGTACCTCGCGGCAGGCGGCGATGACGGAATCTTCCAGAGATTTGTCCTTCATGCCCCGCACAATGAGATGCAAAAAAATTTCGCTGTCCGTCTCGGTCTGGAAAATGGCGCCCTCGGCCTCCATTTTACGGCGCAGTTCCCCGGCGTTGACCAGATTGCCGTTGTGGGCCACGGCGATGCTCTGGTCCAGGTGGCTGGCCATGAAGGGCTGGGCGTTGCGCGAGGAAGAGGACCCGGCCGTGGAATAGCGCACATGGCCGATGGCGGTTTCGCCTTTGAGCATGGCGGAAAGATGACGCTCGCTGAACACGTCGTGCACCAGGCCCATGGCTTTATGCTCATGCATGACCGACCCGTCCCAGGTCACGATGCCCGCGCTTTCCTGTCCCCGGTGCTGCTGCGCGTACAGGCCGAAATAGGCCATGCGCGCCGCTTCCGTGTGATTGTCGATGGCAAAAAGGCCGCATTCTTCTTTGATCACGAATTTGCTTCCTGTCTGGCGTTGCAAAAAAGTACATGTAAGCCTGATCCCTCAAGAGAGCAAGACATCTTGCCAGCGATCTGAGTTGCCTGTATCCATTGCTTGCAAAGGAGATTCGATGCTCGCCATTCTTGATTACAAGGCCGGCAACCAGACCAGCGTCAGCCGGGCTCTTTCTTCTCTGGACATTCCCAACGCCATCACGGCCGACGCAACCGCCCTGCTTGACGCTTCCGGGGTCATCTTTCCCGGCGTGGGGGCCGCGGGCCAGGCCATGCGCAACCTCACATCCACCGGTCTGGATGCGGTCCTGCGCGAGGTCGTGGCCCGGCGCATCCCCTTGCTGGGCATCTGCGTGGGCTGCCAGATCATGCTTGACCACAGCGAAGAAGGGGACACCGCGACGCTGGGCATCGTGCCCGGAAAAACCCGGCGCTTTGACCCGGTGCTGCGCGACGAGGCGGGCGAGCCCATACGCATTCCGCACATGGGCTGGAACAGCGCATCGCGCGCAAAAGAGAGCCGGCTGTTCGACGGTATTTCCCGCAACGCGGAATTCTACTTCGTGCACAGCTATTACGTTGACCCCGCGCCCGAGCTGGCTCTGGCCAAAACAATGTACGGGCTGGAGTTCTGCTCCGCCTACGGTCGCGACGGCCTCTGGGCCGTGCAGTTTCATGCGGAAAAAAGCGGCGGACCGGGCCTGAAACTGCTTCACAATTTTTACGCATACTGCCGGGAGGTCAATCCATGTTGAGCAAACGCATCATACCCTGTCTGGACGTGCGGGACGGCAAACTGACCAAGGGCGTAAAATTTCTGGGCAACGTGGACATCGGCGACCCCGTGGAAACCGCCCGCCGCTATTACGACGAAGGCGCGGACGAAATCGTGTTTTACGACATCACCGCATCGGCCGAGGGCCGGGGCATCTTCCTGGACGTGGTGGAAAAGGTGGCCGCCGCCATCGCCATTCCCTTTTCCGTGGGCGGCGGCATCAAGACGCTTGAGGAAAGGCGCGCCGTTGTGCTGGCCGGGGCGGAAAAGGTCTCGGTCAATTCCGGGGCCGTGAAGAATCCGGCCGTCATCGGCGAAGGCGCGGCCGCCTTCGGCTCTCAGGCCGTGGTGGTGGGCATGGACGTGCTGCGGGTTCCCGTGAGCGAAAACATTCCTTCCGGCTATGAAATCGTCATTCACGGCGGCCGCAAGGCCACGGGCATGGATGCCGTCGCCTGGGCCGTGCGCTGCGAGGAACTGGGCGCCGGAGAACTCTGCGTCAACTCCATTGACGCGGACGGCACCAAAGAGGGCTATGAATTGACCCTGACCCGTCTGATCAGCGAAGCCGTGCGCATACCCGTCATCGCTTCCGGCGGCGCGGGCAGGCCGGAACACCTGTACGAAGCCCTGACCGAAGGCAGGGCTTCGGCCGCGCTGGTTGCTTCCATCGTACACTATGGCGAGTATACGATTCCCCAGCTCAAACAATATCTGAGCGACAAGGGCTGCAAAGTCAGAATGGCCTGAGCCGGGGCATATCTTTTGCCGCGCTTTTCGCGAGCGCTACGATGTGCCGTATACTTCAACCCCAAGGAAACGTTATGCGCACCCATTTCGCCACCCTGCTCGCCGCTCTCGGCAGGCAGACGGGGCAGGATTTCGTTCCCGATTCGGGCGGCGCCTGCGGCCTGGTCTTTGACGATCTGCCCGTCACCTTGCAGTATCTTGAGGCCGATCAATGCATTTTGCTGTACTGCACGGTCGGCGCCGTTCCTGACGGCGATGCCGAACGCCTGGCTTTCTATTCTAGACTGCTGCGGGCCAACTTTTTTTTCCGTGAAACAGCGGGGGCCACTCTGGCCGCCGACGAGAGCACGAAACTCGTGGCCCTGCAGCAGGCCTTTCCTCTGCAGGCGCTTGACGAGACCGGCTTTCTGAGCTTGCTGGAGCGTTATTTGAACATGGCGGAGCATTGGCGGCGTGCCTGCGCCTCTCTTTCTTCTCTCGACGGATCCGGCCGCTCTTCCGGTTTTGAAGGCGATCCCCGCGCCACGCCGGGAGCGCAGTTTGCCTGAACCGCGCGGCATGAAAACTGCAATTACCTCTCCGCCGCCGTCAGCGTTTGCGGCGCCGCCAATTTGATTGGCGCCGCCATGGCTGCAGCCGCACGCCGTAAAGGAGTTACGTATGGCCATCACCTTGCAGGGATTCAAAAATGTAGCCCAGATCCATAGCAACACCATCATTCAAACGTCGCAATCCCGCCCCGAAGGACTTAAAGGCAGCGGATTCTGGAGCCGCCTTTTCAATGTGGGGGGAAAAGACGCGCAAAAAAACCAGGCCGTAATGCGGGAGTTTTTCCAGAGCATCAGGAACGAAATGGGCGCCAGCTACAGCAAAATGGCTGAAAGCGCCTTGCGCGGGGCCTTTCAGCAAGGCAAACCCCTCAAGGGCTATATGGTCAAAGAGGTGCTCACCCTGCTGACCCAGGAAAAAGAACGCATCGCCCAGTTCAACCAGGAAACCTTCGCGCGCTGGCGGGATATGCCTTTGCCGGGACTGGGGCTGCTGTCTCTGGTGGAAAAGCATCTGCCCGCCGGCGTGACTCTGAGCATGGAGGATCTTGAGCCGATCCTGCGCCATGCGCAGTCGTTTGCCGCGACAGAGAGCCGGCCGCTGTCGCCGGAAGAGCTGCACTCGATGATCGAATCCGCTTTTTCCGGCGCCCTGACCCGCCTGACCCCGCAGGTTATGAACAGGCTCGACACCATCTGCGCCCAGGGGCTGCCCCCGCTGACCCCCGCGCAAGTTTCCAGCCTGCGGCCTTTTCTGATCACCACCGACATCAACCTTGAAACGCAACTCGACGCCGTCGTCCGCCTGATGCCCGACCTCGCCGCAACGCTGCCCCGGGCGACGGACATACGCAGCGGCACGGACATGCTGGCCTTCATACAGACTCTGGACAGGATGCGCACCCAGGCCTTCGCCGGTTTGGGGCCCGACATCAAGGGCGAAGAAATGATCTTTCTCGCCATGCAGGGCGCTTTCATGCTGAACGACTTTTCCAAAGAGCAGATCAAAGAGATGGCGGCCGTTTTCTGCAGCCCCGCGGCCGAGTTCGCGCTGAACACACTGCACGGCTGCATCGATCAGGCGCCGACGCAGCAGGCGACCGCGGGCCTGATTCAGCTTAAGGGAACCTTCACCATGTTGCTGGGCGGATTCAGCCTGATGGAGGCCACGGACCAGAAGGCGGTGGAAAACCTGCCGATGATAAACGCTCCCGGTACCACTCCCCCCGCGGAAGGCAAGGCTTTTCTGCATCTGACCGGCGGCGTCGCCGACCCTGCCCTGGCCCGAATGAAAGTGGATGGCAATTTCGGAGCCCTGCGCGATTTTGGCAACGCCACCGACGCCGATCTCGCCCAACTCCTCACGTGCGGCGGCACGGTCACGCAGCCTTCCGCCCTCGTAGCCGACGGCATGGCGCTTTTACTGACCCTTTTGCCCAAACTGCGCCAGAGCCAGCCGGACGGGCCGCCCTTCACCCCCGCCACGGTCTGGAACATCCTGTTCGGCCAGGCGCCGGGCCCGGACGTGACCGCGGACAACCTGGCGCTGAAGCTTGGCCAGGCCTGGCAGGATAAGGTCTATACCCTGCTGCAGAAAAACGGGGTGACGAGCGAAGGCATGCGCAGCTACCTGCACCTGAGCATCAACTCCGCCATCATCGTCGGCGCGGACCCGGACAGCCTTCTGAAGCTGGCCCTGGAAAAAAACCCCGCGAAAAAACGCATCACTTTCAGCGCCTTTTCCAAGCCGCCGGTCTCTTCCGCTTCTGTCAACGCGACGCAGGACGACGTGCTCGCCAACTTCAAATCCATGGCCGGCGACCTGCACCGCCTGGGGGGAGGGGGCTCCAAACTGGCGACCATCACCGTGGGCAACGGCCAGCCCATCTCCCTGGACTCGGACAGCATCATCGATGAGACGCTCAAACACAATTACAAAGCCGGCGGCACGGACAACCCCATCATCCGGAGCATCATGCAACAGGTGGACGCGTTCTGCGGCCCCAACACCCCCCAGAAAGCCCAGACAGCGTCGCTGCTCAGCCAATTCGGCCTTATGCCGCTGCGTTTTCTCAGCCCGGCTCTCGGTCTGGGCCTTGACGAGCACACTCCTGTTTCCATGAACCTGCAGCGCCTGCCCGACGGTTCCATAAAACTGCTGATTGAAAGCACCACGGAAGTCCAAGGCTACGCCAAGATCGCCTATGAAATAGACCCCACGGGCAAATCGGTCATGACCGACTGCGTCATCGCCCCCAACAGACCCGCCTGACGCGACAAAAAATCCGAACCGCCCGCTTTGTTGCCTTATGCCGACAAAGCGGGCGGTTCTTCGCAGATCGAAGCCGCCCTCGTAGTAAATTTCCGCCGGACCGATTGCGCGGGCGTCCGGCAAGAGGGACAGGCTGTCAGGCAAAGGCGAAGACAAGAATCCCGAGCACGATAACGGACCCGGCCGCATAGCGCAACGCGGTCAGCAGCAGGAAGGGCGCAAAAAGCGCCTTTTTGTCATCCCCGCATTTTCGCCGCCAGAGCGGTTGTGGAATACGCGCCCAGCAGCGGCAGGGAGAGCACCCGGCCGCCTTTTGCCAGCACCAGCTCGCGGCCCACGATGGCTTCGTCCTTCCAGTCGCCGCCCTTGACCAGCACATCGGGCCGCACCGCCGTGATGAGCGCGAGAGGCGTATCCTCGTCGAACGCGGTCACAAAATCCACGGAACGCAGATGGGCCAGCACGAAAGCCCGCGCCGCAAAGTCGTTGAAAGGCCGGTCCGGCCCCTTGTTCTGACGGCGCACGGAATCGTCGCTGTTCAGGCCCAGCACCAGCGCATCGCCTTCGGCCCTTGCCCGCTCCAAAAGATCCACATGGCCCGGATGCAGGATGTCGAAGCAGCCGTTGGTGAAAACGATGGTCTTGCCCGCCGCCCGCAGAAGAGCCAGGCGGTCCAGCAGGGCAGGCAGGGCGAGCACGTTGGGGTGGGCCAGAAAGTCGGACATGCGTTTTTTCCTTCCGCAGCGGCCTGGTTTGCCGTGATACTGCGTCAGGCTTGTTTTTTATTCCGGTCATGGACTGAAGAGTCCACTCCCTCCATAAAAAACAGCGCCTTCCTTGTCTGACGGCAAACCAGGCCGCTGCATATCAAAACCCGATTAATTCTCGCACCTTTTCCATGGTGGCGACGGCCGCGGCCTTGGCCTTGGCGTTGCCCGCTTCCAGAATCTCGCGCACGGCGTTAGGATCGGCTTCCAGTTTTGCCCGGCGCTCGTGCAGGGGTTCGAGAAAGGTTTCCAGCCCCTTGAGCAGAATCTTTTTGCAGTCCACGCAACCCAGGGACGCGCCGGTGCAGCCCGCGCGGATCTCCGCCCGTTCGGCTTCGCCCGTCAGCAATTCATGATAGGGGTACAGGTTGCATTCTTCCGGGTTGCCGGGGTCCGTGCGGCGCAGTCGAGCCTTGTCCGTCAGCATGCCGCGCACTTTGGGCGTGATCTCGTCCATGCTTTCGCGCAGGGCGATGAAATTGTTGTAGCTTTTGGACATCTTGCGGCCGTCCAGGCCCGGGCACTTGGCCGTGGGGGTCAGCCTGGCCTCGGGTTCCGGAAAAAATTCGCCGTAAAAGTTGTTGAAACGGCGGCAAATCTCGCGGGTCAATTCCAGATGCGGCACCTGGTCCAGACCCACGGGCACCCACCTGGGCCGGTACATCAGAATGTCCGCGCTCATCAACACGGGGTACCCCAAGAAGCCATACGCGGACAGGTCTTTGTCCGTGATCTGCAACTGCTGTTCCTTGTACGTGGGACAGCGTTCCAGCCAGGATACGGGCGTGACCATGGACAGGATGAGATGCAGTTCCGCATGCTCTTTGATCGCCGACTGTTGAAAAATAACGCTTTTTTCAGGATCCAGGCCCGAGGCCACCCAGTCCTTGACCAGTTCGGGCACAAATTCCTTGATGCGGCCGGGGTTTTCATACTCGCTGGTCAGGGCGTGCCAGTCGGCCACGAAAAAATAGGCCTGCATTTCATTCTGCATCTCGACCCAGGTTTGCAGCGCGCCGAAATAATGGCCCAGATGCAAAGGGCCTGTGGGGCGCATGCCTGAAACGACGCGCTTCGCCGCGTCAACAGCCGGTGTGGACATATGTTCTCCATGTATGGATTCGGGGGACGCTGTCCCCCATGCCCCCTGCCGGGGAACGGTGTCCCCCGGACCCTCATCCGCGGCTCCGACCCGCCGGCTGCGCTAACGGGAGGGAGCCGCCATATGGGTTCCAAGGGGCT
>JAVBRE010000024.1:0-6603 GCA_031548325.1 Desulfovibrionaceae bacterium
ACCGGGCATCTATACCTTCATGGGCTATCTGATGCTGTTCCACGAGCTGGGGCTGGACTACACCCTGTCCACCTACGCTTCCGAAGGCGGCAACTTCGGTTCCTTCACCTCGGCCGAGATGATGAAGAAGATCAACGCCAAGATGTACGCCGAAGCCGAACGCCTGGGTTCCAAGTGGATTCTGGGCGGCGAATGCGGGCACATGTGGCGGGTGGTGCATCAGTACATGGACACCATGAACGGCCCGACCCCGGCGGGCATGCTTACCCCGGTCAGCCCCGTCACGGGCACGAAGTTCAGCCATGCGGCCTCCACCAAAATGGTCCACATCGCGGAATTTACGGCCGACCTCATCCAGCACGGCAAACTGAACCTTGCCCCTTCGCGCAACGACCACCTCACGGTGACCTTTCACGACTCCTGCAACCCCGCGCGGGGCATGGGCATGCTGGAAGAGCCGCGACAGGTGCTCAAAGCCGTGTGCAACAATTTCGTGGAAATGCCGGAAAGCACCATTCGTGAACAGACCTTTTGCTGCGGGTCCGGGTCCGGCCTGAACACCGAAGAAATTATGGAACTGCGCATGCGCGCCGGCATGCCGCGCGGCAACGCCCTGCGCCACGTGCAGATCAATCACGGCGTCAACGCCATGGCCTGCGTCTGCGCCATCGACCGGGCCACGCTGACCCCGCTGGCCGACTACTGGGCGCCGGGGGTCACGGTCGCGGGACTGCACGAACTG
Organism: Desulfovibrionaceae bacterium; assembly: GCA_031548325.1. Lineage (GTDB taxonomy): Bacteria > Desulfobacterota > Desulfovibrionia > Desulfovibrionales > Desulfovibrionaceae > FLUQ01. The sequence continues at coordinate 743 of JAVBRE010000024.1, forward strand.
GTGGGCAACGCTCTGGTCATGAAAGGCGAAGACAAGCGCACCATGGACATGCGCCAGGAAGACCTGCCGGGCGCGGAAGACGACGCCGACGAAGCGGCCGGGGAGGACGCCTAAATGTACAACCGCCGCTATATCATCCCCGGCATCCTTTTTTTCCTGGCGGCCTTCACCTTTCCCTTCTGGGCCAACCTCATCACCCCGCGCTATGCGCGGCCCGTCGTGGAATTGCCCAAGAATGAGAAGGATTGCGTCGAACCCGTCGCCTTCATGCGCGGCGAGCACATGCGCCTGCTGAACGACTGGCGCGACGCGGCCCTGCGCGAGGGCAAACGCTCCTACATCGCGACCAGCGGCAAGGTCTGGGAGATCAGTTTGCAGAACACCTGCATGAAATGCCACAACGACAAAGAAAAATTCTGCGACAGCTGCCACACCTCGAACAGCGTGGCGCCGTATTGCTGGGACTGCCATCTTCCGCCCCAAAAGCAGACCGCGGCAGCCAGAACGGGGGGGAAACAACAATGAAAACCTCACGCCGCGACTTTCTGAAAGCAACAGGGCTCTGCGCCGCCGGCGCGGCCGCTGCGGGCCTTGCCGCCCCGGCCCTTGGCCTGGCCGGCGACCCCGCCGAAGGCGCGTTCGTCGTGCCGGACGGCGCTCTTTCGGCCCGACGCTGGGCCATGGTCATAGACACCCGCAAAATGGCCTCTCCGGCTTTGCAGCAGGCGGTCGCCGACGCCTGCCACGTGTATCACAACGTGCCCGCCATCGCGGGCCCCCAGGAAGTAAAGTGGATATGGCCGGCCAAATACGCCGCGGCCTTTCCGGAACAGGCGTCCAACTATCCGGCCAGGGCCGTGGCCGAACGGCCTTACCTGCTGCTGTGCAACCACTGTGAAAACCCGCCCTGCGTACGGGTCTGCCCCACCCAGGCGACCTTCAGACGCGAAGACGGCATCGTGGTCATGGACTACCACCGCTGCATCGGCTGCCGTTTCTGCATGGCGGGCTGTCCCTACGGCGCGCGCAGCTTCAACTTCAGCGATCCGCAGCCGTTCGTCAAAGACCCCAACATGACGTTTCCCATGCGCATGCGCGGGGTGGTTGAGAAATGCACCTTCTGCTCCGAATTGCTGGCCAAGGGCGAAATGCCCCGCTGCGTCGCCGCGTCCAGGGGCGGGATTTTGTTCGGAGATCTGGCTGACGAACAGTCAACCGTGCGAAAAGCCCTGGATGAAAACGCCGCCGCCATCCGGCGCAAACCAAGCCTGGGCACCCAGCCGGGCGTTTACTATATCCTGTAAGGAGGCCGACGATGGTTGAGAAATTGCTCAAAGGCTCCTCGGCCTTTTACATCTGGATAGGCTGTCTGCTCGCCGTCATCGCGCTGGGCAGCTGCGCATACATTTACCAATTGGTCATGGGCCTCTCCGTCACCGGCCTTTCCCGCGACGTGTCCTGGGGCTTTTACATCGCCCAGTTCACCTATCTGGTCGGGGTGGCGGCTTCCGCCGTGATGCTGGTGCTGCCCACCTATTTTCACGGATTCAAACCCTTCAAAGAAATGCTCATCCTGGGCGAATTCATGGCCATCGCCGCGGTGCTGATGTGCATGCTGTTCATCGTGGCCGACATGGGGCAGCCCCAGCGGGTGCTCAACGTCATCCTCAACCCCACGCCCGGTTCCATCATGTTCTGGGACATGCTGGTCCTGACCGGCTACCTTATTCTCAACGTGCTGGTGGGCTGGGTGGGCCTGGAATGCGAGAAAAACGGGGTTGAACCGCCCAAATGGATAAAGTTTCTGATCTATTTGTCCGTGATCTGGGCTTTTTCCATCCACACGGTCACGGCCTTTCTGTACGCGGGCCTGCCGGGCCGTCATTACTGGCTGACCGCCATTCTGGCGGCGCGCTTTCTGTCCTCCGCCTTTTGTTCCGGCCCGGCCATCCTGTTGCTGCTGGCGCTCGCGCTGCGCCGTCTGACCGGCTTCGACCCCGGCCGCGAAGCCATAAAGAGCCTGTCCGTCATCATCGCCTATGCCATGGCCATCAACGTGTTCTTCTTTCTGCTGGAAGTCTTCACCGCCATGTACAGCCAGATCCCCGGGCACATGCATCCCCTGACCTTCCTCTTCAGCGGACACGGCGGGCACGGGGCCTGGATCAACGGCTGGATGTGGACCGCCGTCTTTCTTGCCGTCTTCTGCCTGGTGCTGCTGGTGGTGCCGAACCTGCGCAACAACGAGACCATTCTGCCTTTCGCCCTGATCATGTTGGTCATCGCCAGTTGGATCGACAAGGGCCTGGGGCTCATGATCGGCGGCTTCACCCCCAACATGTTTGACGAAATAACCATATATACCCCCTCCTTCATTGAGATAAGCGTGGGGCTGGGCATCTACGCCGTGGGACTTCTGATTCTGTCCTGCCTCTGGAAAATCGCCCTTGAGGTGAAAAAAGAAGCCGGCACTTTCTAATCCCTCGTATTTCGGCATAAAGGAAGCACTGATTCATTCGCCTTTCGGAAACGCTGAGTTTTTTCGTTTGGCAAGGCGCGAGCTTTTTTTCAAGCAGAGGCTGGACTCTTCCGTCCTGCCCTGCTTGAAAAAAGGCGAGCAACGCAGTCCAAACGGAATAAATCAGCGTTTCCTAAAAAACAGTCCCCCGGCCGCCCAAGGCCGGGGGATTGTTTTATATCGGAATGGCCGCAAAAAAGTATTCCCTTCTTTTCACGGACAGGCGTATACTCTTCCTGTCCAGATACGCGCCCGGAGGAAACCATGAACAATCGCTGGTTCTTGCACATTCTGCTGCTCTCCGTTTTGCTGCTCGGCGCCTGCGCCGGCCTAAACAGTCCGTCGGGCGCCTACGTTTCGGGCAACACCTTCGCCCATGTCGGCTATCCGCCGGTGGCCGTGACCGCCAACGCGCCGTTCACGCTTTTCGGCAACGGCCGCCTGTGGGTCACGCTGTACAACCAGGATTCTTTGTTGACGCGGCCTTTAGCCTCTTTTGACTACGCCGTGTTCGGCGATGGCTCTTCCGGCCCTGTCACCCGCCATGCGCACATGCTTTTTGTGCAACCCACCGAAGATATCTGGGCCTTTCAACTGGAAAGTTTCAAAAACTTCGGTACGCTGAGCCTGAGCAAACAAGATTTCGGCAGACTGACCTGGACCATGCAGATTATGGAACTGCCCGCCGAAGGCGACTGGTTCAGCGCCCTGTGGCAGGAGAACGGCAGAAGCGTGCCTGAGACCTGGCTGGTCAAACGTTTTTCCGCCACCCCCTCGCGCAACACCCGCCTGGTAGCCGAATATCGCGAACCCTGGCCGGAATGCCTGCCCCCCGGCCTGACCGACCTTTTTATGGTTTCGCGGAGCTGTCTGAAAGAATTTCAGGACCGCGCCGACGCGGCTTTCACCCTGGACGATTCGCAACCCGGCGAAATGCCGACCCGTACGCCTTCTACCGCACTGGCCCTTCCGCCGTTCAATCCGAACACCCGGAAACTGGTCGGCGAAGTGTGGCACGATAACTGGCGCATACGCCGTTAGGGCGTAGAGCATATTCACTTTGAAACGCTTGTAAGCGGGCGTGAACCCCGCCGCAAGGAGAATGATCCATGCTTGCATATCTGCGTCTTTTCCTTCTTGTTTCGTCTCTGGCAGTTTTGGCCGCCTGCGCGCCGTTGCAGACCGGCGTAACCGGAAACACACTGACCACCAATAAAACCCCGACAGTCAGCGTTACGGCCGAACCGCCCATGACCCTTGCCGGGCACGGCCGTCTGTGGGTCCCGGCCGGCAGTGACGAAATGGGCATTGCCCCTCTTGCTTCCTTTGATTACGCCATCTACGCCGATACGAACTCCGGCCCTGTGCCGCGCTTTGCCTATGCCGCCATTGTCCGGCTGAGCGACGACAACAACTGGTACTTTGAACCGCAAAGCTGGAAGCTGCCCGGCTCTTTTTCGCTGAACTCTGATCCCGGCCCCATCGGCCTCGCCTGGACCACACAGCTTCTCTCCGTGCCCGGCGCCGGCGACTGGGCCACCGAGGTCTGGAAGGCCAACAAACGCCAGACGCCCGAGACATGGCTGGCAAAACGCTGGATAGCCAGCATGGACGACGATCTGCGGGTGCTCATGGAATATCGCGAACCGTGGCCGCAGTGCCTTCACGCATACGACCACGATACACCTCTGATAGGCGGCAAGGAGGGCGATTGCCTGCGCCAGTTCAACGCCCGGGCTGATAAAGTCTTCCACGTCAGCGGCGAACCCGCCGACCTCAACGCCGCTTCGGTTCCGCCCGCCGGCCTGGTCATGCCCTCCACCACGCCCGATACCGAGCGTCTGGTCGGCAAAGTCAAATATATCGACAGAGGCCAGGGCGGCATCAGCCTCGACTGACACTGTCCGGAACAGATACGCTTTTTCAAAGATGATTTGCTTCAGGCTCCGTTTTGCAACGGAGCCTTTTTTGTCTTTCTCATTGCTGTCCGACTAAAAAGCGGCGTTATTCAACAAATACCGCGAGGACTTTCAGAAAAAACATCTTGATCTTTCTTACATAGGCATAATCGGAAGCCGATTATGCTAAAGGCACGCCGCGCTGCCCGCGCGCGGGCCGGTTCTTCAAACCGGCCATTGCTGCCGGCTGTTAGCCGGACAGCAATGTGTCTTTCTCAACATATGAATCTGCAATTATTAAAAGGTTATCCATCCAGCTATCTTTGTTCGGGTAATTTTCCATTGACTTTTTTTGATGAAAAAGAGACATACTCCTACAAGTAAAAAATGTTTACTTTATAATGCAGTCAAACTGTAAATTATAAAAGAGGTATCTGGCCAAGATAAGAGTAATTAGCTTATAGAAAATGTTTTCTATAGATAAAATATACTCTCTATTTGACAATAAAAATAATTACATTAAGGGCTGCTTACTTTTTGTTTTTTCTGTGTGGAATTTTTATAAATTATTACAGAAAATGTTTACTGCAAGCTGATGCCCCCATTTGGCCATATCGGAATTGTTGCTGTTGACTTGTATAATTTCTTAACTGGAGGTATACAGAATGAGTGGAGGTATGTTTTTTATCCTGTGCCTGGGTCTGCTGGTAGGCGGTTATTGTATCTATGGCGCGTTTGTGGACAAGGTGTTCCAGCCCGACCCCGACCGTCCGATGCCCGCACACACCATGGCCGATGGCGTGGACTTCGTTGAAATGCCCGCCTGGAAAATTTTTTTGATTCAACTTCTCAACATCGCCGGCCTCGGCCCCGTGTTCGGCCCCATTCTTGGCGCGCTCTACGGCCCTTCAGCCCTGCTCTGGGTCGTGTTCGGCTGCATTTTCGCCGGCGCGGTGCATGACTATTTCTCGGGCATGATGTCCATCCGCTACAACGGCGCTTCCGTGCCCGACATGGTCGGCGAAAACCTGGGCAAATTTGCCCGGCAATTCATGATTTATTTTTCCATCATCGTGCTCGTCCTGGTGGGCGTCGTGTTCGTCAACGGCCCGGCCGGCCTTCTGAACAAGATCAGCGGCCTGTCCACCATGACCTGGGTCTGCATCATCTTCGCCTACTATTTTCTGGCCACGATCATGCCCATTGACGTGATCATCGGGCGCATCTACCCCATTTTTGCGGCCATTTTGCTGTTCATGGCCGTGAGCCTGCCCATCATGCTGTTCGCCAAGGGCTACCAGGTGCTGCCCAATCTCGATTTCGCCACCAACACCCATACCTCGCTGCCCATCTGGCCCATGGTTTTCATCACCATCGCCTGCGGGGCCATTTCCGGCTTTCACGCCACCCAGTCGCCCATGATGGCCCGCTGCATGGCCAACGAA
>JAVBRE010000122.1:0-18586 GCA_031548325.1 Desulfovibrionaceae bacterium
CGCCCCAACCCCCGCCCGGGGCTGGGCCCCTGGACCCGGGCTTTGGGGTGCAGGGGCATCATGCCCTGCCAGGGGGCGGGGGGACAGCGTCCCCCGACGGGCTATCGTTGATTGCCGGAGGCGTTCATCATGAAAATAGGCATCCTTCAGATCAATCCCGTTGCCGGCGACACGAGGGGCAATGCGGCCGCTTTGCGCAAGGCCGCCGCGAAGGCCGCGGCCTTGGGAGCGGACCTGTGCATCACTTCCGAACTGGCGCTGACGGCGCATCCGCCTACGGATATTCTGCTGCGGGAATCCTTTATTGCCGAATGCGGCGTGGTGCTGCGGGAAACAGCGGAAAGGCTGCGTGAAGAGAATCTGCCCCCGGTGCTTCTCGGCGCGCCGGTTGCCAACCCGGTGCAGCAGGGCAAAAGCATACATAACGGGGCGGTGCTGCTGCGCGACGGCAAAGTCATCGTCATCTCGCGCAAGGTGCTTCTGCCTTGCGAAGATACGCTGGACGACATGCGGTATTTTGAGCCGGGCGTCGCCTGCGGCATGGTGCAGTACAAAGGCTGGCGCCTGGCCGTAACTGTCGGCGAGGATATCTGGAACGACCGGACTTTCTGGCAGGGCCGGCGCACCTATGAAGTGGACCCTGTGGCCGACTTCATGGCCGGCGGCGCGGACGGGCTGATAAATTTGACCGCCGTGCCGTACCATCTGGGCGGCGCGGCCTGGCACGAGCGCATGTTGTCCTGGTCGGCCGTGCGTTATCGGGTTCCTTTGATCTGCGTCAACCAGGCCGGCGGCCAGGACGGCCTGATATACGAAGGCAAAAGCGCGCTGGTCAACGCATTCGGCGTGGTCACGGCCAGAGCGGCCGCCTTTGCCGAGGACGTGCTTCTGGTTGATATGGTGAAGCCGGGTGAAAGCCCGGCCCCTGATACGCGCAATGACCAGGAAGATCTTTGGCTGGCTCTGACCACCGGGTTGCGCGACTTGGTGCGCAAGTGCGGGCAGAAGAGGGTCGTGTTGGGACTTTCCGGAGGCATGGACTCCGCGCTGGTGGCGGCCCTGGCTGTGGATGCCCTGGGGCCGGAACAGGTGCTGGGCGTGTTGCTGCCGTCTCCCTTCACCAGCCGGGACAGCGTTGATCTGGCCCTGTCGCTGGCGCGCAACCTGGATATCGATACCCGGATTGTGCCCATTTCGCCCATGATGCAGGCCTTTGACGAGGCGCTTGCCCGTGAATTCGAGGGTACCGAAGCGGGCGTTGCCGAAGAAAATATCCAGGCCCGTATCCGGGCGGTTGTCTTGATGGCTTTTTGCAATAAATTCGGGTATATGCTTTTAAATACCGGCAACAAGTCCGAAGCGGCGGCGGGCTACTGCACCTTATACGGCGACAGTTGCGGGGCTCTTGCCGTTATCGGCGATTTGTACAAAACCCAGGTGTATGCCCTGGCCCGTTGGTATAACCAAGGAGCGGGGCGCGACCGCATCCCCGCGGGGATTTTGGAACGCGCGCCTTCGGCTGAACTGCGCCCGAACCAGAAAGACCAGGACTCGCTGCCGCCTTACGAGACGCTGGATCCCATTCTGCAAAATCATATTGAGCGAAACATGGGCTATGACGTGCTGTGCGAAGTAGGGCACGACCCGGAAACAGTGAAGCGGGTGCTGCGACTGGTGGCTGCTTCGGAATTCAAGCGGCGACAGGGACCGCCGGTCCTGCGGGTCAGCTCCCGGGCTTTCGGCAGCGGCTGGCGCATGGGAATCGCGGGAAAAACGGAATAGCCCGGCAGAAAGGCATGGATTGCCGCGTCGGGCTCGGGCCGCCGTCTCTGCTCCCCCCTCGTAATGGCAAAAAATGCGACGGCCGCGTGGCGGAGCCTCTTCGAAGGGTTTTATCCGTAGCAGACCTGGTCGTTGTTTAAAATGGGCACAGAGGCCGCGCACAAGGTTTCAAGGGCCGCGTCCGTTTTGTTGAAGCGGAAAATCATCACCGCGTTATCGCCTTTCTGCACGAAAGCGTACATGTATTCCACGTTGACGCCTTTCGCGCCCAGAAGCTGAAGAATGTAGTTCAGTCCGCCGGGTTTGTGCGGCACTTCGACTGCCACCACGCTGGTCAGCCCCACGGTGAATCCGGCGGCTTTGAGCGCGGCTTTGGCTTTTTCATGGTCGTTGACGATAAGGCGCAGGATGCCGAAATCAGACGTGTCGGCAAGGGACAGGGCGCGGATGTTGATGTCCGCTTCGGCCAGGGCCTTGGTCACCTCGGCCATGCGGCCGGCTTTGTTTTCAAGGAAGATGGAAAGCTGCTCGATTTTCATGCCATTGCTCCTGCGGTAATGCGGCCAGCCTTTTTTACATAGCATTCAAGGGGTTCCTTGACAAGCTGGGCGTAACGCTGAAAAAAAGAAAAAGGCCCGCTGTCGGGCCTTTTCGCTCACATAAAATCGGGGTCAATGGCTGCCGCGCCGTTGCCCATCATGATTTTGACATAATAAATGGAACGCTGGTCCACGGGCACTATGGGGAACTTTTTCCGGCAGACGTCGCACTCGATAAGTCCAGGCTGCTGCGGGGCGACCAGAGGGATTTCGCGTCGGCAAAAGGGGCAGGCGTAGTAAAAAATCAACTCCATGCCCGCAGGCTTGACCGGCGTCACCGGCCGGACGGAATTCATGTTTCCTCCCACAAACTGGCGCCCGTCATCTCTTGAGGCACAGGCAGTCCCCACAGGCGTAAAATGGTAGGAGCGATGTCCCCCAGTTTGCCGCCGGAGCGCAGCTTTTTCACAGGTCCGGCATCCAGCACGGCCAGGGCCACCGGGTTGGTGGTATGCGCCGTCTGGGGCTTGCCGTCCGGGGTCAGCATTTCTTCCACATTGCCGTGGTCGGCGGTGATCAGAACGCGGCCGTCTTTGGCCAGCACGGCTTCAATAATGCGTTTGGCGCAGGCGTCCACCGTCTCGCAGGCCTTGATGCCCGCGGGGATGACGCCCGTGTGCCCCACCATGTCCGGGTTGGCCAGATTGCAGACCACAAAGCTGTATTCGCCCCTGCCCCATTCTTCAAGCAGAGCATCCGTGACCTGGACCGCGCTCATTTCCGGCTTCAGGTCATAGGTGGCCACGTCTCTGGGGGAGGGAACGAGCCGCCGCGTCTCGCCGGGAAACTCCGTTTCGCGGCCGCAGCTGAAAAAATACGTCACATGGGCGTATTTTTCCGTCTCCGCGATGCGCAGTTGCCTGACGCCCAGATCGGAGACGACTTCGCCCAGGGAATGGTCCAGGCCGGGTTTGATGAACGCGGCGGGCAGCGGCAGGGTGCTGTCGTAAGGGGTGCAGGTGGCGAATGCCGCGAGTTTGGGCTGATGCCCCCGGTCAAAGCCGGCGAAGTCCGTTTCATAGAAGGCGCGGGTCAACTGCCGGGCCCTGTCGGCCCGGAAATTGAAAAAGAAAAGCCCGTCGCCGTCCGCTATGGTTATGGGTTTGCCGTTCGGTCCGGGCACAAGGCGGGGCTTCAGAAATTCGTCGGTTTCATCGGCGGCGTAGGCGGCCTTGACGGCGGCCACGGGGTCTGGCGCGATTTCGCCTTGGCCGTTGACCATGGCGTTCCAGGCCAGCACGTTGCGTTCCCAGTGCGAATCGCGGTCCATGGCGTAATAGCGGCCGATGACGGTAGCCAGAATGCCGTGGCCGAGAGAGTCCATAAAGTCCTTGATGTTCTTGATAAAGTCGGCTCCGCTGGTGGGGGAGGTGTCGCGGCCGTCCATGAAGGCATGGACCGCGGCGGGCACATTCGCCGCTTTGGCCATTTCAAGCAGGGCTTTCAGATGATGGATATGGCTGTGAACGCCGCCGTCGGAGAGCAGCCCCATGAAATGCAAACGCCCGCCGGAAGCTTTGGTTTTCGCCAGAAGATCGGTCAGCACGGGGTTGGAGGCCATCTCGCCCTTTTCAATGGCCACATCGATCAAAGTCATGTCCTGGTAGACGATTCTCCCCGCGCCCAGGTTCATGTGGCCGACTTCGGAGTTGCCCATGTACCCGGCGGGCAGGCCCACGGCGCGGCCCGAAGCCGCGATATCCGTACGGGAAGGGTGGGCGAGCGCCATGTCCAGGGTCGGGGTGTCGGCGAGTTTCGCCGCGTTGCCGGGTCCCGCGGGGGCCAGACCCCAGCCGTCAAGAATCAGCAGCAATGTGGGGGTAAGTTTTTTCATGACGATCTCGTGTCGGCGACGACCCGCGCGCTTTTCCACAGTTCTTCCAGGCGGTACAAATCACGGGTGTCTTTTTGAAAAATGCAGACCACCAGGTCGTTCAGGTCCAGCAGAATCCACTGCCCTGTCTGGTAGCCTTCCATGCTCAGGTATTCAAAGCGGGCGCCTTTGCATTCGTATAAAATATGGTCGGCCAGACCCTGAGCATGGCCCACGGAAGACGCGGTCACGATAACGATGCCTTCGGTAAAGGCGCGGCAGGGCGTCAGGTCAAGGGCAGTAATGTCTTCGCCCTTTTTGGCGGAAAGCCAGTCAACCAGGGTTTCAAGTTTTTGTCGGACCGGGGCGGCGGTTTTTTTTTCGGGTGCTTCGGGCATGAAGGGTGTATGTATCCTTTATGGTTATATGTAGACACGCTACACCATGATGAAGCGCTCTGCAAATCACAATCCGCGGAACGAGTTGACCGCAGGGCTCGAATGGGGCAGAACCGCTTTGTTTATGGAAGATAATCAGTCTGCGGGAGTATGGCAATGATGTTCAATGTCGAAAAGGAAATGATGCCTCGCGAGGATTTGCGTGTTTTGCAGCTTTCCCGGTTGCAGAACCTCTGCGAGAGGGCTTACGCCAACGTGCCGCATTACCGCAAGGCCTTTGACGAGGCCGGTCTTCATCCGTCCGACGTGCGCAAGCTTTCTGATCTGGCGGTTCTGCCCTTCACCGAAAAGCAGGACCTGCGCGAGGCCTATCCTTTCGGCATGTTCGCCGTGCCGCGCGACGTCATCGTACGGCTGCACGCGTCCAGCGGCACAACGGGCAAGGCCAGCGTGGTCGGCTATACCCGGCGCGACCTGGACATCTGGGCGGAAGTCATGGCCAGAAGCCTGGCCGCGGCCGGCATGACCAGCCGCGATCTTCTGCATAACGCTTACGGCTACGGGCTGTTCACCGGCGGGCTGGGCGCACATTACGGCGCGGAAAAACTCGGCGCCACGGTCATTCCCGTGTCCGGCGGGGCGACCAAACGCCAGGCCCAGCTGCTGCGCGATTTCGGCGCGACGGCCGTTTGCTGCACGCCGTCCTACATTTTGTTCTTGTATGAAGCGTCTCTGGAAATGGGAGTGGACATCAGGGACCTGCCCCTGCGTATTGGCGTTTTCGGCGCGGAACCCTGGACCGACGAAATGCGCCGGGATATCGAAAGCAAGCTCGGCATCGACGCCCTCAATATTTACGGCCTGTCCGAAGTCATGGGGCCGGGCGTGAGCATGGAGTGCGTGGAAGCCAAAAACGGCATGCATATCTGGGAAGATCATTTTCTGCCGGAAATCATCGACCCCGTCACCCGGAAGAACAAAGAGCCGGGCGAGACCGGCGAACTGGTGCTGACGACCCTGACCAAAGAGGGCGTACCTCTGATACGTTACCGCACCCGCGACATAACCTCGCTCGACTACACGCCCTGCGCCTGCGGCCGCACGCATGTGCGCATGGGCCGCGTGCTGGGCCGCAGCGACGACATGCTGATCATCCGCGGGGTCAATGTGTTTCCGCAGCAGATCGAGGCCATTTTGCTGGAAACGGAGGGCGCTTCTCCGCATTACCAGATTGAAGTGCGGCGTGAGGAAAGTCTGGACGTGCTGGAGGTCAAGGTAGAGTTTTCCGAGGCCATGTTCGCTTCGGACGAAATACGGCATATCCAGAAGCGTGAAGCCGATATCCAGAAGGCCATCAAGGATTTTCTCGGCGTGTCGGCGAAGGTGCGCATGGTGGAGCCGCGCAGTTTGCAGCGCTACGAAGGCAAATCAAGCCGGGTCGCGGACCTGCGCGGCAAAGAATAGTGTTTACTTGCAAAAGTAAACACAAAAAATCCGTCAGATTTTGCGCCGCCGCAGGCGGCGGAGCAAGCCGAAAACGACGTTTTTCGGCGTAGCGATCTTGGCAAAAATAAGTCCTCTTATTTTTGCAATTTGACAATAGGTGCATCACACGCGCTGTCCGCTCCAACCGGAGCGCCCGCGCGATGCAGGACCGGCGTTCGAAAACGGAAGCGCCGGTCCTGTTATTTTGTCTTCCCGTTGGCAAAGACAGGAAAGTACATATAGTGTTCAGAACTGAATTCATTTATTTGCCCGCATAAGGAGAAAGCCATGTTTGACAAGAAAAGCGTCGATAAAAACAAGTGGATGATTGACCCCGACGACGCGGTGATGCTGCTCGTCGACCATCAGAGCGGCCTGTTTCAGCTTGTGCGCGATATCGACCAGCCTGTCTTGCGCTCGCACGCCATAGCTCTGGCCAAGGTGGCCCGTCTGGCGAAAATTCCCACCTTCACCACGGCCTCGGTTCCGGACGGGCCCAACGGCCCGCTGATTCCCGAAATCCACCAGGTCAACCCCGACGCGGTGTATATTCCGCGTACCGGGCAGATCAACGCCTGGGACAACCCCGAATGGGTGAAAGCCATCAAGAAAACGGGACGCAAAACCCTGATCATCGCCGGCACGCTGACCAGCGTATGCATGGCCTTTCCCGCGCTCAGCGCGGTGGAAGCGGGTTATAAAGTCTTTTGCGTGGTGGACGCGTCAGGAAACTGGAGCAGCATGGCCACGGACATCACCGTCGCCCGCATTACCCAGGCCGGGGCCATGCCCATTGACACTTTCGCCGTGCTGGCGGAAATCATGAGCACCTGGAACCGGCCGGATGCCATGGATTTCGCGGCGATCATGGTGGAAGACATCGTGCCTCCGTTCCGGGCTCTTATTGAAAGCTACGACAAGGCGCAAAGCGTGCAAAAGCTTGGGCGCGAAACGAAGCTGGACAAGCAGGAAGCGGTTCCGCGATAAAAGTGAGGAAACGAAACAACGGGAACGGCTGGGCCGTGAGTTTGGCATTCTTATGGCTGTTCATCCTGCCCTCGCTTCGGTTTGCTGTGGTCTCGCAACCCCGGCTTTACCGATTTGAGGCAGGGTGAACAACCTATCGGAACATTACATCTTAGCCAAAATTCCACGGTCATCACTGTCTCGGTTCCGGACGGCTTCTCGTCTCCTGAGGGTTATAATTTTTGGCTCTATTTTTTTCCGGCAAAAGACTGAGAAAAATTTCCCGGATTTCTTCAACAGAATATTCCCGAGGGTTTCCCTTCATGGCGGCATCGTTTTGGGAATTTTTGATTAGAAGGTCCATGTTTTTTAGGAAGGTTTCCCTATCCAGCCCGATGTCGGCAATGGTACGCGGGCATCGCGCGTCCGTAAAAAGTTTTTCCAAAATCACCAGGAGACCGTCCACAACCTCTGCGTCAGTAGCGGCTTCCACGCCGAGATAACGACCTATTTCCGCATATTCCCTCATACGGACAGAGGCATTGGCCCTGATGATCGCAGGCAGCATCATGGAAACGGACATCCCGTGGGGCATGTACTTGAGCGTCGCAAGCTGCTTGCCCATACCGTGAGAGGCGCCGACGCCCCTGTTGGCGAGTTCCATGCCGCCCATGGTGGCGGCGAGCTGCATTTCAGAGCGGTATTCGAGGTTGTCCGGGTCTTTCATAACAAGCGGCAGATAGGTAACGACCCGCTTCATTGCTTCTAGGGCGAACCCGTCGGAAAAGGCGTTTTTGGGCTTATTGCAGACGTATCCTTCCATGGCGTGGACCAAGGCATCCAGCCCTGTGGCGGCGGTGATGTGGAGCGGCATCGTCAGGGTATAGGCCGGATCCAGGATGACGTAGTCCGGGATCAACTGGGTATCGGCAATGCCCCGTTTGACGTAAGGCATCTCCTGAATGCCGGACGGAACATAGAGAACGGCCACAGCCGTCACTTCCGATCCGGTTCCGCTGGTGGTGGGCACGGCCACAAATTTCGCTTTGCGCCGGATGGGCGGTAAATTGTAGCGGTCGGAAAGTTGCTCCAAAGTGATTTCCGGGTGTTCGTAATACACCTCCATGACCTTAGCGGCGTCAAGCACAGAGCCGCCGCCGATGGCGACAATGAGATCCGGCCCGAATTTGCGCATGGCAACGGCGGATTCCTGCACATATTCCAGCGTGGGTTCTTGCCCCTGACCAAGCCAGATATGGTAGGCTGCATCCTGACTCTTGAATATCTTTTCAAGTTCGGCGAAGGGGCGCGGGTTGTGCTGGTGAAAAACCGTATCCACTATACAGAAAACACGTTTCGCTTTCAGGGTGGCGATAAATTCGATGCTCCCCTGACCGAAGAGGATGCGTCTGGGAAAGTTGGCAGCCAACATAGCAAGTCTCCTGCTTTATGGATACGGGCACGGTAAAAATCGCGCCCGTTCGGCGGAAGAGGGGTTACAATATATTTTTAGACGCATCAAAGAATTCACCGAACAGCTCTTGTTCGGAGGGTTTGTCTTCGGCTATGGGGCGAGCTACCCAAGTACTGTTGTAATAGTATTTCAGCGAGATGTTATCCGAGACAATGTTGCCGCCCCAAGTGCCGCAGCCAAGCGAGGAAGTCATGGGCATGCCGTTGTTCAGGGCGCCCGCGTTGGCTTTGGATTGGGGTTGGCGCACCATGATGCGCGTGACCGGGGCGCGCATCGCCAACTGATGGATGTGGCCGTCGTTGAAGCTGTAGATGCCGCAGGAATGCCCCTTGCCGCCCACTTCGTACACTGCCTCCATCATCTGGAGGGCGTTCTCGAAATCGCCTTTGTACATATACAGCGCCAGCACAGTGGTGAGTTTTTCCATGGAAAAGGGATGCTCTTTGCCGATGCCTGTACCGTTGACCATCAGGAATTTGGCGTCGTCCGGCACCGGGAAGCCGGCGGCCTTGCCCATGTTCTGGGCTGACTGGGCCACCGTGCTCAGACGGCGCATGCCGTTCTCATCCCACATGGCTGCCGCCAGCTTGTCTCTGAACTCATCCGGCACCAAATAGCCGCCTTCTTTCTTTAACTGTTCCACCATGGACTTATATACGCTTTCATGGATGATCAAGTTGCCGTCGGCTGAGCAGCCGGAACCAAAATCCGAGGTTTTGCTGATGCGGGTGTTGGCTGCGGCTTCCGCCACGTTGGTGGTTTCATCGAAGATCATGGTGGAGTTCCCCGCGCCGGAACCGAAGGCCGGAGTGCCTGAGGAGTATGCGGCCTTCACCATGGCCGGGCCGCCCGTGGCCATGACGAGGTCAGCCATACTCATGAGTTTGTTGACTTGGGACAGGTTGGGGTTGGGCAGACAGAGAAGGATGTCTTCTGGCTCTCCGATGGACTTGAGCGCCGCACGCATGATGTTGATCACTTCGTTTATGGTTTGTTTGGTCTTGGGATGCGGAGAGAATATGACCGTATCGCGGGCCTTGACCGCATATATGGCCGTCACGATGGGGGTGAGCTCCGGGTTTGTCATCGGGATGAGGGAGGCTATGACGCCCACGGGTTTGGCATACTGGGCAAGGCCTTTTTCCGGCTTTTCGTCGATCATGCCCACAGATTTCTGGCGTAGCGAGTCGCGCATGACGCCGATAATTTTGTGACGCTTGCCGATACGGCCTTTCCAGTCGCCGATGCCGCTTTCTTCCACAGCCATCTTGCTGATTCGGTCAAAGGTTTGGGCATTTCCCACCGCCCAGGCGATACACTGGGTTATGCGGTCAACCCTGGCCTGATCGTAGTTGGCAATAGCTTTCAGCGCGGCGCGGGACCGTGTGAAAAGTTCATCCAATTCTTTTTGTTGTTCCGGGGCAATTTCTTTACGAGAAGTCATTGTGTGTCCTCCTTGAATATGTTCGGTCAGTGTGCAGGCGCCGGCCTGGATCCGTATTGCGCGAATAAAAGATCAGCGGGTTGTTGCGGGTCAATCGGTCGTCGCTACGGGAATGCCACGATTCTTTTCCCGCCGTCGTTTGATGAATTGAAAAATGAGCACAAGCACGCAGAGGGAGATGCCGATGGTATCGGTCATAAGCTTTGGTTCCACTAGCAAAAGGCCTCCGCCGAACAGCATGATCCGTTCAATCGGGTTGCAGCGCGTGAATAAATAGCCCATGCCGCCGGCCGCCATGGCGCTGACGCCGATGGTCGCCGTGACCGTGCAGCGCACGATCTCCGTCGGGGATCCGACCAGCAGAAGGGCCGGAGTCATCAGGAACATAAAGGGCACAACATACGCGCCGATGCTGAGGCGGATGGCGATCCAGGCCGCTTTGAGCCAGTCTGCTCCCGCAATGGCCGCCGCTATGTATATTGTACCGCAGACGGGCGGCGTGATGCCCGCGAAGATGGAGTAGTAGAAAACGAAGAAGTGCGCGGAGATGGGCTCAACGCCGAGTTTGACGAGAGCTGGAGCCATGACGGCTGAGCCCAGCAGATACGCGGCCACCGTGGGCAGTCCCATGCCGAGGAGCATGGTGGCGAACATGGCGCAGATCCCCGACAGGATGATGCTGGTGCCGCCGATGCTGACGATGATGTTGGTGAGTTTTATGCCAAGGCCGGTCAGTCCGATCATGGCCAGCAGGACTTGGGCGCAGGCGATGAGGGCGATGATGCTCAGCATGTCTTTGCTTGCCTCGGCAAGACTGTCAATGAGCGTCCTGACGCGGTGTAAAAATTCTCTGGGAGCCACGCCGAGATATAAGACAACGCCGGCGGCGAGTGCGCGCACGGCGCAGGAAACCGGAGTGTAGCCCATGCCGAAAAAGACGATCAGCACACCGATGGGCACAAAGACCGCAAGGGATTTCTTGTAGTGGATGACTTCGCGGAATGGCGGGATCTCTTCGCGGGGAATGCCCCGGTAATCCATTTTCAGGGATTCGAAATGGATGGCCAAGAGAACGCCGAGGTAGAAAAGCACTGAGGGAATGATGGCCGCGAGCGCCACCTTGGAATACGACATGCTCAGGGTTTCCGCCATGATGAAGGCAGCCGCGCCCATGATCGGGGGCATGATCTGTCCTCCGGATGCAGCGGAGGCTTCAACTCCGCTCGCGAATTCCGGGGGGTAGCCCAGGCGTTTCATGAGCGGAATGGAGAACGCGCCGGTGGTGGCTGCGTTAGCCGCGGCGCTCCCGGAAATCATGCCGAAAAGACCGCTGGCCACCGCCGCGAGTTTGGCCGCGCCGCCATAGTGATTGCCGGCCACACAACTGGCCAAATCCATGAACGCCTTGCCGCCGCCTGTGGCGAAAAGCACCGCGCCGAAAATCATGAACATGGCGATGATGGTGGCTGAAATGCCCGTGATAAGCCCCCAGAGGCCGCGATCGGAAAGAAAGACCACTTCGACGATATAGTTCAGCGTGAAGCCCGAGTGTTTCCAGACGCCGGGGAAGTATGGTCCGAACAAAGCATAGGCCACGGTGAGTAGCGACAGGATCGGAATGGCCCAGCCGATAAGCCGTTGCGTGACGTAAAAAACGATGCCTGTCATGATAATGCCGAACACGATATCATGCGTCTGGGGTTCGAACATGGGGTGCATGATGTCGTCGAAATAGGTCACCAGATAGATGACGATACACGCGGTAACGATGGCGAGCAGAAGGTCGATGGCGGACAGAAGCGTACGCGTGCCTTTTCGTTTCTGGATGGCGAGCAGAAAAAATAGGATGGCCGCGCCGCCGACGTGAATGGACCGTTGAATGATGGTCTGGAAGGGCCCGAACAAAGAAGTGTACAGATGAAAAAGGGCATAAAGGACGGCAAGAACATAAATGATTTTCTGCAGGGGTTGCCCGGTCCTGGAAATTGCGGTTTCCGCCATTGGTTTCTCCTGTGGCAGACCAGAGTGCTTGGCCTTGCTCTTGGTGTTTTTGGTTCTCAGCAGGGGAACCAAATGAACAGGGGGAACCCCGTTTTCAGGCTGAGAAACCCGGCCGCGCCGAACGCGGCCGGGCGCCGGGTTATTCTTTGTATTCGGGGGGAAGCTGGCTCTTGTCGAGGGTGTAGCCTTTTTCCTTGAGATACCGGATTGTGCCGAGATGGAGCCAGGCCTTGCCTTGGGCAGTTATCTTGGCAAGATCAAAACCGCGTACGCCGGCATAAGTTTTTCCGATTTCTTCGCTGTTTTCACAGATGGCCTTCACAATTTTGTACGCGGTGTCGGCATCCAGCTCGCAATCAGCGGTGACGCCGTAGTAGGAGCCGATGGTCTGGGATTTACCTTTATGGCCGTAAAGCGCGTTGTCCACATCAAAGAAGGTGTACATGGGCATCAAGGCCAGATATTTCTTCTGCTCTTCGGGAGAGAAGGACAAGATACGGATATCGCGCGCGGTGGCCACGTCCTGCAAGGAGGAATCGGGGGAATTGATGGTGGTCGCTTTTGCGTACCCGACGATGCGAAGATCCTTCATGGCGTCAACGGCTTCGCCGGTGCTGCAGGGGTAGAGCTTCGGCTTGATCCCCAGAGCTTTGAAGGTGGCGTAGGACAACAGCTCCGTGATGCTGCCCTTGAGGCCGGGAGAGTAAGTCTTGCCGTCAAGCTGGGAAAGTTTGGTGACGCCGGATTCGACCGTCACGGCAAAAACAAAGGCCTGCGGATGGGAATTAACGAGGAGACGCGGGCGCTTGAAGGGGCGCCCTTGCCAGGCGCCCACGCCGTGGTTGGCCATGAACACGTCCGTCGCGCCGGCTTGCCCGAATGAGAGTTCGCCGCGTTCCATACGACGGAAGTTGTCGTTGGTGGCGCCGGTTTCAACAACGGTAAGGGCAACGCTGGGCACTTCCCTGTTAACCACTTCCGCCATGGCCACACCCATGGCATAGTACCCGGAGGAAGCCGCGGTTGAGCCCCACATCAGTGTTTTCTTTTCAGCGGCGCCGGCGGCGGAAATGGGCAAACTGACGCACAGGGACGCGAATATCACGAAAAGTTTCCAGTACATAAAACCTCCAATATGATTTCCCAGAAAAAATTTTCTGAAAATTCTTTCGGATTGCCGGATTTTCATTCAGGACTCCGATGGCTGCTGTTGGCAATGCTCGTCAGTGGTGTCCTTCGGGCGTCTGCACCGTCGTTTCAGCCTCTTTGCTGGCGTATAGAAAAGGATAGTGAAGGTTTCCGTTCTTGCGCCAGGCTGTGTACATATCCGCCACGTTTCTGCTAAGAAAGCGCAGCAGTTTGAAATAGATATGCAGCACGATGAGCAGATCCGTGCACAGGGCTACCAGGGTATGCAAACCGTTGATAACGTCATGGACGCCCGCGCCCAGTGGCGCTTCACCGAGGAATTTGCCCAAGCCGGTGACAGCCAGGACGGGCAAGGCCAGGCATAGATAACAGACCCAGGCCTTGTGATAGGGGTTGAATTCCGTCCAAGCGGGCAGAACGTCACGAAAGGGGTGGCGCAGCCAGGTTTTGAACTGTGCAAGCCATTCTTTGTCCGTGGAGTCAAAGCTCCAGGAGTTTCGCAGCAGACGCCCAAAGTGCTTTTTGTCCACCCGCAGGGAAACAAGGGGCAGGATGATCAGCAGCACGCCGGCCAGCCTGTGGATACCTCCGTAAAGCAGGACATGCGGTTCGGCGATTACGGACTTGTAATGGTAGAGGAATATGCCGGTGATCATCAGGGTGAAGATCAGTGTGACCAGGGTGGCGTGGATAAATTTTTCCGCCCGGCGAAAGCCTGTGGCATATTCCTTGGTATCGGCGCTCACCTGGGGGCAGGCGCGCACACAGCGGTAGCAGCGGCGGCACTCTTCGCCCACGATATTTTCCAGCGACATGGAGGTGCGCCGATTCTGCCGGAATTCAAAGCGTAGCTTTTCGCGAACCACAGGACAGGCGTCCGTACAGTTGCCGCACGCGAGGCAGCCTTTATCCCTGGTAACTTCCTCGTAATGCGCCAAGCGGGTGTTGAGTTGCACCCCCCGTGAAAAAAGACGCATCCTGGCTACCGGGCTGAAATTTTCGTCCAGTATCAGGGACATGTTCCGTGAACGTATCAGGCGATCTGGCTGTTCCATATAGCATTCTCCATCCTTGGGTGGCCGGAATGTCTCAGCCCAGCACGGCCTTGCCTACTCTAGGCTCCACCAGGCAGCATGGCCGCACTGAGACGATGCGCACGCCGCTGGCCCGCGTGGGGCCTATTCTCAGAAAACATCCCATGGCCGTGAACGGGCCGCCCAGCCCCAAGGGGCCGATGCCGGTGAGGTTGACGGCCTTGGTAATCTTTTGCTCCCATTCGTTTTGTTCGGTCAGGCTTCCGTCGGCCATGGCTTCAAGCATGAGCGCCGAGGCCTCCGCCTGACTGCGCCCGATGCCCACGGCTGGAATGGTGGGTGTGCAGCCCAGATGGATCACTTCGTCCGCAAGCCAGCCGGCCACTTCGTTGATGACATTTTCCATGCTGCGTTTATGGAAGATGCGCCGAGTCCGGGCCCGGATTTCAGGTCCGCCCCCCAGCATCAGAACGGCCAGATGCAGCTTGTCGCCCGGCACGGAGCGCATGATTATAGGAGCATGTTCCAGGGCGTCGGACTCTTCATAGAGTCCCTGGGATTGTTCCACCCGCTGCACATCGTCGCCTTTGACGGCCATAGGCCGCCCTGGCAGGACGTGAAGGCCGGCGGCCACGCCTTCACGAATGGCGGTCAGCCACCCGGCAGGCAGGGCGCAGCCTTCGCCGAGGCGCACCAGCACATGGGGTATGCCCGTATCGTCGCACAGGGGCAGTTTTTCCCGCTGAGCGATCTGGGCATTTTCCAGGATAAGTTCCAAAAACCAACGCGCGTTGGCGTTTTTTTCAGCGGCCGCGGCTTTTGCGTATGCCGACAGTCTGTCCGGGGTGTAGCTGCTGCCGGCTGTCACAAGGCATTGCCGGGCGGCTTGACGCAAGTCGTCGTACGCTATGCTCATGACAGGCTCCTCATGTGGCAAACATGGTTTGACCGTTGACAGCCGCGATAATCACAGGCAGGCCGGTGACATCGATTTCATAGAGGGCCTCCATGCCTTCCTCGGGAAAGGCCAGTATCCGTTGGCTAATGGTGCGGTAGGAGAACAGGGCCGTGGTGGGCGGAGTGACGGCGAAGCAGGAGCCGTGCCGACGCATGGCCTCCACGGTTTCCGGTTTCAGGGCGCCCTTGCCCAGGTGCAGACGTACCCCCCCCAAAGAAAGACCGGGGATGCTGTCCTCAATTTCCACTTTATTGCTCGAGGTTGGGCCAACCCCGGCGCGGCTCACCGCGGTGTGGAAGATGACCGCGCCTTGGAGCTTCAGCCGCGCCAGTTCCGGATCCTTGCGTTCGATCATTGTTACCACTCTGGGCAGGACGGCGTCCCGGCCGCAGAGTATCCGGCCCGCCAAAGTGATCTGGTCGCCCACCTTGAGGCTGGCGACATCCTCTTTGCTGATGGGGGTAGTAAGCGTACGCATGGTTATACGTCCACCCTGTCAGATGATTGGAACTGCTTGTAGACGGGCTGCAGGGCGGCCCGATCCAAAGTCTTGTACCTGGCGATTTCCTCGGTCCATTTGCCGTCCCGAATGTCCTTGAGCCGGGCCGTAAATTGGGGTGTATTCTTATGGGCTTTTTTGCCCATGAGCCGGCGCACCATCATGGCCATATTCATGGGGACGAGATCCGCCGGACAGCGCGCGGCGCACATGCTGCACATGACGCACTCCATGGAAAGGTGTTTGGCGGTTTCAAAGTCGCCCGTGAGAATGGCGGAAACGTAATCCAACACCTTGAGGCCCAAGGGACAAGAATTGGTGCAGGTGTTGCAGCCCATGCAGCGCTTGAGGGTGGGGTAGGCCGTGAGGACATTCTCGTCCGTGCACGGCATCGTTTGCACGTCGAACATGGCCCGGTAAGCTGGCGTGTAGGGAATCTGAACCAAGTGCATGCCGTCTTCGGCATTGACCTGGCAGGCCAGGCCGATCTGCCACTTGGGATTATCTTTAATGCGGTAGATGGTGGAACAGGCTCCGCAGACGCCCCCGCGGCAGCCACAGCCGCGAGTAAGCTGGTAACCGGAATACTCGAGAGATTTCATAATGGTGAGTCCGGCTGGAACAACGTACTTTTTTCCCATGATGTGGATGGTATAGGTGACGCTTTGCCCGCTCATGGCCGTTCTCCTTCTGGGTGCGCTTCCATATGGGCGATCTTGGTCAGGGCTTTTTCAAAGCGGTAGTCGGGCAGAATCATGGGTGAACGCACATTCGTAGCCACCCCTGCTTCGTTAAGGGCGTTATTGTATGCGTCCAGGTGCTCCAAGGTCAGCCTGCCGCTGGTGACGGATCGGATTTTTTCCGCCGCGGCCTTACCGGAACGACGGCCGAAAACAAAAATATCCAGCAACGAGTTGGCCCCCAGACGATTCTGGCCGTGTACGCCTCCAGAAACCTCTCCGGCGGCGTACAGGTTGGGTATAGTGGTTTCACCCTCGGTGTTGATGATCATCCCTCCGTTTTGGTAGTGTTGGGTGGGGTAAACCAGAATGGGCTCCTCCAGGGGATTGATGCCGTAACCCATGAAACGGGAATAAATGCCGGCAAAGCGCTTCACGAAGGTGCCGGGGCCGTGGATCATGTCAATGAGCGGCGTATCCAGCCAGGTGCCCACGATGCCGACGGGGGTGACCACACCTTTGCCCCGCGCATTGCATTCGCGGATGATGGCGGCGGCCAGGGCATCGCGGGTTTCCAGGTTGGCGGCAAACATTTCGCCCTCGCAGTTGAGCACCTGGGCGCCCTGGGCGCGTAACGCCTCGGAAATGAGCAGGCCGAGCAATTGCTCCGGCCAGGCCGTACCTGTGGGGTGGAACTGCACTGATTCAATATAGATGAGTTTGGCCCCCGCCCTGTAGCCCATGACGATGCCGTCGGCAGTGGCTCCGTAATGATTGGAGGTGGGGAAGCCCAAAGGATGCAGGCGACCCATGCCGCCGGTGGCCATAATGACAGCCTTGGCTTTGACCACGAGCAGTTCGCCGTTGTCCAGATTCTTGAGCACGGCGCCGGCGCACTGGCCTTTGTCGTCCATGATCAACTCCACAGCCGGGCAAAACTCCAGAATTTCGATCTCCTGGTTTTTGGCCTCGTCGGAGAGCACCCGCATGATTTCGAGGCCCGTGAGGTCCATGACGGAATGCGAGCGCCTGCGGGAATGTCCGCCAGGCCGGTGGCTGAACAAAGAGCCGTCGGCGCGGCGATCGAAATTGACCCCCAAAGAAGAGAGCCAGTCCAGAATGAACGGCGCCTCGTTGACCAGCATTTCCACCAGTTCGATGACGTTGGTGCCGCGCCCGCCGATGATGGTGTCCACATAATGGATGGCCGGAGAATCCGCTTCGTCGGTAGCGGCGGCGATACCCCCCTCGGCCATGATGGTGTTGGAATCGCCGCTGCGCAGCTTGGTGGCCAACAATACCTCGACTCCGGCGGCCTTGGCGGTGATGGCCGCGGAAAGGCCCGCGCCGCCGCTGCCGATAATCAAGATATCGGTAGTGTAATGGGGATTTGTAAGGTCAACGTCACCGGGCCTGATGCAGCTGGGAGCCTCAATGAGGGCGGCCATCTCCGCCGGGGCAAGGTCGCCCGTGTTGGCGCCCACGCGGAGAACCTGTTTGACTTTAACGTTGAAATCGGGGTGAAAGTCGTGTAGGAGCTTTGCTTTTTCCTCCACGGTCAATTCAGGGTGCATGGTCCCAAAACGGGCTTTACGCGTAGCGTTAGCCTTTTGGATGGAGGGCATCATGGATGGGGGATACGGCATACTTACCTCAATCTTTTAATGGAAATTCGGCTCAGTCATATGATTCCCTTTTCTTTCAAGTCGGCGATGCGCGCAGTGGAAAAACCGAGCATATTGCCGAATATTTCCTCATTATGGCTGCCTTTTTGGGGGCCGGCGTGGAATATTTTGCCGGGAGTTCGCGAGAATTTGGCGGCGACGTTGGGCATACGCACAGAATCAAGTTCCTCATCCTCAACGGTGATAAAAGACTCGCGGAACTGGTAGTGCGGGTCTGTGAGAAGCTGCCCCATATCGTACATGGGGCCGATAACGGCGCCGCATTCGGAAAATTTTCGTTGCACTTCTTCAATGTCGCGTTCCTTGATCCAACCGCCGATGATGACGTCCAGTTCCACGACGTTTTTGAGGCGTGCGGCATTGTCGCGAAAACGTTCATCCTCGATAAGCTCAGGTTTGCCTATGGCGTTGAACACCTTGGCCGCAATGGTGTCTGTCGCGGCGGAAAGAGCCATCCAGGTGCCGTCTTTCGTCGGATAGGCGTTGCGCGGGGCCACAGACACGCTGGAGTTGCCCACCCGTTCCGCAATGATGCCGAGTTGATCGTAGGCGAGAATGTATGGTTCCACCAGGCGCATCAACGGCTCGTACAGACTTATATCAATATATTGACCATTCT
>JAVBRE010000078.1:0-4241 GCA_031548325.1 Desulfovibrionaceae bacterium
TCCGGCGGCAACGGCGTTTTGTTTTCTCCGGACGGGAAGGTCATGGGATATTACAACGCGCCGTCGCTTTCTTTCGGTTTTCAGGCGGGCGCGCAAGATTATGCGGAAGCCCTGTTCCTGACAACGCCTAAGGCTCTTGAATACCTCGACAGCAGTGACGGGTGGTCCATCGGCGTCGGTCCGAGCATCGTGGTCGTGGATACGGGAACGGCGAAGGACGTAACGACCACCACGGCCCGGTCCGACGTTTTCGCGTTTATTTACGGACAAAAAGGGTTGATGGGCGGCATCGGCGTGCAAGGTCAGAAAATCACGAAACTACGGTCGCTGTAACGTCATGAACTGCACCCCGCACGGTCCTGTCGCGAAGCGCAACATCGTGCTCGCATAAACCGATTTCGAAATGATGCCCGCCACAAACCAATGTGCCGACAAATCAATATCGCAACGTGAGCGTGGATTTCGAATGAAAAGCCGCTTCTTTGATCACAAAGAGGCGGCTTTGCGGTTTTTCGCGGCAACAGTAAAATCCGGATTGCCCGGTTTCAGCATGGGCAGTGTACCTTGACTGTGCGTTGCCATGATACGCCGGATGTACTGATTTCGTTTTACCGTAAAATAATTTTTTTTCCAGCCTATGTCTGGACATTTATGCGGATGCCGATATTATGCGTAGAGAAGATATAATTTACACTTTGCCGTTGCGCAGGTGTTTATAACACGGTTCCGTTTTTTTTGTATTGCTCAAGGGCTGTTGCGGCGGGGCAGTCATGCCGCTCTGTTGTCGGGAATTGTCCGCCGTCTGGCGTCTCTTTAGCGTAAACTGCTCTGGCCGAAGAAGGCCGAAGGAGGCTTTGAATGGTTCTTAAGAAAAAGACCGACGCATTCAGGATCGAGCATGATTTTATCGGAAACAAAGAAGTTCCGGCTGACGCGTATTACGGTGTGCAAAGTTTGCGGGGCAAGGAAAACTTTCCCATTACCGGCGAACGCGCTCAGCCCAGCCTGATCAAGGCCATTGCCATGGTCAAGAAAGCCGCTGCCATGGCCAACATGGACGTGGGCCTGCTGGACAAGGACCGTGGCAAGGCCATTGTCAAAGCGGCCGACGAAATTATCGCCGGCAAGCATGCCGACCAGTTCATCGTGGACCCCATTCAGGGCGGGGCGGGCACTTCGTTCAACATGAACGCCAACGAAGTCATCGCCAACCGCGCGTTGGAAATTCTGGGCCAGCCCAAAGGGCATTATGACATCCTGTCCGCCAACAACCATGTGAACATGGGGCAGTCCACCAACGACGCCTTTCCTTCGTCCATCCACGTGGCCACCTTGATGGAAGTGGATACCCTGCTGGCGGAAATGAAGCGTCTGCATAAAGGTTTTCAGGACAAGGCCAAGAAGTTCGACGGCATGATCAAGATGGGCCGCACGCACCTGCAGGACGCTGTGCCCATCCGCCTGGGGCAGGAGTTTGACGCCTACGCCCGGGTGACCGCCCGCGACATCAAACGCATCGGCAACTGCGGCCAGCACCTGTACGAAGTGAACCTGGGCGCCACGGCCGTGGGCACGGGGCTCAACGCCGATCCCAAATACATCAAGCTGGCGGTAAAATATCTGGCGCAGATTTCGGGCTTTCCCATGGTAGGGTCCGAGAGCCTGGTGGACGGCACGCAGAACACCGACTGCTACACCGAAGTTTCCGCCGCGCTGAAAGTCTGCATGATGAACATGTCGAAGATCGCCAACGACCTGCGCCTGATGGCTTCCGGCCCGCGTTGCGGCCTGAACGAGCTGAATCTGCCCCCGCGCCAGCCCGGCAGTTCCATCATGCCCGGCAAGGTCAACCCGGTCATGGCCGAAGTGGTCAACCAGGTGGCCTTCCAGGTCATCGGCAACGACAATACCATCTGCCTTGCCTCGCAGGCCGGCCAGTTCGAATTGAACGTCATGGAGCCTGTGCTGGTATACAACCTGCTGCAAAGCATCAATATCATGCGCAACGTGTTCCGCGTGTTCCGCGAGTTCCTGCTCGAAGGCCTGACCGCCAACGAAAAACGCATGCGCGAGTATGTGGAAAACAGCGTGGGCATCATCACCGCCGTGTCCCCGCACATCGGCTATGAAGCTTCGGCCGCGATCGCCAAAGAGGCCATAACCACCGGCAAGCCCGTGCGTGATCTGCTGCTGCGCGACAAGCTGCTGACCGCCAAAGAACTGGACGTCATCCTGCACCCGCTGGAGATGACCAAACCCGGCATTTCCGGGTTCGAGCTGCTGAAGGCGAAAAAGAAGGCCGCCGGCTATTCGGGGCCCTTGGCCAAAAACCTGCAAGTGAAGTCCGCCGAGGAAAAAGCGGCCAACGGCGCGGGCAAGGCAGCCATCAAAGCCGCGAAAGCCGCCAAGAAACCCGCGGCCAAAGCCAAAAAGAAATAATTTGCCGTAAAACACAACACCTGCCCCCGGCGTGGAATCCCGCGCCGGGGGGTAGTCGTTGAAGAGAACGTTCAGCTCCAGCCCGCGACTTCGGCGGCAAAGCCTTCCAGGTCGTTGGGCTGCCCTTCTTTATGGTCGTCCGGATAGAGCAGGGCGGACATATAAAAGACGGAGCCGATGGACAGCGAATTTTCCGCGTTTCGGCTGAAGTGTTCCAGGCGTTGCCTGGCCTGCGCGAGCTTGTCCTGCGGCAGACAGGCCAGATACGGTCCGGCTTCGTCCGCGATGGCGGCAAGAAACATGGCTTTCTGGCGCATCATTTCCCGGTAGCGGTCGGGGTTGTTTTCTTGCTGCAGGCTGCGGTTCGCTTCGCTTTCCAGGTTGCGCAAAAAGGCGCAACGTTCACTGAGCCACTCGGCAAGCGGAGCGGCGGGCGGTATGGACATAGGAACCTCCGAAAAGGGTTTCAGGGAAAAAAAATAGCATACCGTGAAATGCCCGCGCACGCTATAAAGTATAATATTCTATTTTTACACAATAAAAAAAATATTTGCAAAAAAAAGTTTTTTTTTGCCCTGCCCCTCTTCTCAAACGAATAACTCGACTTATTATGCCTTTGTCTGTAAGAAAGGTTTCCTTTCTTCACGCCACCCTTTTGCGGTTTCCTTATGATATCGCGCCGTGGCGGCGCGGTGGTTCGGGAAGGCTTTTGTTCGGGCTTGGCACTCTCTTACGGCGAGTGCTAGATAAACAACCAGTTAGTAAACGATATTGGAGGTTTACACGTTATGAATCTAATCCCTCTCACTGACCTCGTTCTGGTCAAGCGTCTGGTGTCGGAAGAAAAGACCGCCGGCGGTCTGTTCATCCCCGACACGGCCAAAGAAAAGCCCTCCAAGGGTGAAGTGGTCGCCGCCGGTCCCGGCAAAACCGCCGATGACGGCAAACGCGTCGCCATGACCGTCAAAAAGGGCGATCAGGTGTTGTTCAACAAGTATGCCGGCACGGAAGTGAAACTGGACGGCGTTGAGCATCTTGTCATGCGTGAAGACGACATTTTGGCCGTCATTAAGTAATTAACCCGACTATTTCCCTATTTAGGAGAACGAATATGCCCGCTAAGGAAATTCTTTTTGACACCAAAGCCCGTGAACTGCTTGCCCGCGGTGTGGACAAGCTTGCCAATGCCGTCAAAGTGACCCTGGGCCCCAAGGGCCGTAACGTGGTTATCGAAAAATCCTTCGGCTCTCCCGTCATCACCAAAGACGGCGTTTCCGTGGCCAAGGAAATCGAACTGGAAGACAAGTTCGAAAACATGGGCGCCCAGATGGTCAAAGAAGTCGCTTCCAAAACCAGCGACGTGGCCGGCGACGGCACCACCACCGCCACCATTCTGGCCCAGTCCATCTATCATGAAGGCGTGAAGCTCGTGGCCGCCGGCCGCAGCCCCATGGCCATCAAACGCGGCATCGACAAAGCCGTCGCCGCCCTGGTCAAAGAACTCGGGGCGCTGGCCAAGCCCACCCGCGACCAGAAGGAAATCGCCCAGGTCGGCACCATTTCCGCCAACGCCGACACCACCATCGGCAACATCATCGCCGAAGCCATGAGCAAGGTGGGCAAAGAAGGCGTCATCACCGTTGAAGAAGCCAAAGGCCTTGAAACCACTCTGGAAGTGGTCGAAGGCATGCAGTTCGACCGCGGCTATCTGTCCCCCTATTTCGTGACCAATCCCGACAAGATGATCTGCGAAATGGACGAGCCCTATATCCTGATCAATGAAAAGAAGATCTCCAACATGA
>JAVBRE010000228.1:0-4760 GCA_031548325.1 Desulfovibrionaceae bacterium
TCTGTTGAACGCCGAACCGCCCGCGCCGCCCCCTCCCGGCGTATTGGCATCGTTGCCGTCCGCGCCCGCCCCGCCCGCGCCAACAAAGTTCGTCGTCAACCCGCCGTCGGTACTTTCCACGGCAGCCCCCCCACCGCCCCCGCCGCCGGCGAAGCCCCCGCCGGCGCCGCCGCTGCCGCCGGCGGCCCCGCCACCCCCGCCACCTTTGCCGGGGTCGACCCCCATGTCGGCGTTATTTCCCGAGCTGCCTGGAGCAGTGCCTTGCCCACCAGCGCCGCCTGCACCGGGGCTGACGCCGGGGGCACCGCCCCCGCCGCCCCCGCCCCCGCCGCCATAGCCGCCGGCGCCGCCGTCGATTGGGTTGTCGTTGCCGCCCCCGCCGCCCCCCCCGCCGCCCCCGAGAAGGGTGTAACTGTCCGCGGCGGCCGCGGCGGCCGCCGCGGCCGGCAAGAGACAGAGCGACAAGGCGAGCGCGGGAGCAAGCACGAGATAGAATGAGGGACGGAATCCGGACATGAATTTCCTCCAGAAGTGACGAGCGCGTATGTGGAACGGAGACGATATTTCGACGCCGGAAAAGGCGTTTTTTCAATTCTTCCGATGAAAAAACGCCGCTGTCCACCGTAACCAAAAATGAAATGAAAAGCTATGAACCGTTCCTGCAGCATTTTACGTTTGAAACAGCCGCGCAACAATGGGTTGGGTTGATTCGGGCCATCCCGGCCCCCGCCGCTTCGGAATGATTTCACCGCGCCCGGACTGATGAGGACAAACCCGCCTTCGGCAGGGTTTGCAAAGGCACGCTCGCTTCGGCGTCTAACGGCGGCAATGAATGCCGCCCGCGCCTGTTTCGCGCAAGGCGAGACCCTGCGTTTTTTTGGCGCTTAAAATTTATTGCCGCGCCCGGTCAACAGCCAGTCGGCGGAGACGGCCTTGTCTTCCCAGGCCTTGATGATCCACTCTCCCGGCGGCCTGCGGCCGTGCCGCGCCCTCGACAGCATGGCGGGGCTGGTGTTCAGCAGTTTGGCCAATCCGACGTCGGTATGCACGCCGTACGCTTCCTTGAGCCGGGTGATCACGCCCGAGCCGCGCAGTTCGCGGGTGCGCGTGCAGCACAGATAATAGCCGCCCAGGGTGTCCATATGGTAGATGATGTCCGCATACACGGTCAGCAGGCGCCCGTCGCCGCGCTGCGTGCGCAGAGTGACGCTGATCTGTCCGCCGTTGCTGTCTTTGGCGCGTTGCAGGGCCTGACGCGCCTCGTCGCCCTGTCCCGGCTGCAAAAGCCGCAGGGGAACGAAACCGGGCTTGTTGCGCTCGGCTTCCATGTCCGGTTCCAGGTCGGCATAGACCACATTGAATTTTTCGTCGAAAATCCAGATGTTGTCCGTGCGCACCTTGCGCATTTGGCGCAGCAGGGCCACCTGGCCCTGATGCAGGGCGGACGTGTCCACCACCGTCAGCAGCGCGGCGCCGGCCGGGCTTTTTACCGGAACAGCCTGGGCCCACAGCGATGTCCGGCGACCAGCGATGGTGACGCTGCGCTCAATGTCCAGGGCGCGGTTATGGCGCACGACGTCGGAAATGACGCCCTCAAGCCCCAGACCGGGCAGCAGCGCGCCCGGCGGGGTTCCGGGCAGCCTTGCCCGGTCCAGGCCCAGCAGGTCGGCGAAACGCGTGTTGGCCAGAACGAGCACCCCGCCCTCGACCAAAGCCTGCGGGGCGGGAAAGGCGTGAATGATGCCGGCAAGGCAGAGGTTGCAGGATCTTTCCATGATTTCGATGCTAGAGCAATTTCACTTTGAAATTGCTCGGCAGACGCGAAGCGGATGCCCGCGAAGCATGCCGTTTATATTGGTAATCTCGCATCATTATGTGCAGACGCAGGCGCCTTTTTTGAAACGCTTTTTATACAATTTGCAAGTTGAAATGCTATAGCTTGAATTGCCTTAAAAGCAAATGAGAATGAAAAAATTATTCTTTAAGCAAAGTGTGCGCCAATCCTGTTTTTTTTTAAAAAAGCCGTATTGTGCCATCATGCGGGTTATCTCACCCGCGGACTTCAGAAAAGGATGACCCGCGTCATGGAATACTCTTCAGGCGGCATACCGGACTGGCAGACGGTGAACGGCGCCGCGGAATTTGACGAAATCAGGTGGCGCATGTACGCGGCCACCGGCTGCACCACCGTGTTTGAGCTGGCCGCGTTTCTTGAAACAACGCCGGCGCATATTTCTGACGCTCGGCGTCAGTTGCGCATACCGGACCGCTGGTTTCAGCATATTTTTTTGAAAACGGGCGTGGACCCGCTGTGGATCAAAAACGGCGTGGGAGAAGGCTGAACAGGGCCGGCACGCCGGAAGGTTTTCGCTTTGAAAACGCCCCGCGGGAACACCGCGCGGCAAAAGGGCCGTTGCGCGAGCAGGCCTCAGTCGTCGCCGTCCGAAGAGGAGCCGCCTTCGCCGGCGTTTTTCTTCTTCGTCCAGGGCGCGGCAAACCCGGCGACGCCGGATACGACCCCGGAGGCGACGGCGCCCACGCCGTGGGTAATCCCCGCTCCGGCCCGCGCCGTGGCCTGGGCCGTTCTGTTGCCCGCGGCCTTGGTCAGGCCCCAGATGGCGCCGCCCAGGCCCCTGGATATCTGTTCGACCAGACGGCCGGACATGTCCAGCAGCACCGCGCCGGATTCTTTGAATACCGCGGCCCGGCCGGGCCGCACCTTGCCCTGTAAGGAGTATGCGTACGCGTTGCGGGCAATGATGCCCGCGCGCAGGGTCAAAAAGCAGTTGGCCGCGCCGTCAACGGCCGAAGCCGTGAATTTTTGCAGGGCCGCGCCCACAATGGGCAGCCCCCCGGCCATTGTGGCCGGGGCCATGGCGTGAAAAGCCTCGCCGAAACCCAGACCGACTTCCGTGGCTATATCCAGCTCTTCGAAGGAAAAGGCCAGAAATGTCGAGGTCAGCACCGCCCAGTACAGGGACAGAACCTCTGAAGGATGGGGCCGCTGGTTGTATATGCCGGAAATGCGCCAGACCAGGCGGCACAAGGCCGCAAACACGATGATCGCATCAATGCGTCCGTTTTGCGAGAGGGCCGTGGCCAAAAAGATGCGTTCCGCTGTGCGCCTGATTTCCGCGTCGGCTTTTTCGCGCAGCACGGCCAGACAGCGGTCGCGCCCTTCCGGATCTTCAAGATTGACGGAAGCGTAGCCCGCGGCTTTCAAGTGCGCATTGCCGCGCAAGCGCCTTGCCAGTTCCTTGGCGAGGCGGGCGCGCTCTTCGGGCGTCGCCGCGTCAAAGACCAGGTGGCGACGGCGGCCGAACATGCCCCGCCACAGCCAGAACAGGGCGCAGGCTTCGACCGCCAGCAGCCCCAGGTGCGTCCAGACGTATGCGGCGGACACGAAGGTGGCGGCAAGGCTCGCCACCCCCTGGTTGAGGGCCAGTAAAAACACGAGGGTCAGCGCGGCCGGGAGGAGAAGCGCATACTTGAGTAGTTTGGGCATAAGGGCCTCGTCAGCGGTCGTTCAGTCGTGTTACGTGCTCGCGGATGCAGGCCGCGAGATTGGCCGCGGATCCTGTTCGCGGAACCAGGTGTTCCAGGTCCTGCATGCATGACACATTTATCCCATAACGCGTCAGGGGCATATCCGTCCAGCCGGCTTCGCAACACCGCTCCGGCGCGGACGATATCCTCTTCTTCAATGAACAGACAGAAGGCGTCGCAGTCAGTCCGGTCCTCAAAAGGCAGCAGCCTTAAGGCAGCAGAAAATACCTTTCATAGCGGCTCGGTGCTGATGTAGTCCTGTTTCAAGGCCCAGGATACGCAAAACATGGCCTCATCCGGCGTGCAGGCGCACTGCGCGGCCAGACGCGCGGCCAGAGCGCCCACGGGCGCGGACTTTCTGGCCATGACCAGCAGGGCGCGCACCCGCTCCGGCGGCAGCAGGGTTTCCAGACCGCCATAGATTCGCATGGCTTTCGTGCGCCGGTATACGGCTTCGCCGTGGGCCGTGCGGCGGCAGGCGGGGGATTTGTCGCCAAAATCGTGCCGGGCGCTGGGCCAGTTCGCGAAAATCGCGCCGTAATCCGGCTCCTGCGGGTGCCGCGCCTCGCGCAGTTCCGGCGGCATGGCGGCCGGCGCGGCCAGGGCAAGGTCCGCCCAGAGGTTCACGGCGCGTTTGACCGCGTGGTCGTATGTGAGGCCCGCCAAGACCTTTTTTCTGCCCGCCTCTCCCATGCGGCGTCGATGCGCCGCGTCACGGGCCAGGGCGTGAATGGCTTCGGCCAGGCGCGGCACATCGACGCTGGTCTGCTGCGCAAGGCAGAGATGGCCCAAATCGGCGGGCAGCAGCCAGGCCAGAGAATCAAGGCCGCTCTGCCCCGCCGGCTGGGCAGTGGGAATGAGCAGGCCGCTTTCGCCGTGTTCCACCAGGTCCCGGTAACCGTCGAAATCCGAAGCCACCACAGGCAGGCCGCAAAGGGCGGCTTCCAGCAGGGTCAGGCCGAAGGTCTCCTGAACATTGTCCACGGGGGAGAGAAAAATGTCGGCGGCCGCGTAAATGCCGGCGCGCGCCGCATGGTCGGGGTCGGGCATAACGCGGAAAGCGACGCCCGTTTCCCGTGCGGGCGCGGCAAGCATATCGGCCAGGGGATCGCCCGCGTCCGTCTTGCCCGCCGCGACAAGGCAGAGTTTTTCCGCCGGAAAATCGGCGGCCACGACCCGTTCAAGAGCGCGGAACAGGGGCAGAAAATCCATCT
>JAVBRE010000237.1:0-15992 GCA_031548325.1 Desulfovibrionaceae bacterium
AAATCCGCGCCCTAATGGGGGTGCAGGGGCATCATGCCCCTGCCGGGGGAGCCCGAGGGGGCAGCGCCCCCTCGGCTTCGTCTATACCAGGGCCGCGTCCAGTTCGGCCACGGCCTTGTCAAAAGTGCAATGTTCAATGACGCTGCCGTTGATTTCAAGCACCGGCCCTTTCTTGCAGGATTTGCCGCAGAAGGATGCCGTGAACTCGATCTCGTCTTCCAGTCCTTTCTCACGGATATGTTCCATGAGACTTTTGTAAAGATCCTGAGCGCCGCGCAAGAAACAGCTGGTGCCGAAGCAGATTTTGAGGGCCACCCTTTTTTCGCCGCCGGGGCTGGTCAGAACGATGTCTTCCTGCGAGATGCGGTTGCGGTTCTCGTAGCGGGTATGCAGCAGATGGTGGGCTTTTTCCGGAGTCAGAGGCCCGTCGTAGAGTTTTTGCAACACGGGGTTGTCGCTGGAGTTGTGCAGCTGCATCATTTTGTCGTCGGCATACAGGCCCTTGGCGCGTTCCGCAACGGCGTGGTTGTTGTGGTCCGACTCCGGCTGGCCGCCCCCGTTGACGCAGCCGCCGCAGCAGGCCATGACTTCCACCAGGTCGTAGTGTTCCTCGCCGGATCGAATTTTGTCAATCAGCCTGCGGGTATTGGCAAGGCCGCTGACCACGGCCAGTTTGAGGCGCTTGCCGCCGATTTCCACTTCTGTGATCTTGGTGCCGTCGTTGCCGCGCAGCTGTCTGAAGTCCTGACTGGCGTGATCCAGCTTGCCGGCCGCATAGCGCAGCACGGCTTCGCTGACCCCGCCGGAAGAGCCGAAGATCACCCCGGCCCCGGTCTTGAAGCCGAAAGGCATGTCAAAAGAGCCGGGTTCCAGGCGGGCGAAATCCACGCCGCTTTCCTTGATCATCAGCGAAAGTTCCTTGGTGGTGATGACGAAATCCACGTCGTTGTTGCCGTCCACCTTGAATTCCGGCCGGGCGGCTTCGAACTTCTTGGCCGTGCAGGGCATGATGGAAACCACCACCAGCTTTTCGCGCGGAATCTTCAGATCGCGGGTCAGGCTGTCTTTGGCCAGGGACCCGAACATCTGCTGGGGCGAACGACAGGAAGACAGGTGCGGCAGCATGTCGGGATAGTACTGTTCCGCGAACTTGACCCAGGCCGGGCAGCAGGAAGTGAACTGCGGAATGTTTCCGTTGTCGGCCAGACGCCCCAAAAACTCGTTGCCCTCTTCGATGACCGTGAGGTCGGCGGCAAAAGCCGTGTCGTACACGTAATTGAAGCCCATCAGGCGCAGGGCGGAGGTGATCTGGCCCATGGTGATTTCTCCGGGTTTGTGCCCGAAATATTCCCCCAGCGCCACGCGCACGGCAGGGGCGACCTGCGCGACCACGACCTTTTCCGGATCATGAATGGCGTTCCAGACTTCGTTGATGTTGTACTTGGGCATCAAGGCGCCCACGGGGCAGACTTTTACGCACTGCCCGCAGTTGACGCATTCCACGGTGCCCAGGGGCTTGTTGAAACAGGTCACCACCCGCGCTTCCGCGCCCCGTCCCGCAAAATCGAGCACGCCCACTGACTGTATCTAGTTGCAGACCCGCACGCAGTCGCCGCAGAGCACGCACTTGCCGGGATCGCGAATAATGGCGTCGGATGAAAGGTCCAGCGGCGCCTCGTGCACCATGTTTTTAAAGCGCACGGTAGTGATGCCCATGCGCTTGGCGATGCTCTGCAACTTGCAGTCGCCGCTTTTGGGGCAGGTGGTGCAGCTCTGGTCATGGCTGGCCAGCATCAGTTCGATGGTCATCTTGCGCATGTCGCGGATGCGCCTCGTGTTGGTGGAAACCACCATGCCGTCGGCAACCGGGGTGGAACAGGCGGGCACGATGCCCCGGCCTTTTACGTCCACCATGCACATGCGGCAGGCGCCGTACACGCTGATTTCCGAGTGATAGCAGAAGGTGGGCAGCTCTATGTTGGCGCTGCGGATCAGTTCAAGCAGGTTTTTTTCATCCCCGATGGGCACATTGATTCCGTCTATGACGGCGCTTTTGTTCATCAGCATGGTCTTTTCGCTCCTTATGCCGCGACCACGGCGCCGAATTTGCAAATGTCGATGCAGACGCCGCATTTGATGCATTTGGCCGCATCAAGCACATAGGGCACGCCCTTCGCGCCGGAGATGGCTTCCACGGGACACTTTCTGGCGCAGAGACTGCAACTTTTGCAGGCTTCCGGCAGGATGCGGTACTGTTTCATCGCCCTGCAGCGGTTCGCGGGACAGCGCCTGTCCCGCACGTGGGCTTCGTATTCGTCGCGGAAGTACCTGAGGGTGGAAAGCACGGGGTTGGGCGCGGTTTTGCCCAGACCGCAGAGCGAGCCCAGCTTGACCGTCTCGGCCAACTCTTCCAGCAGGGGGATGGTTTCCTTCGTGGCTCTGCCCTCGATGATGTCGTCAAGCAGCGCCAGCATCTGCCGCGTGCCTTCGCGGCAGATGACGCATTTGCCGCAGGACTCGTTTTGTGTGAACTGCATGAAGAAACGCGCGATCTTCACCATGCAGGTCTCTTTGTTCATGACCACCAGCCCGCCGGAACCCACCATGGCGCCCACGGATTGCAGATTTTCATAATCCAGCGGCATGTCCAGATGTTCCATGGTCAGGCAGCCGCCCGAAGGTCCGCCGATCTGCACGGCCTTGAAGTCGCCGCTTTGCAGATGGCCGTCGTCGTCCAGCACGCCGCCGCCGATGCCGTACACGATCTCGCGCAAAGTCGCGCCGAAGGGCACTTTGATAAGGCCGGTGTTGGCCACGTGCCCGGTCAGGGCAAAGGTCTTTGTGCCCTTGGACGTGGCCGTGCCCAGCTTGTTGTAGGTGTCCGCCCCCATTTGCATGATGACCGGCACGCAGGCGAGCGTTTCCACGTTGTTGATGACCGTGGGCTTGCCTAAAAGACCCTTTTCCGCCGGAAAGGGAGGCTTGGGCCGCGGCATGCCGCGCCGGCCCTCGATGGACGCCATGAGCGCCGTTTCCTCGCCGCAGACGAAGGCGCCCGCGCCTTCCATGACCTGGATGTCGAAGCTCATGCCGGATTCAAAGATATTCTCGCCCAGAATGCCCGCTTCGCGCGCGTCGACAGTGGCCTGTTTCAGGCGGGCGACGGCCAGGGGGTATTCCATGCGCACGTAGATGTAGCCTTCGGTGGCTTCAACGGCTTTGGCCGCGATGATCATGCCTTCAAGCACGCTGTGGGGGTTGCCTTCCATCACGCAGCGGTCCATGAACGCGCCGGGGTCGCCTTCGTCGCCGTTGCAGATGACGTATTTCACGTCGTTTTTCTGCTGCCGGGTCAGGTCCCACTTGCGGCCCGTGGGAAAACCGCCGCCCCCTCTGCCGCGCAGGCCGGAAGAAAGAATTTCCTTGCACACGTCTTCAGGCGTCATGCCCAGCACGGCCTTTTTGGCCATGAAATAGCCGCCGTTCGCGATATATTCGTCCAGATCGCGCACGTCCACGTGCCCGCAGGCTTTAAGCATCAGCCGGTGCTGCCGGGCGTAGAAAGGTATCTTGTCCATGTCCGCGATGCGCTCTTCCGTGTCCGGGGTCTGGTAGAGCAGCCGTTCCACGGGTCTGCCGCCCATGATCGTGCTTTCCACGATTTCGTCCACGTCGTCGGCCGTGACCTTGGTGTACAAAATGCCCTGAGGATAGATGGTCACCAAAGGACCCATCTGGCAAAAACCCTGACAGCCGCTTTCGGACATGACGTAGTCGGCTTTGACCTTTTCCTTTTCCATGGACACGGTGATGGTCAGGCCCCGGCTTTTCACGGCTTCCTTGAAGCGGTTGTAAATACGCATGGAGCCGTTGGCCATGCAGCCCGTGCCCGCGCAGATGATGATCCGGCCCTTGTGCCCGGCTATGCGCTCTTCAAACGCCTTTTTCCGTTCCTCAAGATTAACCCTGGGCGCCATTGCCGTTCTCCTGTTTTCTGATGTCCTCAAGCAGGGCCAGGGTTTTTTCCCTGTTCATCGCGCCGTGCACGTCGTCGTTGACCACCACCACGGGCGCGAGCCCGCAGGCGCCCAGACAGGCCACCGTTTCAAGGGTGAAAAGCATGTCCGGCGTGGTTTTCTTTTTGGCGTTCAGGCCCAGTTCGCTTTCCAGCACATTCAGAATCTCTTCGGATTTTTTGACGTGACAGGCCGTGCCGTCGCAGACCTTGATGATATACTTGCCCTTTGGCTCAAGGGTGAAGTGCGAGTAAAAGGTGGCCACCCCGTATACGCTGGAGGGAGAAATGCCGAGCGCGGTGGATATGTAGGTCATGATCTCTTCGGGCAGATACGCGTACTCTTCCTGTATTTCCTGAAGAATGGCGATCAGCTTGTGGGGGTTGCGCTTGTGCTTGTCCAGCACCTCGCAGACCCGGTCGAATTTTGAGGAAAAGGTGTGCGCCGGAACCCGCCCTTTTCGGCAGGTCCCGTCCGCACCGGGACTGGTGGCTGTGGTGTTCATCATGGCGACTTCCGTAGGTTGGTGTATAAAACGCGCGGGATTCCCCCGCGCAATGTTCTTAATCAAATCCGTGCGTCTCGAAACTCTTGGCCAGCATGCGCGAAAGCACGGTGAAAGATGCCGCCAGACTTTCGTTTTTGACGGCCACGCTGGCGGGAACAGTCAAATTGGCCGGGGAAAAATTCCAGATAGCCCGGATGCCGCCCTTGACCAGCAGGGCGCAGACATCCTGGGCCTTGTCCGCAGGCACGGTGATCAGGCCGATGCGCGCGTTCAGCCGCCGGCAAAGGTTGGCGACCCTGTTCACGTCGAAAATCTTTTTGCCGCAGACCTCGGAACCGACCTTTTCAGGGTCCGCGTCAAAGCCCGCCACGATGTTCAGCCCAAAGGCCGTGAAATTGTTGTAGGCCATAAGCGCCTTGCCCAGGTTGCCCACGCCCACGACCACCGCGTCCGTCAGATTGTCATAGCCGAGAAAGTGCTCGATATCGCGCACCAGGGTCCTGCGCAGGTAACCGGTTTTGGGTCTGCCCCCGCTGCAGACGCAGGCCAGATCTTTTCTGACCTGCACCTGGTTCAGGGCCAGGGCCTCGGCAATAAAGGTCGCCGATATGTTCGGCGGCCCGTCGGCGGGCAGCGCTTTGACATAGTGCAGATAGCGCACGACCCGTTCAAGCGCGGGCTTTGAAATAGCGGGACGGGTCTCCGCCATGGCTTGCTCCTTTTTATCGATACAATTGAATCAATAAAAAAATATTGATTCAAGATTGTGAAGTCAAGCACTTTTATTGTCAAATTTGTTTGTTCTAAAATTCTATAAGTGAAAAAAATAAAACGCCCCGCCGACAACCGCGCCGGGTCCGAAGAAGAGGCGTGCCCCGGGGGTATAAACGAGGCGAAGTATCTGACCGCGAAATGCCGGACCCTGTAGTCGGCGCTTTCTGAGGAGCTGTCTCTAAGTAAAAGATTTTGCTCCAAGAGCGAGGAATCCGGCCCTTTTTGCGAAGGAAGTGTACTCTGATGGTACTCGACCAGCTCATGGAGCCAGGAAGGCGGAGTACACGCCGCCGCAGGCGGTGCCCGAAGGGCGAGGGCCCGGATGGGCCGAGTCGAAAAAAGGGCCGATGACAAGGCTATTTGGGCAAAAAATTTATTTGGAGACAGCTCCTAGTCATGACCCGATAAATATTCTCTATATACTTTTTGCAAAGCGGGCTATTTCATGTCCAAGGGGCTGGCGGAAAAGGCCCTGCCCGCCATGCGGTTCGAGGTGCTTTTCACAGCTGCCGGCCGTTAGCCGGACAGCAATGATCGACGCCATGAAGCCCTACCGGATGGACATGGAATTCATGCGCGGTGCGGCGGGCATGGCTTCGCGTCTGAAGCTCGTACGCAGTTCCTATACCAAGGGCACAGAGGCGCTGGCCACGGAAACGTTGCTTCTCGCGCACAAACTCGGCCTGGAACAAGATCTGCTCGAGTCCCTCAACTCCACTTCGGGCAAGCCGACTTTTGCCGAAGCCATGCAGCGCCGGGTCAGAAGCAGCGTCATCCATGCCGACCGCAGGGCTCACGAAACCGAGGACCGCGCCGCGCTCATGGAAGAGTGCGGCATCATGCCGCTGATGACCCGAGCGGCCGCGGAACGCATGAAGCGGACGGCCGAGATGGGCTGGAAAGCCGAACTCAAGGGCCTGACGCCGAAGACCACGGAAGAGGTGTACGCCCTGTGGGACTCCACGCGTTACAGCTGACAAAAGGCTTTTTTCCATCGGTTCAAACAACGGCGGCGATGCCGCATGCAAGGAGATAGATCATGAGCACCGGATTTCGCGTCTTTCTGAAACGAAAGCTTCCCCCCAAAGACATCATTGAAGCCTTCAAGTCGCTGCCCGCGGCCAACGTGGCCGACTGCATGGGCCGCATCAGCGCCATGAGCTCCGCAATCCGCCTGATCAGCAAGCCTTTCAGCGGTTCCATGGTCGGCCCAGCGCTTACCGTCAAGGCCCGGCCCGGCGACAACCTGATGCTGCACAAGGCTCTGAACATGATCGAAGAGGGCGACATCATCGTGGTGTCCAACGCCGGCGACCGCAGCCAGTCCCTCATGGGTGAAATAATGGCGGCATATGCCAAGTTCAGAAAAGCCGGCGGTTTTGTTTTCGACGGCCCCATCCGCGACGTCAACGCCCTGTACGAGCTCGGCATTCCCGTCTACGCCACCGGCTCGACCCCGGGCGGCCCCTTCAAGGAAGGCCCCGGCGAAATCAACGTGCCCATCGCCTGTGGCAATATACATGTCAATCCCGGCGACATCATTCTCGGCGACAGCGACGGCGTCATCGTCATTCCCCGCCGGGACGCCGCCGCGCTGCTTGAGGCGGCCAAAAAGTTTTCCGCCGCCGACAAGGCGAAATACGAAGCCGCCATACAGGGAAAATCCGATCGGTCCTGGGTGGAAAAAGCTCTGGAAGCCAAGGGCTGCGAGATCATCGACGGTGTCTGCGAGTGAAGGATGCGCTGATAAATGGTTTTTTTTGAGCGCAATGGCTTTCTGGAGTGTGAGGATTTGAATTTTCTTTGGTTTTGCCGCGAATTGGCGGATTATTCTGTTTTTTGGGCGAAAAAATCCCTGAGGCTATGACAAGTCCGTCCGAGGAAGGACAAATTACCGAACTTATACGATACGCTTCACGGCGGGCTGCCGACAAAGAGGACTTTGCCGGCAGCCTTAGCGCAAATCGCCCTCTTCCGGCGTGAAATACGGCGTTTTGCGGAGCGCGGGCAATACTTCGGGCCGCTTGCTCCAGACGCTGTCGGACCAGTCGCGCGGCGCGAAAAAAGCGAAGGTCGGTTCCTGCGGGCCGGTCAGATCGGCGAAGGCCTGTTGGAGTCCCTTGGGCAGATCCAGGCCCAGCCGTTTGCGGCGCTCTTCTTCCAACTTTTTGAGCTTCTTCAGATAATCGCCGCCCGTGCCCTCAAGGGCCTGGGGTTCTTCCTCATCCGGGCCGGAGAACACGAAACCTTTCGGCTTTTCCCTGGCGAAGACCCGGTTTTTGCCGTCCCCGAAGCCAACCGAAGCTGTCGCGGCGACCTCTCCGAAGCCCAACAGGTTGTTCCCGCGGCCCACGCGCAGCGTTGCCGCGTCGGACACGCCGTTTACCAGCACGGCGTTGTCGCCGTCGCCCGGACTGACGGATGCGTTGTCGGCCAGAGAGTTGATCAGCAGCGCATTATGCCCGTCGCCCAGGGTCAGGGAGGCGTCGTTCTTCATATAGCCGATCGCGGCGCGGTTGTTGCCGTTGCCCAGGCTCAGGCCGAACTGGTCCAGCATGGTGTAAACGTCCAGTGTATTGTCGCCGTGCCCCAGGCCCACCGAAGATTGACCTTGCGCGTAAAACAGCGAAACCGTGTTGTCGCCGTCGCCCACGGAGACGGAAGCCCGGCCGCTGACGTCGAAAAGCCCGATGCTGTTGTTGCCGTTACCCACTTGCAGCGACGCATCGTCCGTCACCAGAAAAACCTTGAGATTGTTGTCGCCGTCGCCTAAGGTCAGGGAGCCGCGCTGGCGGATGCTGTGAATATCCAGCCTGTTGTTGCCGTCCCCCAGGCTGAAGGACGATTCCTGGTATAGTATGTATATCGTGACTTCATTGTCGCCGTTGCCCAGGCTTACGCTGCCGCTGGACTGACGGCCCGTCAAAATGTTGTCCTGGCCCACGCCGTCGATGACGACCCTGTTCCGGCCGTCCCCCACGACCACCGTCCCCCCGCCGAACACCCCGTGAAGATTCAAGTCATTGTTGCCGTCGCCCAGGGTCAGGGATCCGCCGTCAAGTCCGAACGCCTTGATCGTATTTTTGCCGTCGCCCGCGCGGATGGTGGAGTTCGCGCTCGTGCCCAGGCTGAGCGTGTTGTCGCCGTTCCCCAGGTCGATGCTGCAGTCGCGTATATCCTTGCCGATAACGCTGTCGTCGCCGTCGCCGGTGTTGATGATATGCCCCGTGCCGTCCTGCGCCAGCATGACCGTGTCGTTGCCGCTGCCGCCCGTGACCGTGGTGTTGTCGCCGTACACGAAGATCAGGTTGTTGCCGTTCCCGGCCGTCACGGCGGACCCCGGCCTGGTGCTCAGGTAAATGCAGTCCGCGTCCGGCTCAAGGGCGCAGCCCGCCTGTTCGCTGTAGCCGCCGTCGGCGTCGTAGACCCGCGTCGTGTCCGTGTTCTCGAAATACACACTATACCGGCCGTCCGCCGTTTTGCCGATCCGCACGTTCCCCGTAAAATCCAAAGTCAGGCTGGAGCCGTCCTTGCCGCTCAGGCTGACCGAATAGGCATACTCCTCAGCCGCACCGTTTGCCGGCGGCGTGCCCGCGCGAGAGACGGAAACCGCCATGCCGTCGGCGGCCACGCCGTCCAGACGCCGGGTGAGACGTTCCTGCCCCATCAGCTCCGCCAGGGTATAGGCTTTGCGGCTGATGGTCGCGGAATCACGGGAAGACGCGGCCGCGCCCTCGGAAGAATTTTGAGCGGGCTTGCTCTCGCCCCTGGCGGGCGACGGACAGTAAATCTTCGAATCGCCATACGAGGCGCTGACGGAATCCATACTCCTCTCCTTTGCGTATGCAACTCCGCCACTCAAAATTCATACCAGGCCAAACAGGCAATTTTTTCCACAGAACAGACTATATACAAAACAAATATGTATGTTACAGCAAGTAGTAATGCGTTTATCTATTGCCGATACAATATATTTTTCGTAATTATAGAATTTCTATATAGTATAATTCATAAAGGACTGGGAACGAGACTAGCGGCTGCACCCCGGGATGCGATTTTTGACAAGGTAGCCTCTGGGCTGTGGCCGTACCAGTTGCGAAGGGCTTAGAAGCCGTCTCAATACCACCCTTAAAGCGAAAAAGGGAATTCGCGGCTGCTGCGAGAAAGCGGCTGAAAAACGACGACGGCGCGGCAGCGCCACGTCAAGACGGCTTTTCACCCGGTGACGCAGAGGATGCCCGAAGGCCGCTTTTGCAGCCAAGGCGGCTTTGAAACAGCTTCTGAAGCAAATTAACTTTGAATTTTCCCCTTATGCACGAACATCAAAACCAAAAGGCATATCTTTCCCCGAATGCGCGCAAGCCGTGACGACTTGTGCTCAAGGCACGCTGCGCTGTTCGCTTGCGGGCGGATATGTTGCTGCGCTCCGTATCCGCCAGAGCATTTTCAAAATGAAAATGCTCTAATTGTGCAAGCTGAATTGCACCGGCACCAGCACGCGGCCGGCCACGGCCAGACCCGCCAGGCGGGCGGGATTGAAGCGCCAGCGCTGCACGGTTTGCAGGGCGGCGCTATCCAAAAGCGTGTGCCCGCTGCTCTTTTGCACAACGACGCTTTGGGGCGCTCCTTGCGCATCCACCTCGGCCAGCAGAAAGACCGTTCCTTCCTGGCCGCGCTGCCGAGCCAGTTCCGGATAGCGGGGCTTGGGGTTGACGGCGCTTCCCAGCGGTTCAGGCTTGCCGGTTCCGCCGCCGGGTCCCGCGCCCGTGACAAGGCCTTCCGGAGAACCTGAAAGGACTCCCTCGGGCGCGCCCAAAGGCAGGTCGCCGGGCGCTCCGGGCCTCTCGCCGGGAGAAGCCGGAATCCCGCTGCCGGACGCGCTCGCAGCGTCCCTGGGGGCTGATTTCTGTGGTTTTGCGGGCTCAGGGCGCGTTTTGCGTTCCGGCTTGGGGGCCCTGGCCGCCTGTTTGGGCTGCGCGGCTGGAGGCTGCTCGATTGTCTGAGGTTTCGGCTCTTCTTTCAGCAGCGCGACGGCGACGGCATCGTCCGCCGGCGCTTCCGCCTCGGCCTGTTCAGATTCCAGCGCTTCCGGCGCGGCCGGTTCGACCGGAGCCGGACCGTCCGTCTCGGGGGAACCCGCTCCCGCGCCGGTCGCGTCGGGAACACCGTTTGCGATGCCCGGCGGGAGGCCGGCCAGACTGATTTCCACGCCCAGGCCGCCCAGGCCTCCGCCGAGCGGGGATGCGGGAACATAGACGAAAAAACCCGCCAGCAGCGCGGCGTGCGCGGTGACGGAAAAAACCGCCGCCAGGATGATGCCCCTTGCCCCGTGCCGCGCCCCGCCGCGCGCCATTTGCAACGCTTTCATCGTCAATGTCTCCCGGCCCTTTTCAGTGTATCCCAAGAAGCTGTCTCATAATCAAATTTTTTGTTTTCTGCCAAGGAAGGCGAGCTTTGGGCGACAGGAGTGTATATGAACATACATGACTGTCGCACAAGGCGAGCCTGACGCGGGCAGAGGGCAAAAAGGTGATTATATGACAGCTTCTAGTAATCATAACGCAGTCCCAGCCAATAGGAAGCCCCCGGCAGCGGATAGCCCATATAGGCGTCGTAGTTGACGTTGAACATGTTGCGTATCTCGCCCTTCAGGCTGAGGGTGCCCGCGCCGTCCCACTTGTACAAGGTTTGCGTGGCGAACAGGTCCACCACGGTTTCGCCGCCTTTGCGCACGATCTCGCCGTATGTTGAGCTGCCCATGATATAGTCCTGTTCCTTGCGGTGGCCGAAATAGGTGGCGCGCAGATCCACATCCAGGCCGATGCCCGGATGGTTGAGCTGCAACCCGTAAGTCAGATTCATGTTGCTGACGTTGGGTCTGTCCATGTCCAGCTCATCGTTGTGGAACTTGAACAGATAGGTCATATTGACGTAGGGCCGCAGCATGAAG
This sequence comes from Desulfovibrionaceae bacterium, assembly GCA_031548325.1. Lineage (GTDB taxonomy): Bacteria > Desulfobacterota > Desulfovibrionia > Desulfovibrionales > Desulfovibrionaceae > FLUQ01. The sequence continues at coordinate 11,249 of JAVBRE010000237.1, forward strand.
GGCCATTCAAAAAACTCGCCGATATCGTAGCTGGCCTGGGCTTCCAGACCCCGGTATTTTGTCTTGCCGTCCATGTTGTAATATTCCCGGTCAGTAAAGCTGCCGGGAACCGCCCTGTCGGCGATGGCGTCCTTGTAGTCCGTCCAGAAATAGGTCAGTCCCAGCTTCAGGGATTTGTGGTGGATGTCGAAACCCGCGTCCCAGCCCCGGCCCTGTTCCGGGTCCAGATTGGGGTTGCCGATGTAGCGGCTCCACGCCCCGCCGTCAAAACCCAGCAGTTGCTGGGCGCTGGGCGCCTGGTAGGAATCGCCGTAGTTGGCGCGCAGGGTCAGCCATTTCAGGGGGTTCACGGCCAGACCCAACGAAGGGCTGCTGTGGTTGAAGTCCGTCTTGTCGTCGTTGGCTTCCACATAATACTTGTCGTAGCGCAGCCCGCCGCTGACGATGAGCAGGTCGTCCCAGAAAGCCAGCTTGGCCAGAAGGAAGCCCGCGCCCACATTATAGGTGCTGGCCTGGGTTTCCAGATTGTAGTCGGCCAGCAGCCGGGTGCGGTATTTCTGCCAGTCCCCGCCGCCGGTCAGGGTCAGAAAACTTTTCGTGAAACTCACCTGGCCCTGCGCGCCCTGAAATTCCGTCTGGGTCTTGCTGTTGCCCCACACGGGATCGCTGGACCGGTAATAGTTGTTGCCGTGGTAATAACGGGCCTTCCAGCCCAGGCCCGCGTCCTTGCGCCCGCCTTCGTAGCTCAGGTCCAGAGAGCGGTTGTACTGGTTGAGGTACGCTTCGGGCGTGATGTTGCGAAAGTCGCCGGAGTTGCCCAGGTCGTTGCCGTCCACGCCCTGTATGACAAGGCCCAGGCGGTGCTCGTCCAGAAAGTTGAGGCCCGCGTTGAAGCTGTACCCCACGTTGTGGTCCAGGCCGGTGTTGCGATACCGCTTGTCGTCTCCGGTCTTGTAATCATTGGCCGACAGGTACGAAACGCCGCCGGAAAAATCGACGGGCCCGTACGCCCAGGCCCCTTCGCCCAGGGCCCGCATCGTATCCCAGGAGCCGTATCCGGCTTCCGCCGCGACGGATGGCGTTGCGCCGCCGCGCTTGGTGATGATGTTGACGACCCCGCCTATGGCGGAAGAACCGTACTGCGCCGCGGCCGGGCCGCGGATGATCTCGACCCGTTCCACGTTGACCGTGGGGATCAGGCTGATGTTGCTCGTGCCCGCGCGGCGGCCGTCGACCAGCACCAGCACCCCGCCCTGCAAATCGTTGCCGAACAGATTGCTGCGCATGCCCCGCATGGTGATGCCCGAACTCGCCTGATTGGGGGAATACGAGTCAACCTGTATGCCGTAGTTGCGCAAAAGGCCGCCCAGGTCCTGGTACTGGTGCTTTTTGATTTCTTCCTGGGGGATCACGGTCATGGCCTGGGGCACGGCGGTGGGCTTTTCGGCCACGCGGCCGGCCGTGACCACCACGGTTTCCAGTTGGGCGGGGTCCTGTTTGGCCCCTTCCCGCTTCACGGGTTCCTGGGCCAGGGCCGGGCAAGCCGAGGCCATCAGCACAATCACGGCGACGAATCGAAAACGCATGGATACCTTCCTGCAAACGTTACGGGTCCGGTCAAAATCAAAACATGTCGCCCCCCCGGTGGGAGCGGAACAGGGTCCAGAGAAAAAAGGGCCCGCCGATCAGGGCTGTGATGATGCCCACGGGCATTTCGGCCGGGGCCAGAATCACGCGGGAAAACAGATCGCACAGCGCCAGAAAGCAGCCGCCCATGACAATGACGGCGGGCAGCAGTTGCCGATGGTTCCAGCCGAAATGCAGACGGCAGATGTGCGGCACCATCATGCCCACAAAGCCGATGGGCCCGGCCAGCGACACCGCCGTGCCCACCATGACCGAGGAAGTGATGAAAATCAGAATTTTTGTGCGCTTCACCAGTACCCCGCGGCTGGCGGCCAGTTCTTCGCCGGCGCAGAGCAGGTCTATTTCCGGGGCCAGACGATGCAGAACCAGAGCCCCGGCCGCGACCACAAAAGCCAGGTCCGCCAGGCGCGCGATTTCCAGGCCCGCCAGCGAGCCCATCAGCCAGTGCATGATGCGCAGCGAATCATAAGCCCCGGACAAGTACTGAATGAGCATGACCAGACTGGAAAAGAAGAAACTGATGACTACCCCGGCCAGCAGCATGACCGCTGTGGACAGGCCGCCCTTGGCCCTGGTGATGCCGTAGACCAGCGCCATGGACAAGAGCCCCCCGGCCAGCGCCGCGACAAGACTGCCCGAGCCGCCCAGAAAGGACAGGCCCGCGCCCAGCCCGAAATAGAGCGAGGCCCCCAGCGCCGCCCCGCTGGAAACACCCAGGGTGAAGGGCGTGGCCAAAGGGTTGCGGAACAGTGCCTGAAAGGCCATGCCGCTCATGGACAGCCCGGCCCCGGTCAGAAAGGCCGCCATGGTGCGGGGCAGGCGCAGCCGCCAGAAGACCTCGGCATCCGGGCTGCCCGTCTGCCAGATGGCGAAGGGCGATATCAGACTCATGCCGCCGAAGGCGCTGACCAGCAGCACGGCAAGGCAGAGCATGCCGAGGAAAACAAGAAGCTTTCGTTTTGTGGGGCCGCGCATACGGTCTCCGTCATTCCGCCAGCACGGCCGTACGGCCGGTGCGTGGATGCGTTACATAGGTGAACCGGTGATTGTAGGCCCCTTCCAGCACGCTGTTTTCCAGCAGGCCCGCCACGGGGCCGAAAAAAATCTGCCGGCCTTCGCGCAGAACCAGCGCCTGGCCCCCGGCGCTCAAGGGATGGTTCAGGTCATGGGTCACCGTGACCATGGTCAGGCCCTGTTCCCGGTTCAGCGTGCGCAACAGGGCGTGCAGGTCGGCCGCGTGTTTGGGGTCCAGAAAGGACGCCGGCTCGTCCAGCAGCATGAGTTCCGCCTCCTGGGCCAAGGCCGCCGCCAGATAGGCCTTTTGCCTCTCGCCGCCGGACAGGGTTTTCAGGCCGCGCCGCGCCAGGGCTTCCATGCCGGTCAGGGCCAGGGCCCTGGCCGTGACCGCACGGTCCGCCTCTTTCGCCGCCAGGCCCGGCGCGCCGTGCGGATAGCGGCTGAGCAGCAGAAATTCCTCTACCGTGAAGGGCGGTATCCAGCCCCCGGCCTGGGGCACATAGGAGATGATTTTCGCCAGTTCCCGCTGGCTGTAGCTTGAAAGCCTCCTGCCCTTGACCAGAATCTCGCCCGAGGAATGGCCCCCCTCGTGCAGGCGCAGCAGGCTTTTGAGCAGGGTCGACTTGCCCGCGCCGTTGGGCCCGATGACGGACAAAAACCCGCCCTTGACCAGGGCGAAGCTAATTGCATGCAGCACGGGCTTGCCGTTGAAGGCGAAAGAAAAGTCGCGGACTTGCAGCATAAAGGCCTCAGAGCCGCGCCGGAGCGGTTTCAGGATGGAACGCCTTCGAAAGCAGGGCCAAAGTCAGCACGAAACGCGGACCGGGCACGGTGTGCGCCTGGTCCGTCAGCAAAAATATCCGTCCCGTTTTCACGGCGCTGACCGACGACAGACTTTGCCAGTCGCGTTTCGCGGCTTCGGGGTCCACGCCGGGGGGCAGCACTTCAACGATGACTTCGGGGTCAAGAAAGAGCATGGCCTCGCGGGACAGGCGGGGAAAGGCCAGGTCGCCCGCATAGGCGTTGCGCCCGCCCGCCGCCGCGATCAGTTCGTTGTAAAAACCGTCCTTGCCCACTACGTGAATCTCCGCGATGCCGCCCGAGCCCTGGTCCGCGCGCATGACCGCGAGAAGCGCCCTGGGCTTGGGCCGCCCTTCTGCGACGGCTTTCGCGTCGGCCATGGCTTTTGCCAGTTTCGCGGTCAGCGCGTTTGCCGCTTCCGCCCGGCCCGTGCTTCTGCCCAGCACGGTTATGGTCCGCAGCAGTCCGGACAGGGACAGCGTGTCCAGGGTCAGCACGGGCAAGCCCATGCGCTGCAGAAACTGTTTATCCCGCATGTGGTCTTCGGGCAGGGCCACCAGGTCGGGCCGCACGCGCAGCACGCCTTCAAAGTTGACCTCGCTGAAACCCGCCACTTTGGGCAGCAGGGCGGCTTCGGGCGGATAGCCGCAAAAGCTGGTCACGCCGACCACGAAAGGCCCCAGACCCAAAGCATAAAGCGTCTCCGTTATGCCCGGCGACAGCGACACGATGCGCTGCGGCCGCGACGGCGGCGCGGGCGGGCGGCTGAGCCGGTCCAGGGCCGGATGCGCCCCGGCCGCGGCCAGAAACAGAATCCCCAAAATGAGGATAAACCGATGTCGCGCCATACTCCTGCCTTGCCGCGATGAATAAAAAAGCGGACCGCCCCAAGGGCGGTCCGCAATACCGTTTTTCATTGCAGAGCGATTTCCAGGCCGCACCACGAGCCGGAAACATAAAAAGCGAAAGGCAGGTCTTCTGGCTTCCGGATCAGGCGATCGTTCCGCGCCTTCCCATTTCCCGAAGAAACAGTGGCATATGCGGGCGATCTTTCCGGTTACAGCGGCGGGTCCGCGACGGATTCGCACCGTCTTCCCTTGCGGCGGGGTCTCATGCCCCGCGTACCTTTCACCGGCACCATAGGGGAACTCCGCTTCTCCGTCAATGGCGACGGTTCGCCTCGGACCGTACAAGAAAGCCGGGCGGCAACGGGGCGGTCTGCCGTCAGACAAAGAAAGCGCGGATTTGACGCGGCATCACGGCAGACCGCCCCGTTGCC